>DASXAP010000328.1:0-3234 GCA_036406655.1 Xanthobacteraceae bacterium | reverse complement strand
GTAGGCGAGATAGGCAGCGCTGGCGGCGCGTTCGAAGAGCAAGCTCCGCTCGCGATCGTTGCTCGGCCGGATCGTCAGGACCGCCTTGGCAAGCCGCAGCCAGTTGGCGCTGTCGCCGGGGGCGACCGCCACGATCTGGCCGAGCACCTGCATGCCGAGGCGGAAGTCGTTGCGCTGGAAGGCGGCGTCCGCCTCGCGCTTCAGCGCGGCTGCCGGCTTCGTCACCGGACCGGCTTCGCTCTTTATCTGGGCTTCGAGCTTGATCGCCGCGTCGGCGAGATCGTCGCGCTTGAACTGCTTGTCGGCGGCACCGGCGGGCACGAGCGAGAGCACCAGCAGCAGCGCGGCCGCAGCCACGACGCGAACGAAGCGAAGCATGGGGGGACCTCCCTTCCCTGCAGACGGGATGCGGACGCCGAGGCGCGAGATGATCGGCAAAACGTGTCGAGGTCGTGGCCGAGGCCGGCGCAGACGGAGCGGGCAGGTCGCATCGGCAAGCGGGCGGGGACAGAGCCGGCGGGCGTGATGAGCCGGCAGCCGGAGTGCTGCATCGACGTGTGTCCCGGGCGCGGCGCAGCACGAAGTGGTGCGCTGCAGACCCGGGACCGTTCCGGACACCGTCTTTGGAACGGTCCCGGCTCAGCGGTGCACCGCTTCGCAAGCGCTCGCGCTGCACCGCAGCCGGGACACGGGCGGAATCAACCGTTAGAACCAGTCCACTAGACGGATTGCGCCCCCCGGACCCGGAGCAGCATGTCCTCGACCGCCCGCGTCGCCGCGGCGAGCTTTTGCGGGTCGCGAGCACGCAGCACCACGTTGGTATTGGGCCCGCGCTGGGAATCGAAGAACGGATAGCTGCCGATCGCGACCTCGGGATTGGCCTTGGCGATCTCGCCGAGCTGGGTGCCGATGTCGCCTTCGCGCGCATCGGCGCGCACCGTCTGCGACAGCATCCGCACCCCGGTCTTGAGCTTGGGAGCCACCTCGTCGAGCATGGCCTGCATGATCGAGGGCACCCCGGCCATGACGATCACGTTCTCGATCCAGAAGCCGGGCGCGCCCGACACCTTGTTCAGAACCAGGTCGGCACCTTTGGGAATGCGCGTCATGCGCAGCCGCGCTTCGTTCATCTCGGCGCCGGTCGCGGCGAGCCGCTCGTGCAGGATCGCGAGCGCGCGCGGGTCAATGTCGATCGACACGCCGAACGCCTTGGCGACGCAATCGGCGGTGATGTCGTCGTGCGTCGGCCCGATGCCGCCGGTGGTGAGGACGTAGGTATGGCGCCGGCGCAGCGCGTTGATCGCCTCGACGATCGCGGCCTCCTCGTCGCCGACGATGCGGACCTCCATGAGGTCGATTCCGACCGCGGTGAGATATTCGGCGATATAGCCGATGTTCTTGTCCTTGGTGCGCCCGGACAGGATTTCGTTGCCGATCACCAGGAGGGCCGCGGTGACCGCCTCGCCGGGCGCAGAGACGTGAGTTTCAGGCATCGTTCCCAACGCTCCCCTCGCCGGTGCCGGCGCACGCGGCGCTCCCTAAACTGCCACTTCGGGGCGGTGCCGCTCAAGAGCGCGCGTCCCCCAGCCTGCGGGCGGGTGCGAGGCCCGCGCCGGCAGATGCCCATTGCCATATGACCCCCGGATAAAATACTTCCTCGGTCTCGCCTTGGCGGTCGCTCGCGACGCCCAACCACAGCCGCCGGGCCCGACGACGGATAAGGAGCAGCCCATGACCTTGCGCGCGATCCTCCTCGCCATGCTCGCTTCAGCGCTGACCTTTCCGGCCCATGCCCAGACCGGCGCCGAGCCCCTCCGCATCGGGGTGCTCAACGACATGTCCGGCGTCTATTCCGACGACCAGGGTCCCGGGTCGCTGCTCGCCGCGCAGATGGCGGTCGAGGACCTCGGCGGCAAGGCGGCCGGGCGCCGGGTCGAGGTGCTGTCCGGAGACCATCAGAACAAGACCGACCTGGGCGCGCAGATCGCCCGCCGCTGGATCGAGAACGAAGGCGTGGAGATGATCGCCGACGTGCCGAACTCGGCGATTGCGCTCGCCGTCAACGAGATCGCCCGCGACCGCAACAAGGTGCTGATCGGATCGGGCGCCGGCACCGCCGCCTTGACCGGCGAGAAATGCTCGCCCAACACCGTGCATTGGACCTATGACACCTGGGCCTATGGCCACGGCCTCGCCCGGGCGATCGCCAGCCAAGGGGTGAAGTCGGTCTTCTTCATCACTGCCGATTACGCCTTCGGGCACGATCTCGAGAAGCAGTTCGCGAGCGAGATCGTGAGCCAGGGCGGCAAGGTGCTCGGCTCGGCGCGGCACCCGATCGGGACGAGCGATTTCTCCTCGCTCCTGCTGCAGGCGCAAAGCTCGCACGCGGAGGCCATCGCCTTCGCCAATGCCGGCGGCGACACCTCGAACTCGCTCAAGCAGGCGGGCGAGTTCGGGCTCGGCAGGAGCCAGAAGCTCCTCGCCCTGATCATGGGCCAGAACAACGTTCGGGCCCTGGGCCTGCCGGCATCCCAGGGCATCCTGCTGATGGTCCCGTTCTATTGGGACATGAACGAGGCGAGCCGTGCCTTTGCCCTGCGCTTCCAGGCGCGCCACCCCAAGCACAACATGCCCAACGACATGCAGGCCGGCGTCTACGCAGCCGTGCTCCATTATCTCAAGGCAGTGGACAAGCTGGGCGCGGCGACCGACGGCCGGGCCGTGGTCGCGGCTATGAAAGCGATGCCGACCGTCGATCCGCTGTTCGGCAAGGGCGCGATCCGCGCCGACGGCCGCAAGGTGCATCCCATGTATCTGTTCCAGGTGAAATCGCCCGCGGAGTCGACGGGGGCGTGGGACATCTACAAGCTCGTGACCACGATCCCGGCGGAGCAGGCCTTTCGGCCGCTGCGCGAGGGCGGCTGCCCGCTGGTGAGCCAGTGAGCGGCGCCCGCGAGCGGGCCGGCATCCGGACCCGACACCGAGGCCATTCATGATCGGACCCGCGCCGATCGGCGCGTTCGCCCGGAGGACAGCGTCGGATGAGCTCCCCTCGCGCCGCCGGGCAGGCTGACCTCGAACGCGCACCGCCGCGGCCGATCGCCCTCGCCCGCCCGGACATCGCCTACGAGCTTGCGGCCGACGGGAGCCGGAGGCTTCGCTCGCGCACCCCGCTCGGGCGCTACGATCCGAGCCTTGCCAACCTGTTTCGTGCCGCGGTCGCGCGCAATCCCG
>DASXAP010000327.1:0-16467 GCA_036406655.1 Xanthobacteraceae bacterium | reverse complement strand
CCAGATGTCATCGCCAATTCGAAGTCTACTTCCCGCTCCGAGGGGCGCAGTTTCGCGGCGCGGCGTGCTGCGGACCGGCGCCGGAATTGTCGGGGGCGCTTTGCTGCCCTCGGCTCTGACGATGCCGGCGCACGCGGTCGGCGAGGGGCCGCCGATCGGAACCTGGCCCGCCGGCTCTTCCGGCAATTCGGTGTTCATCGGCATCACGGTGCCGCGCACCGGCACCTATGCGGTGCAGGGAGAGGACGAGCTCAAGGGCTATCAGCTCGCGGTCGAGCACATTAATACCGGGCACGAGCTGATCAGGAAGATGTCGCCGAAGACGACCAAGGGCGTGCTCGGCAAGGAGGTGAAATACGGGGTCGCTGACTCGGCGGCCAAGCCGAACGAGGCGGTGCAGGAGCAGCAGCGCTTCATCACCGAGAACAAGGCGGTCCTGATGACCGGCTCGACCTCGAGCGCGGTGGCAGTGGCGCTCAACAAGTTCGCGCAGCGCGAGAAGGTGCTCTACGTCGCCGGCATCTCCGGCTCGAACGACACCACCGGCAAGGACTGCGTGCGCTACGGATTCCGCCAGGACTTCTACGGCGAGACGGCGGCCAATGCGCTCGGCCCGGTGCTGGTGAAGACCTTCGGCAAGAACCGCAAGGCCGCGTACATGACGCCGGACTACACCTACGGCCATACGGTCACCAAGTCGATGAACGACTATCTGACCAAGAACGGCGGCTGGACGATGGTCACCAACCAGGTCTCGCCGCTCGGCGCGCCCGACTACAGCTCGTATCTGACGAACATCGCCAACTCCGATGCCGAGATCCTGATCAACGTGAACTGGGGTCACGACGCGGTCCTGTCCACCCAGCAGGCCAAGCAGTTCGGAATCCTGCCCCGGCTCAAGCTGGTGATTCCCTATCAGATCCCCTTCCTTGCCCCGGAGGTGGGGGCGGAGATCACTCAGGGCGTGTACGCCGCCACCGATTTCTGGTGGACGCTCGAGGACAAATTTCCGCTGGCGAAGATGTTCGTCGAGACCTTCCAGGCGAAATACGGCTCCCGTCCGGAATGGGGCGCCGAGAACGCGTACATGCAGTTTGCCCTCTGGGCGGAGGCGGTCGAGAACGCCGGCACGTTCTATCCGCCCGCGGTCATCAAGTCCTACGAGGCCGGGCGCAAGGTCCAGTCGCTCGTCGGCGAGGTCTATTGGCGCGCGGCCGACCACCAGCTCGTTCGGCCGGTGATCATCGTTCGCGGCAAGAAACCGAGCGACATGCGCAACAAGGAGGACTTCTGGGAGGTCACCGAGGTGGTTCCCGGTGCGGCGCTGATGCAGAGCCCGGACGCGTTCGGCTGCCATCTCGGCGATTACACCTGATGCCGAGCTGACGCTCCGTGCGCGAGGCCGCTGCGTGGTCAACTGGGTCAATCTCGCATCGCAGATGTTCAACGGCCTGGTGCTCGGCGCCCTGCTGGCGCTGATCTCCTCCGGCCTGACGATCATCTACGGCACGCTCGGTGTCCTCAACCTCGCGCACGGCGCCATGTTCATGCTCGGCGGTTACGCCGGCTACGTCGCCTACGCCCACACCGGCTCGTACCTCGTCGCCGTGCTCGCCGGCACGCTCTTTGTCGGGCTCGTCGGGGTGGTGCTGGAGCGCATCATCATCCGTCACTTCTACAGCCGCCCGCCCGAGGACCAGCTGCTGGTCACCTTCGGCCTGGCTATCGTGTTCGTCGAGGTCGTTCGCTTCCTCTTCGGCAGCCTCTCCAAGGTGGTCCCCGCGCCGTCCTGGGCCGCGGGGATCACCCCGCTCGGCTTCATGTTCTATCCGACCTATCGGCTGGCGCTGGTCGGCATCGTCGCGGCGGCGCTGCTGGCGCTCTATCTGGTGCTCTACCGCACCCGCGTCGGCATGATCGTGCGGGCCGGCATCGAGGATTCGGCCATGGTCGACGCGCTCGGCATCGACGTCTACCGGATCTTCATGCTCGTTTTCGGCGTCGGCGCGATGGCGGCGGGCTTCGCCGGCATCGTCAACGCGCCGGTGGTGTCGCTCACGCCCGATATGGGGCAGGCGATCCTGGTGCAGACTTTCGTCGTCGTGGTCATCGGCGGCGTCGGCTCGTTCCCGGGCGCCGTGCTGGGCGGCCTGATCGCCGGACAGATCATCAGCATCACCTCGATGATCAATCCCGGCTATTCCTACGTCATGCTGTTCGCCGCGATGACGCTGGTGCTCGTGGTTCGTCCGTACGGCCTGCTCGGCACCGCCAGCCGGGAATGAACGCGATCATCCGATGCGCAGGCAACGCCCGCTGCTGGTCGAGACGCTTACAGCCGTTGGGCTGATCGCCGCGCCGTTCGTGCTGCCGCAGATCGGATTTGCTCCCAACACCGTCAATCGCGTCCTGGTCTGGGGCCTGTTCGGCATCGGCTTCGACATTCTTTTCGGAGTTACCGGCCTGCTGTCGTTCGGGCAGTCGGCGTTCTACGGCACCGGCGGCTTCGTCGCCGCCTATCTGCTCACGCGCGCGGGGTTTCCCAACGTGGTCGCCGCCCTGCTCATCGGCATGCTCGCGGCCGCCGCGGTCGGCTACCTGGTCGGGCTCATTGCGCTGCGGCGCACCGGCATCTATTTCGCCATGATCACCGTGGCGATTGCGGAGGTGTTCTACTTCGTGGAGTTCAATCCGCTCGCGGACTATACCGGCGGCGAGAACGGGCTGCCCGGGGTGCCGACCCCGAGCCTCTATCTCGGCTTCACCACCATCCGGTTCGACTCCGACTGGTCGCTCTACGCCTTCCTGGCCTTCTGGTATTTCATCGGGATCGTGATCGCGATGCGCATCGTGCGGTCCCCGGTCGGCGTCATATTGAGCGCCATTCGCGACAACCCGCTGCGCGCGGCGGCGGTCGGTCACGACGTTCACGGCTACAAGCTCACCGCCTTCGTCATCGCCGCGGCCTATGCCGGGTTCGCCGGCGGGCTGCTCGGGGTGCTGCAGGCGTTCATGCCGCCGGACGCGTTCACCTTCGAGACCTCGGGCCAGCTGGTCATGCAGACGGTGATCGGCGGCACCGGCGTGCTGTTCGGCCCCCTGCTCGGCGCAACCCTCTGGCTGGGCCTGAGCGATTTCCTGCAGGCCGCGCTCGGCCTGGGCGCGACCTGGAAGCTCGTGCTCGGCGTGGTGTTCGTGCTGCTGGTCTGCTTCCTGCGCCGCGGCATTCTCGGAGGCGTGGCGGATCTGGTGCGGCTCGTGAGCCGGCGCGGCCAGCAGCAGGAGGCGGCGGAGTCCGATCCGAGCGCGGTGGCAGCCTCGGCCGGGGCCTCCGCGGGCTCGCCGCTCGTGAAGCCCGTTGCGGCGGCGCAGCCCGGGGCGGACGGCGAGGCGATCCTGCAGACCCGCGGCCTCACCAAGCGCTATGGCGGCCTCGTCGCCAACGACAGCATCGACTTCACCGTTCGCCGCGGCGAGCTGCGCGGGATCATCGGGCCGAACGGGGCGGGCAAGACCACGTTCTTCAAGATGCTGACCTCGGAGGTGGCGCCGACCTCGGGCAGCATCCTGTTCGAAGGACTCGACATCACCGGCGACGACGTCACCGCGGTCTGCCAGCGCGGCCTCACCAAGAGCTACCAGATCAACCAGCTGTTCACCCATCTCACCGTGCGCGACAACATCACCATTGCCGCGCTGGCCCAGCAGCGCGGGGCATTCCGCCTGGATCTGCTGAAGTCGGTCCACGCCGTCGCCGGTCTCGACAAGCGGGTGGCGGACACGCTGGCGCTCGTGCAGCTGAGCGGCCGCGCCGAGCTGCCGGTCTCCGAGCTCGCCTATGGCGAGAAGCGGCGGCTCGAGATCGGGCTGGCGCTCGCCATCGATCCGCGGCTGCTGCTGCTGGACGAGCCGCTCGCCGGGATGAGCCCGCGCGAGCGGCTGGAGACGGTGCAGCTTCTCAAATCGATCCGGCGCAGCCGGACCATGGTGGTCATCGACCACGACATGGACGCGATCTTCGAGCTGGCCGAGCGGATCACGGTTCTTCACGAAGGCCGGGTCCTCGTCGAAGGGACCCCCGAGGAGGTCAGGGCCAACGCTGCCGTCCAGGAGGCCTATCTCGGCGGAGTGCACGCGCCATGAGCCTGCTCGAGGTCGAGGCGCTCAACGCCTATTACGGCGATTCGCACATCCTGTTCGACATTGCGCTGCGGGTCGAGGCGCACGAGGTGGTGGCGCTGCTCGGTCGCAACGGCGCCGGCAAGACCACCACGCTCAAGACTCTCATGGGCCTGCTGCGGCCGCGCACCGGCTCGATCAGGCTTGCCGGCGCGGAGGTGGCGGGCAGGCCGGCCCACGTCATGGCGCGGGCGGGGGTGCAGCTGGTGCCGGAGGAGCGGCGCATCTTCGGAAGCCTGAGCGTGGAGGAGAACGTCGTGCTGGCGAGCCTGACCGCGTCGAGGCCGTGGCCGCTCGAGCGGATCTACGAGCTGTTCCCGCGGCTGGCGGCTCGCCGCCGCAGCCGCGGCACCGATCTTTCCGGGGGCGAGCAGCAGATGCTGGCAATCGCCCGCGCGCTCGTTCGCGATCCCAAGATCATCCTGCTCGACGAGCCGTTCGAAGGGCTGGCGCCGGTGATCGTGCGCGACCTGATGGCCGCCTGCCGCAAGCTGGTCGATGCCGGACAGACGATCGTGCTGGTCGAGCAGAACCTGGCGGCGACGCTGGCGCTGGCGCAGCGCGCCTATATCATCAACAACGGACACATCGTGCACGAGGCGGCGGCGGCGCAGATCAAGGCGCAGCCGGAGATCCTGCAGCGCCATCTCGGCGTATGATCGCCACTCCACCGCTTCATTCGAGCCGGGGAGCAATATGGGCGGCATGGGAGCCGAAGTTTCGGCCGCAGGCAGCCTCGACGACGCGTCCGGCGGTCGCGTCACGAGCGCGCCCGGCGCCCTCCTGCGCGCGTTCGCCGTCGCCGCCGGGTTGTCCTGCGCCGTCCTGTTCGTCGTCATCGGGCTTCTCTACCGGCTGCAGATGTATGCCGACGGCTCGATCTTCTCCTACGCGGTGGCGGTCGACGACGCGTGGGCGTTCCATTGGCACAACATATCCGGCCGCCTCTTCGTCTATCTGTTCAGCTACGTCCCCGCTCAACTCTACGTCCGCCTGACGGCTGATGCCGGTGGCGGCATCGTGCTCTACGGGTTGCTGTTCTTCGCGGCGCCGCTCCTTGGTCTCGTGGCGACCTGCGCGGCTGACCGGTCGCCGTGCCGGGTCATCTTCAGCTACGCCTGCGCCTCGACCGCGTGCCTCTGCCCGCTCGTGTTCGGCTTCCCGACCGAGATGTGGATGGCGCACGCGCTGTTCTGGCCGACGCTTGCCATCTGCCACTACGGGCCGCGCGGCATCGGCGGGAGCATCCTGCTCTTCCTGCTGCTGCTGGCGCTCCTCTTCACCCATGAGGCCGCCGTGGTCCTTGCAGTCTCGCTGGTGGGAACGTTGCTGCTCCGGCGAGACCGCGACTCGAGATTGGCCGGCGCCGTGTGCATGCTCGCCGCGGTCGGGTGCATCTGGGCTGCCGTGCGGCTCGTGCTGCCGCCCGATGACTACATGGCTGCGGTCATGCGACGAGCCGCACTGCACGTCTTCGATCCCGCGATCATGGGCCGGCCTTTGCCCGTGCTCCTGGTTGCAACGCTCGCGGGCTACGCGATCGGGCTGCGGGCGCTTCGCCGGCTGGCGCCGAAAAACGCCTTCCTCTATGCCGGCTTCGGGATCGCGGCTGCGCTGGTCGTGCACTGGTCGTGGCTCGACCGCGCGCTCCACGCCGAGGACAGGTACTATCTGCGCACCGCGCTCATCCTCGCTTTGCCGGTGTTGGGCGCGTTGGCCACGGTGCAGGATTTGGCCGCCGACGGCCGCCTGCGTCCGCTCCCGGGATGGCTGCGGAGACCGACCGCGGCGCTCGAGACCCCGGCGGCGGCTCGAGCCGTCATCGGTGCGCTCGGGCTCGTGCTCCTCGTGCATGCGGTCGAGACGGCGAAATACGTGAATGCCTGGTCGCGATACACCCGCGCCGTCCGCGCGCTTGCCATGGGGGCGGCGTCGGACCCCGCGCTGGGGGACCCCCGTTTCGTCTCCTCGCGTCGGATCAGCGCCGATCTCAACCGGGTGTCGTGGTTCTCCACCACCCCGTTTCTTTCCGTCCTCGTCGCCCCCGCCTTTGCGCCTGCACGGCTGGTCGTCGACCCCGATGCGAGCTTCTTCTGGCTGAGCTGCCGAACCGCTACGGCGAGCGCCGAGCGCTCGGCTGCCATTCCGGCGGAGAGCCGGCGGCTGGTGCAGCGATATTCCTGCCTGCATCGGCCGGGGTAGCTCCGGCCTGAGCGGGATTGCCGCGGCATTCGCCAGCACCGTATCGATTGTCGTATATGATGGCGGCCCCGTCGGGCCCCGCTCGTCTTGGCGGCGAAGCTGTCACTGGGGGCCGGTGAAGAGCCGATGGGCGTCTCAGCGAGCAGGGGAGGATGCCATGGCGCGCTACCTCAAGCGGGGAATGGATGCAGGCGCGATCAAGGCCGCCGATGCCAAGGTGCGCGAGACCGTCGAGCAGATTCTGAACGAGGTCGAGGCCCGGCGCGACGCGGCGGTGCGCGAGCTCTCGGAGAGGTTCGACGGCTGGTCGCCGCCCGCGTTCAAGCTCTCCGACGCCGAGATCGAGCGGGCAATCGGGGAGGTCGGCAGGCGCGACCTCGATGACATCCGGTTCGCGCAGGCGCAGGTGCGCAATTTCGCGCAGAAGCAGAAGGACACGCTGCGCGAGCTCGAGGTCGAGACGCTGCCCGGTGTCGTGCTCGGCCACAGGCACATCCCGGTCAGCTCGATCGGCTGCTACGTCCCCGGCGGACGCTACCCGATGGTCGCTTCCGCGCATATGTCGATCGTCACTGCCCGCGTCGCCGGGGTGAAGCGCATCATCGCCTGCGCGCCGCCGTTCAAGGGCGGCCCGCATCCGGCGATCGTCGCCGCCATGCATTTCGGCGGTGCCGACGAGATCTATGTGCTGGGCGGGGTGCAGGCGGTGGCGGCGATGGCGCTCGGCACCCAATCCATCTCCCCCGTCGACATGATCGTCGGCCCGGGCAACGCCTACGTGGCCGAGGCCAAGCGCCAGCTGTTCGGCCGCGTCGGCATCGACCTCCTCGCCGGACCGACCGAGACGCTGCTCATCGCCGACGACAGCGTCGACGGCGAGATGTGCGCGACCGATCTGCTCGGCCAGGCCGAGCACGGCCCGACCTCACCGGCGGTGCTGATCACCAGCTCCGAGAAGCTCGCGGGCGACACCCTGGAGCAGGTGCAGCGGCTCCTGCGGATGCTGCCGAGCGCGGATCTCGCGGGCAAGGCGTGGGCCGATTTCGGGGAGGTGATCCTGTGCGCCGACGAGGAGGAGATGGTGCGGGAGGCCGACCGCGTCGCCTCCGAGCACGTGCAGGTGATGACCCGCGACCCCGATTTCTTCCTCGCCAGGATGCAGAACTACGGCTCGCTGTTCCTCGGTCCGCGCACCAATGTCGCCTACGGCGACAAGGTGATCGGAACCAACCACACCCTGCCGACCCGGAAGGCGGCCCGCTACACCGGCGGGCTCTGGGTGGGCAAGTTCCTCAAGACCTGCACCTACCAGAAGGTGCTGACCGACGAGGCGTCGGTGCTGATCGGGGAGTACTGCTCGCGGCTGTGCATCCTCGAAGGCTTCCACGCTCACGCCGAGCAGGCGAACATTCGGCTGCGCCGCTATGCCGGCCGCAACGTCCCCTACGCGCAGGCGGCGGAGTGAAGGTCGCCGCCGCGGCCGGCGACGCCAGATGACGGTCGAGCTTGCCAGGACGCCGTCGTTCCGCCTCGACGGCAAGCGCGCGCTGGTCACCGGCGGCGGTCGCGGCATCGGGCTTGCCGCCGCCTCGGCGCTGGCACAGGCCGGCGCCGAGGTGACGGTCGTCGCCCGCACGTCTGCCGAGATCGAGGCGGCCGCGCAGGCGATCCGCGCCCGCGGCGAGCGGGCCGAGGCGCTGCCGCTTGACGTCACCGATCTCGATGCGGTCTTCCGGCGCATCGCCGCGGCGGAGCCGTTCGACGTGCTCGTCAACAACGCCGGCACCAACCGCCCGGCCATGCTCGTGGACGTGAAGGTCGAGGACTTCGATGCGATCTTCGCGCTCAACGTGCGCGCGGCCTTCTTCATGGCGCAGGCGGTGGCGCGGCGGCTGATCGAGGCGGGCCGCGCCGGCTCGATCATCAACGTCTCCTCGCAGATGGGCCATGTCGGCGCCGCGCGGCGCAGCGTCTACTGCGCCTCCAAGCACGCGATGGAAGGCTTCACCAAGGCGATGGCCATCGAGCTTGCGCCGCACAACATCCGCGTCAACAGCCTGGGTCCGACCTTCCTCGAGACGCCGATGACGCGGCCCTTCTTCCAGAACAAGGCGTTCCGCGACGAGGTTCTCGCGAAGATCAAGCTCGGCCGCCTCGGCCAGCTCGAGGAGCTGACCGGCGCCATCGTGTTTCTCGCCTCCGATGCCTCCTCGTTGATGACCGGGTCGGCCCTCGTGCTCGACGGCGGCTGGACGGCGGAGTGAGGTCAGAGGTCGGATGTCAGATGTCAGATGTCATTAGACGTCAGATCCGACATCCCACATCTGATGTCATATGCCAGTCAGATATCTGACCTCTGACATCTGACAACTGACATCTGTCTGCGGAAAGGACCCCTGCATGGCGCAACGACGACTCGGCATCATCATGAACGGCGTCACCGGCCGCATGGGGATGAACCAGCATCTGATTCGCTCGATCCTCGCCATTCGCGCGCAGGGCGGGGTCGCGCTCGAGAACGGCGATCGGGTGATGCCCGATCCGCTCCTGGTCGGCCGCGATCGAGCCAAGCTCGAGCGGCTCGCGCTGGCGCACGGGATAACCCGCTGGACCACCGACCTCGACACGGCGCTCGCCGACAGGAAGGACACGCTCTTTTTCGATGCCGCCACCACCAGGCTGCGTGCCGGGCTCATTCGCAAGGCGATCGCAGCCGGCAAGGACGTCTATTGCGAGAAGCCCATAGCCGAGACCCTGGATGACGCCGTGAGCGTTGCCGGAGCCGCGAGCAAGGCCGGCATCAGGCACGGGGTCGTGCAGGACAAGCTGTTCCTTCCCGGCCTGATCAAGCTCAAGATGCTGGTCGAGGCCGGCTTCTTCGGCCGCATCATCGCGGTGCGCGGCGAGTTCGGCTACTGGGTCTTCGAAGGCGACTGGCAGCCGGCGCAGCGCCCGTCGTGGAACTACCGCAAGAAGGACGGCGGCGGCATCATCCTCGACATGCTCTGCCATTGGCGTTACGTCCTCGACAATCTGTTCGGCGAGGTGAAAAGCGTGTCCTGCCTGGGCGCGACGCACATCCCCGAGCGCTGGGACGAGAACGGCAAGCCTTACAAGGTCGACGTCGACGACGCCGCCTATGCGACGTTCCTGCTCGAGGGCGGCATCGTCGCGCATATCAACAGCTCCTGGTGCACGCGGGTGCGGCGCGACGATCTCGTCACCTTTCACGTCGACGGCACCCACGGATCGGCGGTGGCCGGGCTGCAGAAATGCTGGAGCCAGCCGCGCGTGAACACGCCGCGGCCGGTGTGGAATCCGGATGTGCCGCAGCCGATCGATTTCTTCGCGACCTGGAGCGAGGTGCCCGACAGCGCCACCTACGACAACGGCTTCAAGCTGGAATGGGAGATGTTCATCCGGCATCTCGAGGAAGGCGCCCCGTTCAAGTGGACGCTGCTCGAAGGCGCCAAGGGCGTCCAGCTGGCCGAGGCGGGACTGAGGAGCTGGAAGGAGCGGCGCTGGATCGACCTCCCGCCGTTGCAGCTGTGAGGCAGGATCGGCAAGATCCCTCGCCGCGGCAAGCCCGCTCGGCGCGGCGGCCGGACCGCCTTGCCGCCCGCGGCGCGGCAGCGTGTTCAGGGTAGCGGGCGGAGCCCATTCGCCGGATCAGGGATCAATCACGTGGCTACGCTCAATCTGCCAGTCGCCTACGGCCGCATCGAGCGGTATGCCACGCGGCCGCCGCGCGCATTCCCGAAGGCCGCTTCCCCGTTCAACCGGATCGCTTATGCCGCCGCGCACGTGGTCGCCGATCCGCTGGCCGATGCCGAGCCCTGGCTCGAGGCGGCGGTCGACTGGGAGCGGACCATCGCGTTCCGGCGCTACCTGTGGTCGCTGGGGCTCGGCGTCGCCGAGGCCATGGATACCGCCCAGCGCGGCATGGGCCTGGATTGGCCGGCTTCACTCGAGCTCATCCGCCGCAGCATCGACGCCGCGAAGGACACCCCGGGCGCCTTGCTCGCCTCGGGGGCCGGCACGGACCAGCTCGAACCGCGCCCGGACGTCACCCTCGACGACGTGATCGGGGCCTACGAGGAGCAGTGCGCGGCAATCGAGAAGCTCGGCGGGCGTATCGTGCTGATGGCGAGCCGCGCGCTGGTGAAGGCGGCGCGCGGCAGCGACGACTACGCCAGGGTGTACGGGCGCATCCTCGGCCAGGTGAGGGAGCCGGTCATCATTCATTGGCTGGGCGAGATGTTCGATCCCGCGCTCGCGGGATACTGGGGCCACACGAGCCACGACAAGGCGATGGAGGTCGCCGTCGAGGTCGTTACCGCCAGTGCCGCCAAGGTCGACGGAGTGAAGGTGTCGCTGCTCGACAAGGACAAGGAGGTCGCAATGCGGCGGCGCCTCCCGCAGGGCGTGCGCATGTATACCGGCGACGACTTCAACTATTCGGAGCTGATCGAGGGCGATGCGCGCGGCTTCTCCGATGCGCTTCTGGGAATCTTCGACGTCATCGCGCCTGCGGCGGCAGCAGCGCTGGGCGCGCTTGCCGGCGGCGACAGGCAAAGCTTCCACGAGATCCTGGCGCCGACGCTGCCGCTCTCGCGTCATGTCTTCAAGGCGCCCACCCGGTTCTACAAGACCGGCGTGGTGTTCATGGCCTATCTCAACGGCCTGCAGGAGCATTTCACCCTGATCGGCGGCCAGGAGAGCGCGCGCTCGACGCTGCACCTCGCCGAGCTGTTCCGGCTCGCCGATGCCGCCGGGCTTTTGGCCGATCCCGAGCGCGCGGCCGCGCGCATGCGCTGGGTGATGGCCACCCGCGGCGTGGCCGCCTGATGCGCGACCTCTCGCAGGACCGGGCGCTCATCTCCATCAATTCGGCGACGGTGAAGCAGTGGAGCCTGGCCGAGCTGCTGGAGGGCTGTGCGCGCGCCGGGGTGAACGCGATATCGCCCTGGCGCGACATCGTGCAGGGCTGCGGGCTCGTACGCGCGGGCGAGCTCATCCGCGCGCACGGGATGACCGTCACCGGGCTCTGCCGCGGCGGCATGTTCACCGCCGCCGACCAGGCAGGAAGGCGCGCCGCTCTCGACGACAACCGCCGTGCGGTCGACGAGGCGGCGGCGATCGGAGCGCGCTGCCTGGTCCTGGTGGTCGGCGGCCTGCCGCGCGATTCACGCGACCTTGCCGGTGCCCGCAGCCAGGTGCGCGACGCGCTCGGGGCGCTGCTCCCGCATGCCCGCCAGGCCGGCGTGCCGCTGGCGATCGAGCCGCTGCATCCGATGTACGCCGCCGACCGCGCCTGCGTGAACACGCTCGCGCAGGCGAATGACCTCTGTGACGAGCTGGGCGAGGGGATCGGCGTCGTCGTCGACGTCTATCACGTGTGGTGGGATCCCGATCTCGCGCGCGAGATTGCCCGCGCCGGCCGGCGCATCCTCGCCTACCACGTGAACGACTGGCTGGTGCCGACCCGCGATCTCCTGCTCGACCGCGGCATGATGGGCGACGGCGTCATCGATCTCCGCGTGATCCGCGCCATGGTTGAGGCGGCCGGCTACCGCGGGCATTGCGAGGTGGAGATCCTTTCCGCCGAGAACTGGTGGAAGCGCGAGCCCGGTGAGGTCCTGCGGGTCTGCATCGAGCGCCACCAGACGGTGGTGTGATGTCGACCTGGGACGCCGTCATCCTCGGCGCCGGGCACAACGGGCTCATCCTGCAGGCCTATCTCGGCAAGGCGGGGATGCACACGCTGGCGATCGAGCGCAAGGCCGTGGTCGGCGGCGGGCTCGCCACCCTCGAGGACCCGCGCTATCCCGGTTTCCTCCACAACACCCACGGCTTCTTCCAGCGCGCGGCCACCGCCATGCCGTGGTACGCGGACCTCGAGCTCGAGCGTCACGGCGCCCGCTATATCGAGCCCGAGCTCAACGTCGCGCTCGTCACCGATGCCGGCCGCGCGCTCGAATGGTGGACCGATATCGACCGAACCGTCGAATCCTTCGCCCGCTTCAGCGCCCGCGATGCGCAGGCGCTGCGGCGCTGGCACGACGAGTTCGTGCCCATCGTGCGCCACATCCTGGTGCCCGAGAGCCGCTCCCCGCCGCTGCCGGCGCCGGAGCGCCGCGCGCTCCTGGCGAAAAGCAGTGCCGGCCGCCGCCTGCTCGAGGTGAGCGCCGCATCGCCGCTCGAGTTCGTCGAGCGCGAATTCGAGCATCCCACGGTCAAGGCCGGGCTTCTCTTCTTCAACGGGCTGCGCGAGGTCGACCTGCGCCTCCCCGGCTTCGGCCACCATATCGCCGCGCTGCTGGCGAGCCCGGCGAAGGCACAGATGTCGCGCGGCGGCTCGGCCGCACTGGCGCGGGCGCTGGAATCCGCGGTGCGCGAGCACGGCGGCGAGATCCGGGTGCTGAGCGAGCCTTCGCGCATCCTGGTCGAGGGCGGACGCGCGGTGGGTGTCGAGACCGCCGCGGGCGAGGTCTTCATGGCACGCCACCTCGTCGCCTCCTCGCTCAATCCCCAGCAGACATTCGTCGAGCTGATCGATCGGTCGCTGATGCCGCCGAGCCTGCGGGACGGCGCCGCACGGTTTCGATACAACCTGCTCGCGCCGCTCTTCGCGCTCAACCTCAACCTGCGGGAGCCGCCGCGCTATCGCGCCGGCGACGCCCATCCCGAGCTGGCGCAGGCCTTCATGGTGATTCTCGGGCTCGATGACGTCGCCCGGTTCGAAGCCATCGTGCGCCACCACGAGGCCGGCACCATTCCGCCGAGCGTGATGTGGGGCGCCTGCCCGACCCTGTTCGACCCGAGCCAGGCGCCGAAGGGCTTCCACACCGCCTTCATGTGGGAGAAGCTGCCCTACCGCCTGCACGGCGATCCCGGCAACTGGGATCGCATGCGCGAGGCGCATGCCGGGCGCATGCTCGAGTTCTGGCGCGGCTATGCGCCGAATCTCGGGGATGCCACTATCGACTGGTTTGCCCGCTCGCCGCTCGATGTCGAGCGCTGCCTGCCCAACATGCGCGAGGGCGATCTCCTGGTCGGCGCCTTCGCCAACGGGCAGGTCGGATATGAGCGGCCCTTCGCCGGGGCGGGCTCCTACCGCACCGAGATCGGCGGCCTCTATCTCTGCGGCTCGAGCAGCCATCCCGGCGGCAACATCACGGGCCTCCCCGGCTACAACGCGGCGCAGGTGATCCTGGCCGATCTCGGCATCGAGGCGGGCTGGGTGCCGCCGCCGATCGCCGAGCAGCTGGCGCGACTGTAGGGCTGGTGATCTACCACGGACATCAGTTCGTTATCGACCGGAGCGGGCGCCGGACTCGCATATCGCCAATGTAGCCTCCAGGAGCTACCTTGTGCGCATGCTTGTGGTCGGCCTGAAGACCCTGAAGAACAAGCTCAGCGAGTATGTCCGTCTGGCTGCCGGCGGCGAGACCGTGCTGGTGACCGACCGTGATCGTCTCGTCGCCGAGCTCGTCCCGCCTCGCGCCGGCCGAAGCGCGCTGTTGTCCGATACCATGCTGGCCGAAGCGGTTCGGCAGGGATGGCTGACACCGCCGGCGCACCCCCGCGTAAGCCCGTAGCCGCGTTCGCGCAGCTCATGCAGGAGCTGCGAGACGACCGGGATGAGCGATAGACAAGCCGGTGGTCAGCTCGGCCGGACGCCGACCGCCCCGCCGCGCTCGGGCCGCGTGAACCACACCGCCAGCAGCCAAGCCACGTACAGGAACGCGAAATAGAGGAAAAGGAACACGATCAGGCTGACCTGTCCGCCGAACTCGCGCTCGACGATGAGCCCGAGCAAATAGGCAGCGAGGTCGCCGGCAATCATGAACACGACGTAATAAGCGATGAGCTGCATGAATTGAGCCTATCCCGTCTGCTCGGGGCCGCGCAAGTGCTGCCGGAGCGATTGGAGCATCAGCTGTGGGGCCTTCCGCTCGTCTCCCCGCCCCCTTGTCCGGCTCCCTTGGCCTTGCGGATCGGCGGGCCTATGCTGCCGGCGGGCTCACCTCACCCCGTGAACGCGCATCGTTGATGAACTACACGACCAACTTCAAGTCGATCCGCGGCCAGGTGGCTGCCGAGGAATGGCAGGCGCGCGTGGAGCTTGCCGCCTGCTACCGGCTGGTCGACAGGTACGCAATGAGCGACCTCATCTACAATCACATCACCGCCCGCATTCCCGGCAGCGCCGACCAGCTGCTGATCAATCTCTACGGCATGCTCTACAGGGAGATCACGGCATCGAGCCTGGTGAAGATCGACCTCGACGGCGAGATCCTCTGGAAGCCCGACACCGACTACGGCATCAACAAGTCGGGTTACGTGATTCACGGGGCCATTCACCGGGCGCGGCCGGACGTGGCCTGCGTGCTGCACACCCATACCCGCGCCGGCATCGCCGTGTCGGCCATGAAATGCGGGTTGCTGCCGCTGTCGCAGACCTCCATGCGGTTCGTCGGTCATATCGGCTACCACGATTACGAGGGTCCTGCCGTCGAGCTCGCGGAGCGGGAGCGGATCGTCGGCGATCTGGGGCCGCACGACGCATTGATCATGCGCAATCACGGGCTTCTGACCTGCGGTGCCACGGTTCCGCAGGCCTTCAACACCATGTACCAGCTGGAGCTGTCCTGCCGGTCCCAGGTCGACGCCATGGCGGCGCGCGCCGAGCTCAGCATGCCCGGCGAGAACGTGCTGGCGCACACCGCGCACATGTACCAGCCCGGCACCCGCCGGCCATACGGGGTGCTGGAATGGCCGGCGATGCTGCGCCTGCTCGCCGCCGAGGAGAAGAGCTCCGGCTATCCGCCGCACTGGCACTGATGTCCCGAGCGCGCCCGGAAGATGAGCGGACCGTCCAATCCAACGCGTGACCGGCTGCTCTACCTGATCTCGCCGATCGGGCTGCTGCTCGCCTGGCAGATCCTGCTCATGCTGGGGATCGGCGACCGGCGCTTCATTCCGGCGCCCTCCGATATCGGCCTCCGCTTCGTGAAGCTCGCCGCCAGCGGCGAGCTTCCCTGGCATGTCGGCGTCACGCTCTACCGGGTGCTCATTGGCTTCGTGATCGGCGTGGTGCCGGCGGTCGCCGTCGGCCTGCTCATGGCCATGTTCAGGCCGGTGCGGATTTTCTTCGACCCCCTCATCGCCGCCCTGTTCCCGATCCCCAAGATTGCGCTGATGCCGCTGCTGCTGCTTGCCTTCGGCTTCGGCGACGCCTCGAAGATCGCGCTCGTGGCAATCGCGGTGTTCTTCCCGGTGATCGTCAACACCTATGTCGGCGCCGCCAACATCGAGAAGATATACTGGGACGTCGCCAGGAACTATGGCGCGAGCCAGGCCGTGATGCTCACCCGCATTGTGTTCTTCGGCGCGCTGCCGACCATCTTCGCCGGCCTGCGCATCGCGCTCGCGGTGTCGTTCATCGTGCTGGTGGCGTCCGAGTTCGTCGCAACCAAGAGCGGGATCGGCTATCTGATCTGGAACTCGTGGGAGCTGCTGCAGGTCGACACGATGTTCGTCGGCATCGTCACGATCGGTGTGCTCGGACTGATCGCCTCGGTGCTGTTCCAGGAGATCGAGCGCCGGGCCATTCCGTGGAAGACGGAATGAGCAGGATCGGCCACGGGCCGGCGCAGGGCTTCGCGCACGCGTGCTGCGCCCGCTGCTCGCGTCGCGACTCTGACGCTTGTAGCCGTGTGTCCCGGGCGCGGCGCAGCACGAAGTGTTGCGCTGCAGACCCGGGACCGCCCGAAACTCGATCTTTATGGCGGTCCCGGATCAGCGGTGCAGCACGAGCGCAATCGGTCCGGATCAATTCGACTGCCCTCGAGCGCTCGTGCTGCACCGCATCCGGGACACATTGCGGCGCTACTTGCCGCCGCCAGGCCCGGACCCCATATGACTGACCAGTCAGTCAGAGATAGCAGGGTTGGCGCATGCCGGCCGCGGGCAGGGCGAGACGAGGCGCGGGCAGTCGGGGGCAGGGCTCCGCGGCGCCGCGAGCGCGCAAGGGCGGGCGCCGCGAGGCGATCCTGGCGGCTGCGCTCGACGAGTTCTCCG
>DASXAP010000326.1:0-1883 GCA_036406655.1 Xanthobacteraceae bacterium | reverse complement strand
CTTCACGCTGGTCCATGATGGATTGCTCCCGCCAAGGCATCGAGCCCCCTCCTCCGACCGAATCGGGTGGGGCAAGAGTGTCCTCGATGTCCCCGAACGGGGGCGAAAAGTGTCCTCGATGTCCCCGGTCTGTACACGGGGGAGGGGTGGGGAGGGGGTGCGGCTCAGGCTCATTTCGCGCCCCCACCCTGTCCCTCCCCCGGCACAAGCGCGTTTACGCGCGTCTTCGACGCGCTATGCGGGGGAGGGGGACGCTCTCACGCCTCCGGTCGAGGTGCGCCATGGTTGCGCCGGAAAGCGGCGGTTGAGAGATTTGGTCCCGAGCTCGCGGGAGGAATCGTGATGCGGTCCCAACGCCTTCGTCCCATCGTGCTGCTGGCAGCCGTGCTGGCGATCGCCGGAGCAGTCGCTCCCCCCTCGGCCAGGGGGCAGGCAGCGCCGACGCCGCCACCCGAGCAACCGCAAGCGGTGCCGCCCGGCCCGTACAAGCCGGTCCCGATCACGCTCGCCGCCGGCCTGAAGGATCCGGGCTTCGACGCCTTCCGCCAGGAGCTCGCGCAGATCGCGCAGCGGCGGGATCGTGCCGCGCTCGCCCGCCTGGTGGCGCCGAATTTCTTCTGGTACCCCGAGGACACCGACACCGCCGACAAGAGCAAGCCGGCGATCGACAACCTCGCCAAGGCGCTCAACCTCGAGGCGAGCGATGCCGCGGGCTGGGAGACGCTCGGCGCCTATGCCGCCGAGCCCAGCGCGATGCCCGACCCGCAGCGCAGCGGGGTCTTCTGCGCGCCGGCCGAGCCCGCCTTCGACGACAAGGCGGCCGACGAGCTCGCCAACACCACCCAGACCGACGCCTCCGACTGGGTCTTCCCGATCCGCGACGGCATCGAGGTCCGCTCCGCGGCGAAGCAGGACGCGCCGGTGATCGACAAGCTCGGCTTGCATCTGGTGCGCGTGCTCGCCGACGATTCGCCGGCCAACGCGATCATGGCCGCCTTCGTCAAGGTGATGACGCCGGCGGGCAAGGTCGGGTTCGTGCCGATCGACAGCGTGCTGCCGATCGGCGGCGAGCAGCTGTGCTACACCAAGGACGGGGGCAGCTGGAAGATTGCCGGCTTCCTCGGCGGCGAGCCCAACCAGTAGCGGCGAGCGGCGCGCATCATGATCATCGAGAATCAAAAGGACGTCACCACCGCGGTCCTCTCCGAGCTCCAGCGCGCCCCCAATGCCCGCTTCCGCGAGATCATGGCCGTCTTCGTGCGCCATCTCCACGATTTCGTGCGCGAGGCCAGGCTGACGGAGGAGGAGCTCCACGCCGCGCTCGCCTACGTCGTCGCCATCGGCAAGCACAGCAGCCCCTCGCACAACGAGGCCGTGCTGATGGCCGGCTCGCTCGGCGTCTCGGCGCTGGTGTGCCTGCTCAACAACGGCGAGCGCGGCACCACCGAGACCGACCAGAACATGCTCGGCCCGTTCTGGCGCATGCACGCGCCGGTCACGCCGAACGGCGGCTCGATCGTGCGCTCGCCGACCCCCGGCCCGGCGCTGTTCGTCGACGCCTGCTTCCGCGACCGCCGGGGCAAGGCGATCGCCGGCGCCGAGGTCGATGTCTGGCACTCCTCGCCCGAGGGATTCTACGAGAACCAGGATCCCGAGCAGGCCGACATGAACCTGCGCGGCAAGCTCTTCACCGATGCGCAGGGCCGCATCGGCTTCCGCAGCGTCAAGCCCGCCGGCTATCCGATCCCGATCGAGGGGCCGACCGGCGACCTCCTGCGCGCGCAGGGCCGTCACAACATGCGGCCGGCGCATCTGCACTTCCTTGCCACCAAGGACGGATTCAAGACGCTGATCTCGCAGCTCTACGTGCAGGACGACAGGTT
>DASXAP010000325.1:0-3319 GCA_036406655.1 Xanthobacteraceae bacterium | reverse complement strand
CGAGCGCGGCCTTCACATCGCGCCCGCTGGTCGAGCGGAACGCCTCGTAGAGCGCGATGCCGTCCTCCATGGCGAGCTTGGTGCCGGAGCCGATCGAGAAATGCGCGGTCGCCTTGGCGTCGCCGATCAGCACGATGTTGTCGGCGACCCAGCGCTGGCAGCGGATGGTCGGGAAGTTGCGCCAGATCGAGCGGTTGGTGATCAGCCGGTGCCCCTTGAGCTCGGACGCGAACAGCTCCTCGGCAAAGCGCGCCGACGCCGCCTCGTCGAGCCGTGCAAGCCCGGCGCGGGCGAAGGTCGCCGGATCGGTCTCGACGATGAAGGTCGCGTGGTGGGGCTCGTACTGGTAGCAGTGGGCGATGAAGATGCCGTGCTCGGTCTCGCGGAAGAAGAAGGTGAAGGCGTCGAACGGGCGGCTGGTGCCCATCCAGGAGAAGAAGTTCGGGCGCAGGTCGATGCTCGGCCGGAAGCGCCCGGCATGCGCCTCGCGCAGCCGCGAGTTGATGCCGTCGGCGGCGACCACCAGGTCGGCCTCGGCGAGACGCGGATCGTCGGGGGCGATCTCGGTCCCGTAGCGGATGTCGATGCCGAGCGAGCGGGCGCGGCGGCCGAGGATCTTGAGCAGCGTCGTGCGCGAGCAGCCGCAGAAGCCGTTGCCGCCGATGCGGTGGGTGGTGCCGCGGAAGTTGATCTCGATGTCGTCCCAGTAGGCGAAGTGGCCGACGATGGCGCGGTAGCTGTCGCGGTCGTAGGCCTCGAAATTGTCGAGCGTCTGATCGGAGAAGACGACGCCGAAGCCGAAGGTGTCGTCCGGCCGGTTTCGCTCGAACACGGTGATGCGGGTGCGCGGCCAGGCCTTCTTCATCAGGATCGCGAAGTAGAGCCCGGCGGGTCCGGCACCGACGACGTTGATCTGCATTGCTCATCTCCGCGCGGGCGTCCCCTCCCCGCTCGCAGGGGAGACGACGGATGCTGCAACAGCGTCCCCTCCCCCGCTTGCGGGGGAGGGACAGGGAGGGGCGGACCACGGGCGGTGCGGGCTGGCTCCCCCACCCCAGCCCTCCCCCGCAAGCGGGGGAGGGAGCAGATCCCGAGTGCCGCGCGGCTGTGCCGCTTGCCAGATCGCGGGCCGCGCCTCCTTGCCGTCGCCGAATTATTTTAAGCCTGAAATATTTCGCCGACAAGCTTGAGACCTGGAAATTTCAAGCCTAAAGTATCGGCCCAACGCGAGGATGCGCGCCATGACGCTTGCCGACATGACGCTTGCCGGCAGGCATGCCTTCGTCACCGGCGGCGGGCGCGGCATCGGCCGCGCCATAGCCCGCGCGCTCACCCGCACGGGCGCCAGCGTCACAGTGATCGGCCGGAGCGAGGCTCCGCTCGTCGAGACGGTCACCTCGGGCGACGCCGCCGGGATGGGGATCGCCGACGTCACCGCGCCGGGCGAGCTGCGCTGGGAGGTGGCGGCGGCACAGGCCGCGCGCGGCCCGATCGACATCCTCGTCAACAATGCCGGCTCGGTCGAGAGCGGCCCCTTCGCCAGGGCCGACCCGGCGAGCTTCCAGGCGATGTGGGACGTGCACGTGATGGGCGCGGTGCATGCGAGCCAGGCGGTGCTGCCGGGCATGCTCGAGCGCGGCTGGGGCCGCATCGTCAACATCGCCTCGGTCGCCGGGCTGCGCGGCTATGCCTATGTCACCGCCTATTGCGCGGCCAAGCATGCGCTCCTCGGCCTCACCCGTGCGCTCGCCGCCGAGACCGCCGCCCGCGGCGTCACCGTCAACGCGGTCTGCCCGGGCTACACCGACACCGAGCTGGTGCGGCAGAGCGCCGCCCGCACCGCCGCCAAGACCGGCCGCGCCGAGGCCGAGGTGATCGCCAGCTATCACAAGGACGCCCCGATCGGCCGGCTGATCACGCCGGATGAAGTCGCCGCCGCGGTGCTCTATCTTTGCTCGCCGGAGGCGGCGGCCGTGACCGGCACGACCATCGCGGTGGCCGGAGGCGAGATGTGACGGAAGCTCCGACGATCCCGCTCGACGCCGAGACCAAGGCGGCCGAGCGGCCGCACGACCACCGCGACGAGCTGCGCCTGTGGCTGCGGCTCTTCACCTGCAAGGAGGTGATCGAGGCCGAGGTGCGGCGGCGGCTGCGCGAGCGGTTCGACGTCACGCTGCCGCGCTTCGACCTCCTCGCGCAGCTCGAGCGCACGCCCCAGGGGATGACGCTCGGCGAGCTGTCGCAGCGGATGATGGTGTCGAACGGCAACGTCACCGGGCTGGTCGACCGCCTCGTCGAGCAGGGGCTGATCAGCCGCCGCCCCGCCCCCAACGACCGCCGGGCGCAGATCGTGAGCCTGACCGCGCCGGGCCGGCGCTTCTTCCGGAGCATGGCGCGCGCCAACGGGGAATGGATCGGCGAGCTCTTCGCCGAGCTCTCCGCAGCCGACATCGCGACACTGATGCGGCTCCTCGCCAGGACCAAGCTTTCCGCCCGCAACGCGATCGCGCGGAGAAGCCGCCGATGAGCCCCGGTCTCGATGAGACGCTGAGCTGGCCCTTCTTCGACGACGGCCATCGCCGCTTCGCCCGCGCAGTGGCCGGCTGGGCCGACGCGATCCCGAAGACGCTCCCGCACGAGGACGTCGACGCCGGCTGCCGGGCGCGGGTGAGGACGCTCGGCGAGGCGGGGCTGCTCAAGGCGGTGGTCGAGGCCGAGCACGGCGGCCTGCATCCCCGGCTCGACGTGCGCACGCTCTGCCTCGCCCGCGAGGTCCTCGCCGCCCGCGACGGCCTCTCCGACTTCGCCTTCGCCATGCAGGGGCTGGGCAGCGGCTCGATCTCGCTCTACGGCAGCGCCGAGCTCAAGGCGCGCTATCTGCCGGGCGTGCGCGAGGGCCGCGCGATCGCCGCCTTCGCGCTGTCGGAGCCCGAGGCCGGCTCCGACGTCGCCGCGCTCGCGACCACGGCGGTGCCGGACGGGCCCGGCGAGGTGCGCATCGACGGCACCAAGACCTGGATCTCGAACGGCGGCATCGCCGACCACTACGTGGTGTTCGCCCGCACCGGCGAGGCCGCGGGCGCGCGCGGCCTCTCCGCCTTCGTGGTCGATGCCGACACCCCCGGGCTCTCGGTCGCCCGGCGGATCGAGGTGATCGCCCCGCATCCGCTCGCGACGCTGCGGTTCGAGGCCGTGCGGGTGCCGCTCGCCAACCGGCTGGGAGCGGGCGGCGACGGCTTCAAGGTGGCGATGGCGACGCTCGACATCTTCCGCGCGACGGTGGGGGCGGCCGCCCTCGGCTTTGCCCGCCGCGCGCTGC
>DASXAP010000324.1:0-11142 GCA_036406655.1 Xanthobacteraceae bacterium | reverse complement strand
CAGCCAGGGGATCTCGCTGCCGCCGAACGACTGGATCAGCCAGTTGAAGGCGCTGTGGGTCGGGTCGAACAGCCACCACCAGCCGAGCGTCGACAACGCGAGCGGAATGACCCACGGCACCAGCAGCATGCCGCGCCACTTGCGCTGACCCCTGCTCGGCAGATTGTTGACCAGGTGGGCGGTGACGAGGCCGATCAATGCCTTGAACAGCACGGCGCTCAAGGCAAAGATCGCCGACTGCTCGACCACCATCAGGAAGGTGTCGCGGCGCAGCAGGTAGGCGAAGTTGCTGAGCCCGACGAACTTCGTCTGCGCCTTGTTCAGCATGGCCAGATAGAGCGAGTAGAAGGCCGGATAGACGATCAGCCCGAGCACGATCGCGATCAGCGGCACGCACATGACGAGCGCGATCGTGCTGCGGCGGCGCACGAAGCGCCGCAGGCCGGCAGCCGGACGGGCGGCTCCTTCGGCAAGCGGTCCCGGATAGCGCCGGGCGATGTCGACCATGGTGTCCTGCCGAGCAATTGCCGCTTATCTCAAGCCAGTTCCCTCGCCATTCCGCGGCGTATCGCACATCGCGGCCTGCCGGTCCGGATGCGCAGGCCAGGCGAGGCCGAGCCCGCGCAGGCCGGCGAAGGCAGCGGATGGTTCACGTCCGCAGCAGGCCCTCGAGCTCGCCCTCCGCCCACTTGACCACCTTGTCGATCGGCTCGTTGCCCTGGCAGAACTTGGCGACCATGATGGTGTGGAGCGACTGGTTGTAGATTTGCGTGGCAACGTCCGGCCGCGCCGGGTAACCGGTGATGCTCGGCTGCTCGTCGCCGCGCGGCGGATAGTTGTACACCGTGCCCGCCGGCGGCTCGACCTTCCGCCACGTGTCGAAATCGTAGTAGCTCTTGAACGACGGCAGGTCGTAGCCATTCGACGCATCGACCAGCTGGCGCGACTGCTCCTTCTCCGAGAGGAACTGCAGCAGCTCCTTGGCGGCCGGCTTGTTCTGCGAGAACGACCATACTCCGTAGAAGAACGGCAGCTGGCCGACGAAGCGGCCCGCCGAGCCCCGCGGCATGTCGTGGGTCCAGCACTGCTCGGCCACCTTCGGATTGTCGCGCTTGGCGACCGACCAGGCGCTCGGCGGGTTCATGATCGCCGCTCCTTTGCCGGAGATGAGCCAGCGGTTGTTTCCGGCATCGTCCCAGGCATAGACTTCCGGCGGATTGAACGCCATCAGCTTCTTGAAGTATTCGAGCGCGGCGCGCGTCGCGTCGGAGTCGACCCTGATGTTGTCCTTCTCGTCCACCATCACCGAGCCGAACGCACGGAACATGGCTCCGGTCGAATCGATCGCGTCGCTCGTCTGCCCCATGGGCAGTCCCACCGGGAACCCGGCCTTGAAAAGCTGCCCGGCGCTCTTGAGGTAGAGATCCCAATTCCAGCTGTCGACCAGCTTGGCATCGCGCTTGTCGCCGGCGGGGAAGATTGCGGTGAGGTCGATGCCGGCGTGCTGCTTGTAGAGGTCGATGCGCGAGCAGCACGGCTTGACCTGGCTGCCGACGGTGGTCGGGATCCCGAACCATTTCCCCTCGTGCTTGGCGAGATATTCGGAGACCGGGCTGATCGGGCCCGCCTTGGCGACGAGTGCATTGATCACGTCATCGACCGGCTCGAGCACGGCGCGATGCACCTGGATCTGCCAGGCACGATGCGACATGATGTCGTGCCCGGCGCGGGCCTGCGCCTCCGCGCTCGCGGTCAAGAGGTCCTTGTCGCCCTGCGAGGTGATGTAGTCGATCGTCACCGCGACCTTGTTGCGCTCTCCCCACTCGTTGCACAGCCTCGTCAGGGTGTTGTTCGCCCCGGGCACCCAGTGGTCCCACACGCCCAAGGTGAGCTTGCCGGCGGCATGGGAATGACGGACCCAAGGGGCGGGAACCGCAGAGACGGCCACGAGAGCCGTGGTCTTGAGCAGGCTGCGGCGGGAAATGCTGGGACGCGGCATGGGCTTTCCTCCTTTGACCTTGTCGATCGGGATTGTTGCTCTTTTGCCGGAGAGCCTACCGCATCGGCGCAGCCCGGCCTAGCGGCGCGCGCTGTTCCGACAGCGGCGGAACTTGACGACCTTATCGGGCAACCGGGGCGTTGCTCGTGGCGGGGCCAGGGCGCGCGAGCAGGCACGCCCCGGCCATGCTCAACGCGGCTCGCCGATGAAGCGGTGCATGCCGATATCCGGCTGCCATGCCCGCCGATGCGCCTCGAGGAGGTAAGGAAGCGCGGCCGCGCGTGATTTCACCAGCGCGTCGTAGTCGGCAATGAAGTGCCGCATCAGGCCGGCGACCTCGCGGCGCAGCGCGTCCTCGTCGATGCTCTCGACCACGCGATTTCGGACCAGCATGCGGCCGTCCACCATCACGCTCTCCACGCCGCGGCCGGATTCGGTGTAGACGAGCTGGCGGGCGGCGCTGTTGTAGGGAAGGTAGGCGACGTCGGAGAGGTCGACGAGAACGAGATCGGCCTTGTAGCCCGGGCGAATGGCGCCGAGCCGGTCAGCGAGACCCGCGGTCCGCGCATTGCCGAGGGTGGCGTGGCGCAGCACCTCATGGGCGAGCCCCCTGCCCGGCTCGGGATCGCTGACCGCCGCCAGCAGGCAGAACATCTTCATCGCCTGGAACACGCTCTGCACGTCGCTGCCGCTGCAATTGTCGCAGCCGAGCCCGAGCCGCACCCCGGCCCTGAGCATATCGCGGACCGGCGCGATGCCGCTCTTGAGCTTGCAGTTGCTGAGCTGGTTGAGAACGATGCCGGCATCCGCGGCCGCCAGCCGATCGATCTCCGCACGCGAGATCCACACGCTGTGGACGATGTTCAATCGCGGACCGAGCAGCCCCGCATCGTCCAGATAGCCGATCAGCGAGCCGCCGTGCCCGGCGAACAGATCGCGCGCGATCAGCGCCTGGCTGCGCGTCTCGTAGACATGGGTATAGACGGGGAGATCGTATTTTTCCGCGAGCTCGGCGCAGGCCTGCAGCATCCCTGTCGTGCAGCGCTGCGGCGCGAAGGGCGCGACCGCCCAGTGCAGAGTGCCGCCTGCGGGATGGCGGGTGAGCTGGCGTTCGAGATAGTCGACCTGCTCCTCGATCGGCCGGCCTTTGTTGCCGAGCATCTCCTGGACCGCGGGAGGAAGGCTGTCGCCGTGGTGCAGCATCGCAACCGGCGGGATGTCCCAGACCATCGGCGAGAAGATCACGCGAATGCCCGCCTCGCGATAGGCGGCGACGACCACGTCGGTCTGCGCGTCGGTGAGGGGAACGAGGCCGAGCATATCCTGCACGGTGGTGATGCCGCAGCGCAGCGACTCGAGCGCACCCACGAGCGTGCGGGCCCGTACCTCCTCGTTGCTGCGGCTTGCCCCCATGGGCAAGGTGTAGAGAAGCCAGAGCTCGAGCGGCAGCTCCTCGAACAGCCCCCGGCACAGCACGTCGTGGGAGTGGTAATGCGCATTGATGAGGCCGGGGAGAACCAGCCGTCCCGAGGCATCGATCACCTCGCCCACGCCCTCGCGCGCGAGATCCGCCCCGACTGCAACGATCGTGTCGCCGTCGATCAGGATGTCGGCAATGGGCGGCTTGTGCACGTCGCCGGCGTGATCGTAAACCCGGCCGCCGCGGATCAAGGTTCGCATCTGCTGCGGATCCCGCTGCTCTGCCCGGTCATGCGCGGGCTTGGCCTGTCCCGCTCAGGCAGCGTTTCATCGGGCATCGTCGAGCCCGTCCACGTAGCCCATTTACGTTCTCTCCGCCAAGCCCGGCCAGGCAGTGCGGCTGGCGGTCGCTCAGGCCGGCCGATAGGATCGCCGAACGCTGAGCCCGGGGCGGCGGAGGCTGACATCGCAAGCGCAGCATTCAAGGATGACGTGGCATTCCTCTCGGCTGCCGAGCTCGTCCTGCGCTATCGGCGCAAGGAGCTCTCTCCGGTCGAGGTGACCGATGCGGTGCTCGATCGGATCGATCGGCACAATGGCGCGGTGAACGCCTTCTGCTGGCTCAATCCCGAAGGCGCTCGGGCATCGGCGAGGGAGTCGGAAGCCCGCTGGGTGGCGGCCGCACCCCGCGGTCTCCTCGACGGCGTGCCGGTCGGCATCAAGGACAATCTCCTGGTCGCCGGCATGCCGACCCGGTTCGGCTCGCGCCTGACCGCGGATGCAGCGGCGAGCGACGATGCTCCGGCGGTGGCTCGGCTGCGCGAGCACGGCGCGATCGTGCTCGGCAAGACTGCGATGCCGGAGTTCGGCTGGAAGGCGCTCAGCGACAGCCCGCTGACCGGGCTCACGCGCAATCCATGGGACCTGCGCAAGACGCCTGGCGGCTCCTCCAGCGGCGCGGTCGCCGCCGCCGTCCTCGGCATGGGCTGCGTGCATCTGGGGACTGACGGCGGCGGATCGATCCGCATCCCGGCCGCGTTCACCGGCTGCTATGGCCTGAAGCCGAGCCGCGCGCGAGTGCCGGCCTGGCCGGCCTCCCCGCTCGGAACCCTCGCTCATGTCGGCACGCTGACGCGGTCGGTCGCCGACGCGGCGCTGGCACTGACCGCGATCGCAGCACCTGACCTGCGCGACGTCTATGCCTGGATCTCGACCCCGCCCGACTATCGCGTGGGTCTCGAGGGCGGCGTCCGGGCCCTGCGGGTCGCGTACTCGCCGCGACTGGGCTTCGCCGAGCGGATCGAGCCGCAGGTCGAGGCGGCGGTGCAGGCGGCCGTGCGGGTGGTCGAGGAGCTGGGCGCGCAGGTCGAGACGGCCGACCCCGAGCTCGGCGGAGATCCGATCGCGGCCTGGAGCACCCTGTGGTGGTCCTCGGCTGCCGCCCTGCTCAAGGCGTATGGCGGACGCGCCCGCGAGCAGGCCGACCCCGATCTGCTGGCGCACGCGGCGCAGGGGCTCGAGATCCCGGCGACCGAGCTCATCCGCGCCCAGCTCCGACGCGCCGAGCTGCATGGGATCATGGCCCGCTTCTTCGAGCGCTACGACCTCCTGCTCACCCCGAGCGTGCCGCTTGCCGCCTTCGAGACCGGCCGGCTCGTGCCGGCATCGGGGGACTGGGGTACGGCCTGGACCAACTGGGCGCCCTTCAGCTATCCCTTCAACCTCACCCAACAGCCGGCCGCATCGATTCCGTGCGGATCGACGCGCGAGGGGCTGCCGATCGGGCTGCAGATCGTCGGCGCGCTCGGCGCCGACGCGCTGGTGCTGCAGGCGAGCCGCGCATTCGAGGCGGCGCGCCCGTTTGCGCCCCTCGAGGCGCCGCGGGCGAACGGCGCGTAGGCGGAAACGAGCGAGAGCGAATCCCCGGATCGCGGGGACCACGTCCCGGCACGGCGCCGCGGCGCTTGCCGACGCGCGTTCATCCTATCGGCCGAGCAGAGCCATCGAGATCGACGGCACGTAGGTGATCAGCAGCAAGGTCGCGAAGTTGAGCAGCAGGAAAGGCAGCACCCCGCGATAGATCGTCCCGAGCGGGGTGAGGAACACGGCCTGGGAGGCGAACAGGTTCAATCCGAACGGCGGCGTGTACATGCCGATGCTGAGATTGACCGCCATGATGATGCCGAAGTGAATCGGGTTCACGCCCTCGGCCTGGACCAGCGGCAGCAGCAGCGGCGTCAGGATGAGGATGGCAGCGGGCGGCTCGAGAAAGCTGCCCATCACCAGCAGCACGAGATTGATCGACAGCAACAGCGCCCAGCTCGGCAGCTGCAAGTCGTTGATCGCGGCGATCATCTGCTGGGGAATGCCGCTGGTGGTGAGCAGCCACGAATAAAGACCCGCGGCGGTGACGATCAACAGGATCTGCGAGATCAGAAACACCGAGCTCTGGATGATCTGCCACAGCTCCTTCACCCCGATCTCCCGGTGCACCACCATGGTGACGAAGAGCGAGTAGACGACCGCCACGCCGGCGGCCTCGGTCGGCGTGAAAACTCCGCCATAGATGCCGCCGAAGATCACGACGACGGTTCCGATCGACCAGCTCGCCTCCCTGCTCGAGGCCCAGATCGCCTCCCAGCGCGCCCGTGACGTGCGCGCCACCGCCTTGGTGCGGGCGTAGCCCATCACGTAGAGCGCATCGACGAGCCCGATGAGGATGCTCGGCAGGACCCCGGCGGTGAAAAGGGCGACGGCCGACTGCTGCGCCGACACCGAATAGAGGATCATTGCGATCGACGGTGGGATCACGACGGCGATCGCCCCCGACGACGTGATCAAGCCGACCGCGAAACGCTCGTTGTAGCCGCTGTCTTTCAACGACGGATACATCATGCGGCCGACCGCGACCACCGTGCCGACCGCGGTATGCGCCATGGCGCCGAACAGCTCGGAGGCCGCCACCGTCGTCACCGCCACCGATCCGCGCAGGCCACCGATCAACGACACCACCCAGGCGACGACCCGACGGGCGATCCCGCCCTGCGCCATGATCTCGCCGGCGAGCACGAAGAACGGCACCGCCAGGAGGGGAAAATTGTCGAGACCGCTGAACAGGAAGGTCTGCACCGCCTCGGTCGGCACATCGGCGACGAGCAGCACGATCACCAGGCAGGTCACCAGCAGCACGAGAAAGATCGGCAGGCCGAGGAGCAGAAGCACCGCCGGCAGCACGAAGAAGGCAAGGAGGGTGGACATCGAGGCTGCCTCCCGCGACCGGCTGCCCGCCCTTCAATGCTGCGGTCGGCCCGATGCCCGGCGAGCGGCTCCGGTGAGAAGCCGCATCGCCACCAGCAGCGCCATGATCGCCAGCCCGATCGGGACCAGCGACTGGGGGATCGCCAGCGGAATGTCGGCCGACTGGCTGCGCTGGTCGAAATTGTGCAGGTCGCGGATCACCGGCCAGGCGAAAACCACGATGGTCAGCGCGGTCGCGATGAAAACCAGCTCGGAGACGAGCTCGAGCGTCTCGCGCAGGGCTCGGGGCAGCAGCCCGACCACGATGTCCATCCTGATCTGCCGGCCTGACCAGGCCACAACGCCTCCCCCGAGAAAAACGCAGCCGACCATCAGGAACAGCATCGTCTCCTCCGCCCAATAAATGGACGTGTTGAAAAAGTACCGGCCGACCACGTTTGCGAAGTTAAGCCCGACGCTGGACACCAGCAGCAGGCCCGCCAGGAGCCGAAGAACGGCGAGAAGGGCGCGCACGCCCCGCAGCATGATCGCGACCATTGCAAAGCCCCGGTCAGAGATCGATCGGATTTCCTCTCGTTCAGCCGTCGCCGGGCTCGTCCCGGCGATGGCGACGGAGCTGGCACTGCCATGTCCGGGGCCTGGAGATGGCCGGGACACGGGGCTGGCCGCCGCGCGAGCGCCGCGATCTCCCCGAACGGCCATGCCGTGCCGGGGACCTTGTCGCGACCTGCCCGCGCATCCGCGGGTTAATCCGCAACCGTGCTCGGGTTCTTCTGATCCGCGAGCATGAAGACGATGATCTTCGTGCGGCTCGCAGAGCTCGGGTTGCGCGAGGTGGAATGATGGGCCGTCGGCGGCTCGTAGAAGCTGTCGCCAGCCTTCAGAAGTCGAGCCGGCTGGCCGTCGACCGCAAACTCGTAGCTGCCCTCGATGACGTAGCCGAAGGTATGATGTCCGGGGTGGCGGTGCGGGGGACTGCTGCTTCCGGGCGGCCGATCGACCAAGCTCACCCGCACCTCGCGCCCGGGCAGATCGGCGAGCGGTTGGACCAGGATCTGCGTGACTGCGGCCGCGGGAGCCGGCTGCGCGACGGAGGTGCTCACCGCTCGTATCGCGCCCCAGGTCGCGACGGACGAAAGCAGGCCGGCCGCGATCGCAACCCCGGCACGGGAGCATGTCGATCCCTTCTCGATTCCGAACATTGACGGTCCTCCCTGATCGGCAGGTTCTGTGGCCCTCGATGATCGAGCCGATATGGTCGATCGGTCGACGATCGGATGGAATTGGAATGCGACCAGACGCGCAAGGCCTTTTCCGTCGCCTTGCTCTCGTCCTCATCCCCCCGGGTCGAGCGCGCCGGCGCCGCAACAGCGCCTTGTATCGGCCATAACCGCCTCCTCTGCGGAAGGGTGCCATGCCGTCGGCCGCTCGGGCGGCGCTATCCTGGCCGATCGCACTATGATCCCGCATGTTGCGCGACGGCACGGCGCCGCACGGCAGCATGCGGCAAAGGGAAAACCGCAATGTCAGCCATCGAGGGCGGCACATCGGTTGCAACGGCGCGGCGGCACGGCGCGCTGCCAGCGCGCGTTCTCGTCCTCACGCTGGCGGCGGCTGGATATGCGATCACGCTCTTGGTGTTCTATCCGGGCTATATCACCGTCGATGCGCAATACGTCTATGCCGATGCCCAGGCCGGCCGCCTCGGCGATTGGCAGTCGCCTGCGATGGGTGTGCTCTGGCTCCTCGTCGAGCCGATCGCGCCGGGCGCGCTCGGCATGTTCCTGGTGACGGCAAGCCTCTATTGGCTCGGCTTCGGTCTGCTCGCGCTCATTGCGGCTCGACGCTCGGCCGCGCTCGCACTGCTGTCACTGCTCGCCGCATTCGCTCCGCCGGCTTTCGTCTTCGTCGGCCTGATCTGGCGCGACATCCTGTTCGGCGTGGTCTGGCTCGCCGCCGCCGTGCTTGTCTTCGCCACGGTCGATCGCGATTGGCGCGTGCGGCGATGCGCCCAGGCCGCCGCGCTCCTTCTCGTCACATTCGGCATCCTGCTGCGGCCAAACGCCATCATCGCGGCGCCGTTCCTCGCGAGCTATGTCATCTGGCCTGCGCGCTTTGATCTGCGGCGGATGGCCATCTTCTTCATGCCGGCGCTACTGCTCAGCTACGCGGTGGTGCCCGCCGTCTACTACGGCCTGCTCGATGCCAAGCGGCAGAACCCGCTGCATTCGATCTTCGTCTTCGACCTCGGCGGCATCACGCATTTCACCGGCGAGAACCAGTTCCCGGTCACGTGGACGCCGGAGCAGACGGCACAGCTGAGCACCAGTTGCTACAACCCGGTTTGGTGGGACAGCTACTGGCACGTGCCGCCGTGCCCGTTCGTGATGCAGCGGCTGGAACGAGCCGACGACGTGATCTTCGGCACCCCGCGGCTGGTCGCCGCGTGGCGGCGCGCGCTCATCGCCCACCCCCTCGCCTATCTGAGCCATCGCGCCACCTTCATGTGGCAGTTCCTTGCCCGCTCGAACCTGGTGCTGCCGGTCTGGGATTGGCAGAAGCCCGAGGCAAGCTATGGCCAGAGGCCGGCGTTCAAGGCGCTGCTCGCGCTGCATGCGGCGCTGCAGCCGACCCTGATCTTTCGCCCGGGCCTGTGGCTCCTGCTGGCGATCGCCGCCCTGGGTTGCGGCTGGCGCGCCCGCGCGAGCCCGGCAGGTGCATTTGCCGTCGGCACCGCCGGCGCCGCCGTGGTTTACGTCCTGACGTTCTTCCTGGTCGGGGTCGCTGCCGACTTCCGCTATGCGTATTGGTGTGTGCTCGCGACGCTCGCCGCGGGCATCGGTGCCGCGCTGGCGCGGCATGCGCAGGCCAGCGCGCAGGTCGAGCCAGATCGCCACCGCCACCTGGGCTGAGCGGCCTCTCGAGCTCGCGCCGCCCGAGTGCCCGGCATGCTCCGCCCGCGCAATGCGGGCGCTTCGACAACCCTGCAAGGCCCGCCGCGCGCTATCCGACAGGAGACCGATCAAGCCTGCCGCGGGCCGTCGTCCGGCTCAGCCAGCGCACCGAGCAGATGATCGAGCTGATGGCCTGCACGTCGCGCCTTGGCGGTGAGGTAACGCCGGTTGTCGGAATTGATCGTCCCGTGCAGCGGCACTCGTCCGGAGACGTCGATTCCGGCGCGGGAAAGGCCCTCGAGCTTGGTCGGATTGTTGGTCAAGAGCCGCACCCGGGTGCAACCGAGCGCCTGCAGCATGCGCACGGCGACGCCGTAATCTCGCTCATCGTCCTCGAACCCCAGCACCGTGTTGGCGTCGACGGTATCGAGCCCGCAATCCTGCAGCGCGTAGGTGCGGATCTTGTTGGCGAGCCCGAGACCGCGTCCTTCCTGCTCCAGGTAGAGGATGATTCCGCCGCCGCCTTGCGCGAGCTGGATCAGCGCGAGCCGCAGCTGGTCGCCGCAATCGCAGCGACGTGAGCCGAACACGTCGCCGGTCAGGCAGGCCGAGTGCAACCGCACCGGAACCGGCTGCGCCAAGTCCGGCTTGCCGACCACCACCGCGGTCGCGGTGCCCCCGACGGCGTCGCGGAAGACGACGAACCGGGCGGAGAGGCCGTCATTGAGCGGGATGCTGGCCTCGCCGGTTATGCTCAGCAATGCAAGCGCCGCCTGTCGAAACTGCCCGACCGCGGCGGCATCGACCGAAAGCAGCGGCGGATCGCAGCTCGCGACCGCCTCCGGCCGGGGCGCGCCGATGAGGAGCGCCGGAAGCCGCTGCGCGAGCTTGGCAAGCTCGATCGCGGCCGGCGCCGCGGCTCCCGCCGGGACCACACTGAGCTTTCGGCTCACTCCGACATCGGCCGCCCAGGAATAGATCGCCGCAGCGCCGTGCAGCTCGCCGATCGCGATGCCCACCGGCCCCGCCGCCTCGATACCCAGAGCGCGGGCGCGCCGCGCCGTGACGAGGAGATGACAGCAGCGGCACAGCGACCGGAACGATGCGAGCGCCGCGTCCCTCATTCCATCGACCGGCAAGGCGAGCGCTGCTTCACCGGTTGAGGTGATGATGCATGGACGGCCGGACCTGAACTCCGCCAGGCAGCGCTCGACCGCGACCTGCCTGGACGCGCCAAACAGGCCGGCCTTGCCATTCCCGCTCATCTCATTCCCCCGACGCACACAGAGAGACGCCTCGGCCGCCCTGCTGAGTAGATTACTAGGTCCATGAACATGAATGCGGGCTGAAGGACTTTATTTCCATCCGTTGAGACGAAAAACGCCTCGGCACCGCTTCCGCGGCCGCCAAGGCGGGAAATATCATGCCATTCCAGAAGGTTGGCTGAAAGCGCATAATCGGCTCGACAGCCCGGCGCAGGCCGCCGGAACGGGTCCCAAATGAAAGAGCGCCTCGACTTGAACCTCCCCCACGAGGCGTCCTGGTCGCCGATACCGGCGGCGTTTCGCAGCG
>DASXAP010000323.1:0-37520 GCA_036406655.1 Xanthobacteraceae bacterium | reverse complement strand
GGGCGACCGCGCGCTCGTGCGCGTCGTCGAGGAAGCGCATGCGGGCGAGCCGATCCGCCACAGCGGGCGGGTGATCAAGCTGCTCGATCGGGCGCGGCAGCGCGTGCTCGGCATCTACCGGACGATGCCCGGGGCGGGCGCACGCGTGGTGCCGATCGACAAGAAGCAGGCCGGCCAGGAGCTCGTGATCCCGCCCGGGGCGGGCGCCGACGCCCGCGACGGCGACCTGGTCGCGGTCGAGATCGGCTCGCGGCCGTCCGCGCGGGGAGGCGCCTTAGGCCTGCAGACGGCGCGGGTGACCGAGAAGCTCGGCTCGCTCGCCACCGAGCGGGCGGTCAGCCTGATCGCGATCCACGCGCATGCGATCCCGCACGTCTTTCCCGCCGCGGCGCTCGCCGAGGCGGAGGCCGCCCGAGGGGTGACGGTCGCCGGCCGCGAGGACTGGCGCGAGCTGCCGCTCGTCACCATCGATCCGGCCGACGCCAAGGACCACGACGACGCCGTGCACGCCGCCGTCGATCCCGATCCGGCAAATCCCGGCGGCTTCGTGATGAGGGTCGCGATCGCCGATGTCGCCCACCACGTGCGGGCAGGCTCCGCGCTCGACCGCGAGGCGCTCGTCCGCGGCAACTCGGTCTATTTTCCCGACCGGGTGGTGCCGATGCTGCCCGAGCGCATCTCCAACGACCTGTGCTCGCTGCGCCCGGGCGAGGATCGCCCCGCGCTCGCGGTGCGGATGGTGGTCGCCGCCGACGGCCGCAAGCGCTCGCACAGCTTCCATCGGGTGCTGATGCGCTCGGCCGCCAAGCTCCACTACGTGCAGGCGCAGGCGGCGGTCGACGGCTGGCCCGACGAGATGACCGGCCCGCTCCTCGGCACGGTGCTCGAGCCGCTCTACAGCGCCTATCGCGCGCTCAAGCGGGCGCGCGACGCGCGGGCGCCGCTCGACCTCGAACTGCCCGAGCGCAAGATCGTGCTCACCGCCCACAACACGGTCGACCGGGTGATGACGCCGGAGCGGCTGGATTCGCACCGGCTGATCGAGGAGTTCATGATCCTCGCCAATGTCGCGGCGGCGGAGACGCTGGAGCGCGCGCGGGTGCCGCTGATCTATCGGGTGCACGACGAGCCCGACCCGGAGCGAGTCGAGGCGCTGCGCGAGCTCCTGCGCAGCCTCGACATCGCGTTGCCGAAGGCCGGAGCGCTGAGAGCGGCGCTGTTCAACCGCATCCTCGCCCGCGTCAAGGGCCGCGAGGTCGAGAAGCTGGTCAACGAGGTGGTGCTGCGCACCCAGGCGCAGGCGGAATATGCGGCGGAGAACTACGGCCATTTCGGCCTCAACCTGCGCCGCTATGCGCATTTCACCTCGCCGATCCGCCGCTATGCCGATCTCGTCGTGCACCGCGGCCTCATCCGCGCCTGCCGGCTCGGCGAGGGGGGACTTCCCGATCATCTCGATGTCGCCGCGCTCGGCGAGATCGGGGCGCAGATCTCCGCCGCCGAGCGGCGGGCGATGAAGGCGGAGCGCGAGACGTTCGACCGGCTGCTGGCCCATTTCCTCGCCGACCGGATCGGCGCGATCTTCGACGGGCACATTTCCGGGGCCACCCGCGCCGGCCTGTTCGTCAAGCTCGACGACACCGGCGCCGACGGGTTTGTTCCGGCGCGCAGCATCGGCGACGAATATTTCCGCTACCGCGAGGAGCGGCATGCGCTCGTCGGCGACCGCAGCGGGACGAGCTACCGGCTCGGCGACAAGGTGCGCGTGCGGCTGACCGAGGCCGCACCGGTGGCGGGCGCGTTGCGCTTCGAGCTCGTCGCAACGGCCGGCACCGCTTCCCCGCGGCGCCGGCGGCAAGCGCCCGCCGCATCCCAGGCCGCGCGCGGGCGCCCGCGGCCGCGGCGGCGGAGCGGGAGAAAATCATGAGCGACGCGGCGCAGGCCGACCGGATCGAGCGCATGACCCGCTTCGTCCAGCGAATGAACGAGGTCGAGCGCGACCTGACCGCGCCCTATGTGCGGCCGAGAGACGCCGCGACCCTGATCCTGGTCGACCGCTCGGCTGCCGAGCCGAGGGTGCTGCTCGGCAAGCGCCATGCCCGGCACAAGTTCATGCCGGGACGCTACGTATTTCCCGGCGGCCGGGTCGACCCTGCGGATCTGGTCATGGCGGTCGCCCGCCCGCTCGACGCGGTGGTGCAGGCGCATCTCATGAAGCGGGTGCAGCGGCCGCGGCCGGCCAAGTCGCAGGCCTTCGCGCTCGCGGCGATCCGCGAGACGTTCGAGGAGACGGGGCTTCTGCTCGGGGTGCGCAGTGAGACGCCGGTCAAGGCTCCGCCCGGACCGTGGACGGCGTTCACACAAGCCGGGATAGTTCCCGACCTCGCCGAGATGCGGTTCATCGGCCGCGCGGTCACCCCGCCGGGGCGCCCGCGCCGCTTCGACGCGCGCTTCTTCACCCTGGAGGTGAGCGCGGTCGCCCACCGCATCGAGGGCGTCACCGGGCCCGACGCCGAGCTCACCGAGCTCGTCTGGATGACGCTCGCCGAGGCCAAGGCGCTCGACATGCCGGCGGTCACCGGGGTGATGATGGAGGAGCTCGACGCGCGCATCGCCGACGGGTTCGGCCACGACCTGCCGGTGCCCTTCTACACCATGCCGCGCGGCCGGTTCCGGCGGGAGCTGCTGTGACGGCTTTCTTGACAACGGCCGGCGGGCGGCTAGCTTGCCACCGAGAGAGCACGATCGAGGGCAGCCATGGCCAAGGCCACCACCATCAAGGTCAAGCTGGTGTCGAGCGCCGACACCGGCTTCTATTACGTGACGCGCAAGAACTCACGCACGATGACCGACAAGCTGGTGAAGAAGAAATACGATCCGGTCGCGCGGAAGCACGTCGAGTTCCGCGAGACCAAGATCAAGTAGCAGCAGCGGACGTGCATGCGGCATGGGCGCCGGCGGCGGCGCCCTTTCGCTTTGCGGCGGCCCCCTCCCCCGCCCGCCCGACGGCCGTTCCGCACAGGCGGGATCGATAAGGTGGCCGGTCGGGAGCGGCGTCATGAGGAGGCCACTCTTACCGCCCCCGAACCGGCCGAACCCCACGGACCCAGGAGATGCGGCGGACCTGAGCATTCCGCAGGGTTGTCAATAACTTACGGGGACCGGCGCAGGCGGCTTATACCGCTTGCGCAGGCGCCACGCGCCGGTCGCCACCGGCCGCAAGGTAGCGCAACCAGCCCGGAAATCAACAATTTACCCGCGGGAAGATCGGTCGCCTCGGGTCAACGTTAAGGCCGGACGAGGCGCTGCGGCCGAAAGATGCTGGGATGCTCGACGCCCGATGCTGCCGCACGGCGCCCTGCGGCGACATGCGTCCCGGCCCGGCCGCTCTGCGCCGTCCGCCTCATGCCGCGTCGGGCACCACACGATTGCGGCCGTCGCGCTTGGCGCGATAGAGCGCCTGGTCGGCGCGCTTGAGCACGCCGGCAGCGTTGTCGCCGCGGCTCAGTCCGGCGATCCCGATCGAGATCGTCACCTCGATGTGACGCGCGCCCTGCTGGATCGCAAACGGCTCGCCGGCGATGCGCCGGCGCAGTCGCTCGGCCACCATGGTCGCCACCGCGATATCGGTCTCCGGCATCACGATCACGAACTCCTCGCCGCCATAGCGGCAGGCGAGATCGATGCCGCGGATCGATTTGCGCACCCGCAGCGCAAATTCGCGCAGAACCTCGTCGCCGGCATCGTGCCCATAGGTGTCGTTGACCGCCTTGAAGTAGTCGACGTCGAGCACGAGCACCGTCAACGGCTTGCCGCGCGAGGCGGCCTGCTCGACCAGCGTGCCGACATGCGTCTCCATGTAGCGCCGATTGAACAGGCCGGTCAGGCCGTCGGTCACTGCCATGGCGATGGACATCTGCACGTTGTCGCGCAGCCGCTCGGTATAGCGCTTCCTGCGGATCTGGGTTCGCACCCGCGCCAGCAGCTCGTTCCTGTCGATGGGACGGCTCAGGTAGTCGTTGACGCCTATCTCCAGCCCGCGCGCCAGCCGCGCATCGTCCTCGCCGTCGGCAATCGCCAGGATCGGCAGATTGCGGGTACGGTCGAGCGACCGCAGCTGGCTGCACAGCCGCAGCGCATCGAAGTTGCCGAGACCGAGGGAGACGATCAGCAGGTCGAAATTGCCTTCCACGGCATGAAGCAGCCCGGCATTCGGGTCGGATTCGACCTCGCTCGAATGCTCGCCGGCGAGCATGGCGGCGATGTCGGCATGCGACGAGGCGCGGTCGTCAACGATGAGGATGCGACCGTCGCGGCCCGCCTCGGCCACGGCCTGGCGTTCCGGGTTCTGCATGCCCACGTCGCGCCAGGTCAGCGCCCGCATGCGCAATTCATCGGTCATGAACTTGAGCCGCGAGAGCGAGCGGACGCGGGCCACCAGCGCCACTTCCGAGACCGGCTTGGTCAGGAAGTCGTCGGCTCCGGCGTCGAGCCCCTTGACGCGGTCGGAAGGCTGATCGAGCGCGGTGACCATGACCACCGGGATGTGATGGGTGGCGAGCCCCTGCTTCAGGCGGCGGCACACCTCGAAGCCGTCCATGTCGGGCATCATCACGTCCAGCAGCACGATGTCGCATTCCGCGCGCTCGCAGATCGCCAGCGCCTGCCGCCCGCTCGCTGCGGTGACGACGTCGAAATACTCGGCGTTCAGCCGCGCTTCCAGGAGCCGGAGGTTGGCCGGCACGTCGTCGACCACGAGAACGCGGGCGGTCATCGAGCTGTCTCTCCTCAGGACGAGCCGAGAAACTGGCGGATGGTCTCGATGAACTTGCCGACCGAGATCGGCTTGGACAGATAAGCCTCGCAGCCCCCCTCGCGGATGCGCTCCTCGTCGCCTTTCATCGCAAAGGCGGTCACCGCCACGACCGGAATCGCCTTGAGCTCCGGATCCTCCTTGAGCCATTTCGTCACTTCGAGACCGGAGACCTCGGGAAGCTGAATGTCCATCAGGATCAGGTCCGGCTGGTGGCGGCGGGCGAGCTCGAGCGCTTCGATGCCGTTGCGCGTGCCGACGGTGCGGTAGCCGTGCGCCTCCAACAGATCGTGGAAGAGCTTCATGTTGAGCTCGTTGTCCTCCACGATCATCACCGTCTTCGACATCCCCCGTCCTTCCAGACGCTCCCGCCGCTTCGGCCGCAGCCACCGAAGGCAAGCCTGCGGTGCTGGGTCTCGCAAAGGATTAGACGACAACTAGCGGTGATCCGTTACGGAAACGCAAACATTGCCCGCGATCCGTGCCTCGCTGTGCCCCGAGAATTGGCCGAAATCATGGGGCTCTTTCGGCTCTCGGCTGCGCCCCTCCGGCACGGGTTAATCGATCCCTCATGCTTTCCGGGCAATTCGAATAAAGCTTTTCCGAACCGCTCCATCGCGGTCGCGCCACGCGCGTGCGGGGCGGTTTTCCTAGGCCTGCGCCGCCGGAGTGATGTCCATGGTTCGCCGGCTCAGCGCGATGTTGAAGGTGTATCCGCCGAACAGGTCGACGAGCGTCACGAAGATGAGCAGGAAGGCCGCTTCCCATCGCGGCGTGCTGCCGATCAGGTGGGGCTTTCCGAACACCGCGATCAGCACGACTGCGAGCGGCACGAGCGATGCCATCCCATCGACCACTCCGACGAATCGATTGATGGTCGAGGGCAGGCTGAACGGGATCGAGAGAAGCTGGAACGTCAGGTAAATGGCGGCGAGCCAGGCCATGTTGAAGCCCAGCCGGTCGGCAGTGAAGAGGCCGAGCGTGCCGTTCAGGGTGGCGAAGCTCCCGGCGAACCAGAAGAAATAGACCTCCCACGCCGCGAGCCCGAGCGCGAAGGCGACGCTCATCCCGGCAACGGACAGATGGCGGTTCCTGCGCATTCCTGTCTCCCTGAGACCTGTTAGCCCGCCCGACCAAAATCCCGGCTCGGCCTCGTGAGCCGCCATGCCTTCGGCATTTTCGCAGTGCCGGCGCCCGGCAGTGGCCTTGAATGCCGACGCCGATTCGGCGTTTGCTTAAGCTGCGGCGAGCCGACGATTCGCGGCTTGGCCGGCCGAGGAGATTGCTATAATGCGTCGGCAGCAGGGCGGCAGGCGCGGCGCCTGCATGAAAGAACGCCAAGCGGCGGCCGCGCAGCTTGCCATCGCCGCGCTCGGCTTTCTCGGTGCCGAGCCGGAACGGCTCGGCCGCTTTCTGGCGCTCACCGGCATAGCACCTCAATCGATTCGCGCCGCCGCGCGCGAGCCGAATTTTCTGGCCGGGGTGCTGGAGCATATCGCCGACGACGAGCGGCTGCTGTTGAGCTTCGTCGCCGAGCACGCGATCGACCCGCGCGAGGTGACGCGGGCGCGCGATACGCTCGCCGGCGGTCGCCGGGAGCGGGAGCTGCCATGAGCAGGCCGCCGGGACGGCGGTGAGCAGCATTGCGAGGCGCTGGCCATGCCGGGCTTCTGCCGCGACTGCCGAGGTGAGGTGGCCGAAGCGGCCGCCCGCTGCCTGCAATGCGGCTCACCGCGCCTGCTGCGGCATGCCGAGCTCGATGCCCTGGCAATCGCCCACGTGGACTGCGACGCCTTCTATGCAACAATCGAGAAGCGCGATGACCCTTCGCTCGCAGACAAGCCGGTCATCGTCGGCGGCGGGCAGCGAGGGGTCGTGCTCACCGCCTGCTATATTGCCCGCACCTTCGGCGTGAAGTCGGCCATGCCCATGTTCGAGGCGCGCCGCCTCTGCCCGCATGCCACCGTGGTGCGGCCCGACATGAAGAAATACGCGCAGGTCGGACGCGAGGTGCGCGAGCTGATGTTGCGGCTGACGCCGTTGGTCGAGCCGGTGTCGATCGACGAGGCTTTCATGGATCTCTCCGGCACGACGCGCCTGCACGGGATGAACCCGGCCCGGGCGCTGGCCGCCTTTGCCGAGACCGTCGAAAGACGCCTGCGCATCACCGTGTCGATCGGACTGTCCTGCAATAAGTTCCTGGCCAAGATCGCTTCTGACCTGGACAAGCCGCGGGGTTTTGCGGTGCTCGGCCGCGCGGAAGCGGCCGGCTTTCTCGCAGCCAGGCCGGTCACCGCCATCTTCGGCGTCGGCAGGGTGGCGCAGCAGCGGATGGAGCGGGACGGCTTCAGAACGGTCGGCGACCTGCAGCGAGCGGGCGACGGCGTCCTCAGGCGGTGCTATGGCAGCGAAGGTGCAAGGCTCGCGCGACTGGCATACGGGCTTGACGACCGGCGCGTCGAGCCGGAGCGCGAGGCCAAGAGCATCTCCGCCGAGACCACATTCGATCGCGACATCGCAGATTTTCGCTCCCTCGAGCTTCGCCTGTTTCGGCTGTGTGAACGCGTTTCCTCTCGCCTCAAGGGCGCTGCGACGGCCGGCTCCACGATCACGCTCAAGTTGAAGACTGCCGACTTCCGCATTCGCACCCGAGCGCAATCCGTCGGCCACTCGACCCAGCTGACGGCACGGATTTTCGATGTAGGCCGCGATCTGCTCGCGCGCGAGGTCGACGGCACGCTGTTCCGGCTGATCGGCATCGGTGTTTCCGGGCTGTCGCGCGCCGGCCGCGCCGACTTCACCGACTTGATCGATCAGCGCCGAGCCGGAGCCGAGCAGGCCATCGACCGGCTGCGCGAAAGGTATGGTGCGAGGGCGGTGGTCAGGGGATTGAATTTCGAGCACCGGGACGAGGAGAATGAACCGTAGCCCGAAGCAGGCGACATGCGGGCACGTTCGACCGTGCAGGCTTGCGACCGTCCAATCATCCCTGCCGGCGACGGCGGCGGGAGCAATCGATCATCTGCAGGGCTTGTGATCCTTGAATTCGATCGAGGTCAGCTTCCCGCTGATGCTGAAATCGTTGTACTCGAGCATCAACGCGCGCGAGACGCCGTTCTCGTATAATTCGAAGCTGATGGCATAGACCGGTGTCTGGTCGCCGGTCGCGGCTGCCTTGTCGAAATAGCTCACCGTCACCGGCCACCGCTTGAGCGCGGCGAGTGTCGGCTCCCCCGCCGCGGCATCGTTCGGCGGGTGCTCGTCAGGCCGGATTGGCCGGCCGATCACGCTCAGAGTGCTGAATATTCGGTCGCCCTTTTCCGACCCGTCGTAGAGCGGCACTTCCAAGATGCGCTTCTCCGCGCGCGCAGCCTCGATGATCCGGCGCATGTGATCGGTAGGGAACGCGGTGAGCCGATCGAGCTCGAACGTCCGGTCAGCAGGCTTGACCAGAGTGACGGTCAGCTTGTCCTGCTGGCGCTCCGCCTGCCCTTCGACCGACTCGATCAGCTTCTCGTCGAGAAAATTTTGCGACTTGTAGACGAATTTCCTCGCCGCACCGTCCTCCCAGGTGGTCGAGCGCAGATCGCTGAGCGTGACCTTGCCCTCGCCGTTGTCCAATTCGGACACCTGCCGGAACTGCAGGGCATAGCCGTCACAGGCATTGCCGGAGAAATCGTAGAGAATCCGCCCTCGCGCCGCCACAGGCGAGTTGCCGCGCGCGTGGGCAAGCGTGAGCTCGTAAATGGCACGATGCGAAGCAAGCTCGTCCGCCGCCTCCGGCGCGGTTGCCGAGCGCGAGCCGACGCTGCAGATAAGGCTCAGCGCCGCTGTCGCCGCCAGGATCCCGACGCCGAGCAGTGACCTGCCGGTCAGCTCCATGCCGTCTGCCTCCGAAAGCACCGGTTCGCCGCAACATACGGGTGCCAGCTCCAGTCCGGCAACCATCCCGCTCGCCGCTGCATGCATCGGCGACTTGCAGGAAGCGCACAGATCGGCGAAGAAGCGAGCCATAAGCGAGTGCAATGACCTGAGCGCATGGAGGGAGGAGTTCATGGCCGGAACTGTCGACACGAGGCTCGCGGAGCTCGGAATACGTCTCCCCACCCCGGCAAGCCCGGTCGCAAATTACATCCCCTATGTTCGGTCCGGCCCGCTGCTGTTCGTGTCCGGGCAGCTATGTCTCGACGCCGGCGGCAAGCTCGTCGCCAAAGGCAAGCTCGGCAGCACGGTATCGGTTGATGACGGCCAAAAAGCGGCCCGCGCCTGTGCCATCAACGTGCTGGCGCAGGTGAAGGCGGCGACCGGCGACCTCGACCGCGTCGCACGGGTGGTCCGCCTCGGCGGTTTCATCAACTCCGACCCGGCGTTTCTCGATGGACCCAAGGTCATGAATGGCGCGTCCGACGTGATGGTGGCGGTGTTCGGGGACAAAGGGCGGCATGCACGCACGACGATCGGTGTCGCTGTGCTGCCCGCCGACGCCGCAGTCGAGGTCGAAGGCGTTTTCGAGATCGCGTGACGCGGTGGGCAGTCTCGATTGGCTCGTGGCCAGGCCGGTCGCGCATAGAGGCCTGCATGATGCCCGAAATGGCGTCATCGAGAATACCCCCTCGGCATTCACGGCCGCGATCGAAAGCGGCTATGGGATCGAATGCGATCTCCAGATCAGCGCGGACGGGGAGGCCATGGTGCACCATGACGAAGCCTTGGGCCGTTTGACCGAAGGCGAGGGGCGCCTCGACCGCATGAGTGCGGCGGCCCTCAAGCGCATCGCTTTCAGGGGAACGGCCGACCGGATGATGACGCTGGGTGAATTGTGCGATCTGGTCGCAGGCCGTGCTACGCTCGTGCTCGAGCTGAAAAGCCGGCACGCCGCGGATCGGCGGCTGGCGGTGCGCACCGCCGGGGTGCTCTCCGGCTACCGTGGGCCGGCGGCAGCGATGTCGTTCGACCCCGCCCAGGTGGAGGCACTCCGGCAGGTCGCGGCGCGGATACCGCGTGGAATCGTTGCCGAGCGCGGATATGGCCGCCGGCGGGACGCGCCGCCAGCGGGGCGAGCGCGGAGGTCCATCGCCTACGTGGCCCACGCGCTGCGCAGCAGGCCCCAGTTCCTGGCCTATGCGTTCAAGGATCTGCCCGGAACGGCGCCTTGGCTTGCGCGCGGCATATTGCGCCTTCCGCTGCTGACCTGGACCGTGCGCAGCGAGGAGGATCGGCGCCGAGCCGAGCGCTACGCCGATCAAATCATCTTCGAGGGATTCCGACCATAGCGGCAAAGCCGTGGGGTAAATCTTGACGCCGATCGAGCTCAACCTGCGGATAATCAATCGCATCGGCGATGTTGCGGCCGACGCTTGGGACGCTTGCGCCAATCCATCGGAGACTTCTACCTCGCAGCGCCCGGGCGGCGAGGTCAATTCGTGCATCGAAGGATTGCTGCAGCCGCCGAGACTGCGACTGCCGCACAATCCGTTCATTTCCCATGCCTTCCTGCACTCGCTCGAGCTCTCGGGCTCGGTGCAGGCGCGTACCGGCTGGCGGCCTATGCATCTCGTTGCGGAGGACGGCAAAGGCACCCTGCTGGGCGCCGTGCCCTGCTATGCGAAGGCACATTCTCGCGGCGAGTATGTCTTCGATTACGGCTGGGCCGAAGCCTATGAGAGGGCGGGCGGCAGCTACTATCCGAAGCTGCAGGTATCGGTGCCGTTCACGCCGGCGACCGGACGCCGGCTGCTCGTGCGCCCGGCCTCGCAAGCGCCGTCGGTGAGCAGAGCCCTCGCCGACGCTCTGGCGGATATCTGCCGGCGTTCCAGCGCATCCTCGGTCCACGTCACGTTTCCCACCGAGCCGGAATGGGAGTTGCTTGGAGAGCGCGGCTATCTCAAACGAACCCACCAGCAATTCCATTGGGTGAACGACGGCTACCCGAGCTTCGATGCATTCCTGGCCGCATTAGCTTCGCGGAAGCGCAAGGCCATCCGGCGCGAACGCGCGGACGCGCTCGCCAAGGACATCAGCGTGCATTGGCTGACGGGTTCGGATCTGACCGAAGAGGTCTGGGACGCGTTCTTCGAATTCTACATGGAGACCGGGTCGCGCAAATGGGGCAGGCCCTATCTCACCAGATCGTTCTACTCGATCGCCGGCGAGAAAATGCGCGACCGCATTCTGCTGGTCATGGCAAAGCGGAACCGGCGATGGATTGCAGGAGCCATCAATTTCATCGGCTCCGATATCCTGTTCGGCCGCCATTGGGGGGCGATCGAGCACCACCCGTTTCTCCATTTCGAGCTCTGCTATTACCAGGCCATCCAGTACGCCATCGAGCACAAGCTCGCTCGCGTGGAGGCCGGCGCTCAGGGCGAGCACAAGGTCTCACGTGGATACCTGCCGACGACGACCTACTCGGCGCATTACATCCTGGACCCCGGGTTGCGGCGCGCGATCGCCGATTTCCTCACGCGCGAGCGCACCTATGTGGCCGCGGCCGGCCAGGAATTGGCCGAGACCGGCCCGTTCCGCAAGGAGTGAGGGTCCGGGAGGCGTTCCGCAGGGCACTATCTTCGGATAGGATCACAGGCGCCCTGACGGTAGCACCGGCTCGGCGACGGTCGCACTCGACAGAGCGATGCTGACATGGCCGCCTACGATCACAGCAATATTTTCGCGAAGATATTGCGCGGCGAATTGCCGTGCCACAAGGTCTACGAGGACGACAAGGCGCTCGCCTTCCTCGACATCATGCCGCGCGCGCCTGGCCACACGCTTGTGCTGCCAAGAGCGCCAGCACGCAACATTCTGGATGTTTCTCCCGAGGATCTCGCCCACGTGATGAGGGTGGCGCAGAAGATCGCCAAGGCCAGCGTCGAGGTATTCCACGCCGACGGTGTGACCGTTCAGCAGTTCAACGAAAGCGCCGGCGGCCAGGTGGTTTTCCACCTCCACGTGCATGTAATCCCCCGCAAGCAGGGAGTTGCGCTCAAGCCGCCGGCTTCGGTGAAGGAAGCACCGGCGGTGCTGGAGCAACAGGCGAGGCAGCTGGCGGCAGCACTTTCCTGATCGGGTCAACCGGAGGGCGGCGCATTGCGCAGCTCATTGCCGGGTGCAGCCCTGCTTGCAAACCAGCTGCTGCGTCGTGCAACTCAGGTTACAAGACGCAGAGCCGGCCGGATTGGGCACCGCAATCGGCCCGATCGGGACACAGGCATTCTGACAGCTCATCGCCTGCGCGTCGCAGGTGGACATGCAGTTCAAGGCCGAGGTTTGTGGCGACAGCTGCGGAGCCGGCAGCGGTAACGGCTGAACGTTCTGGGTGCCCTGTGCAACCGCTGCAGGCGAAGCCAGCATGAGCGCGAGCAGAATGCCTGGCTGCAGCATGTAGCGCATGTGGGCCCTCCCTCGGTCAAGGCGAGCAGATCCGCTCGTCAGGATTGTATCCGTTCAGGCGCCGCATGGCCAATTCGATACTGCGGCCGCGACCGGGTGGGGACTGGCGAGGAGCTCGTGCAGAAGACGGATCTCTGCAGTCGCCCCGGCTCAATCGGCATTGTCGCGACGGTCTGCCGTCTTCGCGCCATCCAGCGCAGGGTGGACGCCCCCGCGCTCAAGCCTTGACCAATGGCACCTTGGGGACGGAGCCGCGCGGCGCGGACGGACCGCCGTCCCTGGGCCCGGCCGGTTTCCGGCGAGGGCTGCGGCGCTTGGGCTTCGCCCCGGCAGGCTGTGGAATTTTCTCGGGCTTGGGCGTCACCGGTCCGTCGACGTATTCGAACCCGAGCTTTTCCAGCTGCCCCTCGCCTTCCCTGCTGAGGACGACGCGGACGTGACCGCCCGCCTTGAGCTTGCCGAAAAGAACTTCATCGGCCAGCGGCTTCTTGATCGTCTCCTGAATGAGACGCGCCATCGGCCGCGCGCCCATCTGCTCGTCGTAGCCGTGCTCGGTCAGCCACTTGCTGGCCTCTTCCGAGAGCTCGATCGTCACGTCCCGGTCGCCCAGCTGCGCCTCGAGCTGAAGCACGAACTTCTCGACGACCTTGGCGATGATCTCGGGGGTGAGGTGCGCAAAAGTGATGATTGCATCCAGGCGATTGCGGAACTCGGGTGCGAACAGCCGATTGATGGCCTCAACGTCGTCCCCCTCGCGCTTGATGCGCGTGAAGCCATAAGCCTGTCGCGCCAGATCGGCCGCACCGGCATTGGTCGTCATGATCAGGATCACGTTGCGAAAGTCGACCTGCTTGCCGTTGTGATCGGTCAGCTTGCCGTGATCCATGATCTGGAGCAGCACGTTGAAGAGATCAGGATGCGCCTTCTCGACCTCGTCGAGGAGGAGCACACAGTGCGGATGCTGATCGACGCCGTCCGTGAGCAGCCCGCCCTGATCGAATCCGACGTAGCCCGGGGGTGCGCCGATGAGCCGGGAGACGGTATGGCGCTCCATGTATTCGGACATGTCGAAGCGGATCATCTCCACGCCCAGCGCGGTGGCGAGCTGCTTGGCAACCTCGGTCTTGCCGACGCCGGTCGGGCCCGAGAACAGGTAGCAGCCGATCGGCTTCTCGGGCTCGCGCAAGCCGGCGCGCGCCAGCTTGATCGAAGCGGCCAGCGCCGCGATCGCCCTGTCCTGGCCATACACCACCTGCTTCAGTGTCTGATCGAGATGCTGCAGCACCACTGCATCGTCCTTCGAGACCGTCTTCGGCGGGATCCGCGCCATGGTCGCTATCGTGGTCTCGATCTCCTTGAGACCGATCGTCTTCCGGCGCCGGTTCTCCGGGAGCAGCATCTGGGCGGCTCCCGATTCGTCGATCACGTCGATGGCCTTGTCGGGAAGCTTGCGGTCGTGGATGTAGCGCGCCGAAAGCTCGACCGCCGCCTTGATCGCCTCGGTGGTGTACTTGAGCTTGTGGTAGTCCTCGAAATACGGCTTGAGACCCTTGAGGATCTCGATTGCATCCGGAACCGAGGGTTCAACCACATCGATCTTCTGGAAACGACGTACCAGCGCTCGGTCCTTCTCGAAATACTGCCTGTATTCCTTGTAGGTAGTGGAGCCGATGCAGCGCAACGTCCCTGACGCGAGGGCGGGCTTGAGCAGATTGGAGGCGTCCATTGCCCCGCCCGAGGTCGCGCCGGCACCGATCACGGTGTGGATCTCGTCAATGAACATGATGGCGCCGGGATAGGCCTCGAGCTCCTTGATCACCTGCTTGAGCCGCTCCTCAAAATCGCCCCGGTAGCGCGTGCCAGCCAGCAGCGTGCCCATGTCGAGGCAGAAGACGGTGGCGTTCTTGAGCACATCGGGGACTTCGCCATGGACAATGCGGCGCGCGAGACCTTCGGCGATGGCCGTCTTCCCGACTCCCGCGTCGCCTACGAACAAGGGATTATTCTTTTGCCGACGGCACAGCACCTGGATGGTACGGTTGATCTCGGCGCTACGACCGATCAGCGGATCGATCTTGCCTTCGCGGGCCTTCTTGTTGAGATTGATGCAATAGGCTTCCAGCGCGTCACCTTTCTTCTTGGCCTCGTCGCCGCTCTTGGTGTCGGTGTCCTCGTCGGCGCCACGCACCGGCCGCGCCTCCGACATCCCCGGCCGCTTGGCGATACCGTGGCTGATGTAATTGACCGCGTCGTAGCGCGTCATGTCCTGCTCTTGCAGGAAATAGGCGGCATGGCTCTCGCGCTCGGCGAAGATGGCAACCAGCACATTGGCCCCGGTCACCTCCTCCCGCCCGGACGACTGCACGTGGATGACGGCGCGCTGGATCACGCGCTGAAAGCCGGCGGTAGGCTTGGAATCGTCGTTGCTGTCGTTCACCAGGTTCTCGAGCTCGCTCTCCAGATAGGCGGTGAGGCTTCGTCGCAACTTGTCGAGGTCGACGTTGCAAGCCCGCATGACCGCCGCGGCGTCCTGATCGTCGAGCAAAGCCAGCAGAAGGTGCTCGAGTGTGGCGTATTCGTGATGCCGCTCGTTGGCGTGCGCCAAGGCGCGGTGGAGGGATTGCTCGAGATTGCGCGAGAACGTTGGCATGTCAGGCCTCGTAGTAACGCATGATATGGGGCTGGCGTTCCCGCATTTCCATCCGGGTCACTTTTTTTCCATCACGCATTGAAGAGGATGCTGGTGCTTACGGGCAAAGTCCATCACTTGCGTGACCTTGGTCTCCGCCACCTCATAGGTGAACACCCCACACTCGCCTATTCCATGCTGGTGCACATGCATCATGATTCGGTGGGCGGTTTCGTGATCCTTGTTGAAGAAACGCTCGAGCACATGGACCACGAACTCCATAGGGGTGTAGTCGTCGTTCAGGAGCAGAACGCGGTAGAGGCTGGGCCGCTTCGTCTGCGTCTTGGTCTTGGTGATGACGACAGTGCCCGGTGCGCCGGGGTTCCGGCGCTTGTCGTCCTCCCTGCCGAGGCGCGGTCGGGAAGCTCCCCCGGCAGCGGGATTCATGTGGGTGCGTCTTCGGCTCATGGTCAGGTGTGGAATCAGAGGGCGTTGATCGGCAAGGGGCGACACTGCCACTTCCTATATTAATCGACAGCGCCGATCCGGTTCCAGACGCTCGTTGCAAACGCAGTTTCGCCGGACCGCAGACACCGCGACCCGCTCCTCTGGCGACCCGGACACCGAACAATCGCGACCTGATTGCGGACAATTCGCGGCAGACCCCGCGGAAACTGCGGATTCCCTTTCCTCGGTTGTCAAAATGCCGCCCTGCGACGGCCAGACACACCGCGCCCGATCCGACAGCGGGCTTGCCCCGGGCCAAAGGCGCCAAGCTCGTCTGGCTGGAGGCGTCGGACGCGCTTATCGTCGTCCCGCTGCGCGGGATCGGCTCGATTCCGCCATACCCGCCTTCCCTTGGAGCAGCAGAGGGCCAAGGTGAGCGCGGCATGAACCCCAGACAAGGCGCTCCATGCAAACGAGCCGCGCAGGCTGCACGGATCCCCGCCCGCGCGAACGCAGCAGCGCTACCAGGTGTGGACGTTCGGCGCCGCGCGATGAACCTTCAATGCGCTCGCCAAACGTTTTCGTCACAGCCCACGTCGATCTCGCGGCGGTCGAACACGATCGGTGCCTCAGTCCCCCCAGATTTCGAGACCGAAGCTCTGCAGGATCAGCAGGCCATTGAGGAGCAGCACCACGACCGCACCAGTGACAGCAATTCCATTGGTCAACCGGCTGTTGGCGAAGGGACCCATGATATCCGTGCGACGGGTGAAGATTGCGAGCGCGACCATGGGCAAAGGCAATGCGATGCTGAGCACGACCTGGCTGATGACCAGGGCGTTGGTTGCATTGACCCCGAGACCAACCACGATGAAGGCGGGGAGCATGGTCACGAGACGGCGAATCTCGATCGGGATCCGAAAGCCGACGAAGCCCTGCATGATCACCTGGCCGGCCATCGTCCCCACCGCCGAGCTCGAGACGCCGGACGCCAGCAGCGAGACGAGGAACACGCCCGCGGCGGCACTGCCCAGCAGTGGGGTCAACGTATGATAGGCAGTCTCGATCTCGGCAACATCGCTGTGTCCGGCGTGGAAGGCGCTCGATGCCATCATCACCATCGCCATGTTGACCATCCCTGCGATCGCCAGCGCGACGACGACCTCCACGTTGGAGATGCGAACGATGCGCGCCTTCTCGCGCTCATCCCGGACCGGGATGCGCGCTTGCGTGAGACCCGAATGCAGGTAAACAGCATGCGGCATCACCGTCGCGCCGATGATCCCGACCGAGAGCAGGAGCGCACCGCCATCGGGAATCTGCGGGAGCACGGTATGCAGGGCTGCCGAGCGCCAATCGACCGGTGCGATGAGCATCTGGACCAGATAGCAAAGCGCGATCACCGCGACCAGATTGGCGATGATCAGCTCGATTGGACGAAACCCGAACCGCTCGAACGTCAGAATAACGTAGACTATGACGCCGGTTGCGATCATGCCATACAGAAGCGGGATGCCGAACAGGAGCGAGAGCCCGATCGCACCGCCGAGAAACTCCGCGAGGTCGGTGGCCATCGCAGCGATCTCGCTGATCACCCACATTGGGTACACGACCGCGCTCGGAAACTGATCGCGGCACATCTGCGCCAGGTTTCGCCCGGTCACGATGCCGAGCTTGGCCGACAACGCCTGAAACAGCATTGCGATCAGATTGGCAACCAATACGACCCAGAGCAGGGTGTAGCCGTATTTTGCACCAGCCTGGATATTGGTCGCGAAGTTGCCGGGATCCGTGTAGGCGATCGAGGTGACGACAGCCGGTCCCACGAATGCGAGATAGGCACGAATGCCCCTGTTCTCGCCGGCGAGCACCGACCGCGCAGCAGCCACTGTGCGGCGGGAGAGCGATGCCGGTCGCAGCGCGAGATTCGGCACGCCACCGCTCTCGTCGACCGAATCGGACATCGGAGGCTTTCGCTCCCTGGGTTGGCATTCTGCCGTAGCCTATGCTACAGAGTAATGGTGCATCATGAATTGTCAACAGAGGCTACGTAGAGGCAGCCGCTAGGCTGCGCCGGAACGAGGCCGGGCGGCCGCCGATGCGCGCCCCCCGGCTGCTCCGGGCCGGCCGAGACCGCCGTGTCGGGACCGCACCCGCGGTGCAGGGGAACAGGCAATGAACCGCAGGACACCGGCAAACCAGGCGGGGTTTCGGCTCAAGCTGCCGGCCGAGCTCACTCAGGCGCGCCGCTTCGGGAAGGCGCGCTCCGCCCGCTCGACCGCCTTGCTCGAGGATTACGTCGAGCTGATTGCCGACCTGCTCGCCAGCACGGGCGAAGCGCGTCCAACCGACATCGCACGCCGGCTGGGGGTTTCCCACCCCACCGCTGTCAATGCGATAGCCCGGCTCAAGCGGGAGGCATTGGCCACGGCCCGCCCCTACCGGGGAGTGTTTCTGACCGAGAAGGGCCAAGCGCTCGCGACCCGGGTGCGGGCCCGCCATCGCCTCGTGGTCAATGTGCTGCTCGCCCTAGGTGTTCCTGCTGAAGCAGCCGAAGCGGATGCCGAGGGCATCGAGCATCATGTCTCCGAGGTGAGTCTCAAGGCGTTCGCCCGCTTCCTGCACGACCTCGGGAAGCATTGACCGAGCTCGTCAGGACGGATTCTCCAGGCTGAGGACGTCGCTGTCGTCGTCGTAGGCGAACGCCTCCGCGTAACGTGCAAAGGAGATGACTGCGCGCAAGGTCTGCTCGGCGTCCTCCTCCGACATGTAGTCCTCGAGCTCGTCTCTGAACCGGCTCGCCGGGGCGCGGTGCGAGGCCCGTTCATCGAGCACACGCTTGATGTGTGCGACAACCGGCACATGGGCCAGAACGTGCCGGGCAAACAGTTGCTTTCGTCCATCGACCTCGGCCTGCACGAAGCGCTTGCCGGCATCGGTGAGCCGAATATCACCCTCGGCAACATCGGCGAAACGCAGAAGTTGCAAGGTTTCCGCCGCCGGGAAGAGATCGTCGATCTCCATCTGCAGATTGGCGGCGAGAGCCGGCAGATCGGCGCGCCCCTGGTAAGGTTCGGCGGCCACCGCCTCCAACAGGCCGGAGAGGACGTTGGGAGAGATGCGCGGCAGCACCAGCGAGATTCCGCTCCCGGGAAAGAAGCCATCGCGGCCCGGCCGATGGAGCGGCCTTGCCGTCATTCGAGCGTAGATGTCGTCGACCAGCTGGCGGAACTTGGGATCGATTCGGCGGCGTGGCTGCGGCAGATCGACCCTGATGCAATCCTGGATGTGGCCCGGACTTGACGAGAGCAGCAGGATTCGATCGCACATCAGCACCGCCTCCTCGATATTGTGGGTGACCATCAGAATGGACGAGGTCGGCATTCGCCGCTCCCACCACAGGTCGAGAAGATCGGTGCGCAGCGTCTCCGCCGTCAGCACATCCAAGGCCGAAAACGGCTCATCCATCAGCAGCACCTTGGGATGCACGACCAGCGCGCGTGCCAGGCCTACTCGCTGTCGCATTCCCCCGGAGAGCTCCTTCGGATAGGCGCTCTCGTAGCCGTCAAGGCCGATCAAATCGATGGCGGCAAGCGCGCGTTTATGGCGCTCACCGGGAGCGATCCCCTGCGCTTCCAGCCCGATCTCGACATTCTCGAGCACGCTGAGCCAAGGGAATAACGCAAACGTCTGAAATACCAAGGCAACTTGAGGGGCTGGACCGTTAACCCGCTCGCCATCGATGGTTACGCTTCCTTCGGTCGGCGGCATCAGTCCGGCGATGACGCGCAGCAGCGTGGACTTCCCGGAACCTGAGCGGCCGAGCAGCGCAACGATCTCGTTGTTCATCAATTCCAGATTCACATCTTCGAGAACGAGGTGCTCGCCGTCGCCGTAGGCCTGGGTCAGACCGTCCACTTTGACCAACGAGCTGGCGATCCGATCCACGCTGAACCCTCAGGCAAGCCGATAGTGACGCTCCGCAAGGCGGTACAGAGGACGCCAGAGGAGGCGGTTGAACAACACGACAAGAACGGACATCACCACAATGCCGAGCACCACGCGCGGGTAATCGCCCGCCTCGCTCGCCCGGGCGATGAAGGCACCGAGCCCAGCAGCCTCGAGCCTGGTATCGCCCCAACTGGCCGCCTCGGCCACAATGCTCGCGTTCCAGCATCCGCCCGAGGCCGACAGTGCGCCGGTCACGTAATATGGAAATATGCCGGGCAGCATCACCTGACGCCACCATTGGCGGGAACCCAGCCGAAAAACCGTCGCAGCCTCGCGCAGGTCGGTCGGGAACGCGCTCGCGCCGGCAACGACGTTGAACAGGATGTACCACTGCGTTCCCAGCACCATGAGCGGGCTCAACCAGATATTCGGATCGAGCTTGAACCGCACGATGACAACGACCGCGATGGGAAACAGCACATTTGCCGGAAACGCCGCAAGGAACTGGACCAGCGGCTGAGCCCGCTGCGCAAGCGCTGGTCGCAGACCGATCGACACCCCGATCGGCACCCAGACCAGGCTCGCGACCGCGATGAGCACCACTACCCTGACGAGGGTCAGCGCTCCCAAGGCGAAGGCGTCGATAAGATCATCCAAGCCGAGCTGGCCGCGCAGATAGTCACTGATCCGCCAAAGCGCCAACCCCGCTGCGATCAGGACAACAGCGATCCATGCCGCGTCACCGACGGTGCGGCCCCGACGGACCGAGCTTCCCCGCGAGGAGAGCCCGGGAGCTCGTGCGAGCAGCAGCTGCCCGGACAGCCAAGCCAGCGGCGCGAGCAAGCGCTTGAGAAGGCGCGCGCGCCGCAGCAGATCGAGCACCCAGGAATGCGGGCGGTGCTGCGCGGCAGTCTGCTCGAACCGAAACTTATCAGCCCAGGCGACGATCGGGCGGAACAGGAGCTGATCGTAGCCGAGAATTACGATGGCCATGGCCGCCACGGCCATCGCCACCGCCCTGAGGTCCGTCTTTTCGATCGCCAATGCAAGCCAGGAGCCGATACCCGGAAGCTTCACAGTCGTATTGCCAACCGTGATCGCCTCGGACGCAACTACGAAAAACCAGCCCCCCGACATCGACATCATCGTGTTCCAAATCAGTCCGGGCGCGGCGAACGGCACTTCCAGACGCCAGAGCCGCAGCCATGCCGAGAGCCGAAAATGCCGGCTCACCTCGTCGAGATCGGCGGGGATGGTGCGCAGCGACTGATAGAAGCTGAACGTCATGTTCCAGGCTTGGGCAGTGAAGATCGCGAAGATCGCAGCACATTCGGCACCGAGCTGGCTGCCAGGAAACAGCCGCATGAAAAAAGCAACGCTAAAGCTGAGAAAGCCGAGCACCGGCACTGACTGCAGGACATCGAGTGCCGGGATGATGACCAGCGCCGCCTTCCGGCTTTTCGCCGCAAGGATGGCCGCAACGAACGTGAAAACGAGCGACGCACAAATGGCCGAGAACATGCGTAAAGTGGTGCGCAGCGCGTATTCCGGCAAATTTGCCGGATCCAGGGTTACGGGAGCAACAGCGAGCTCTCCTAGCGGCTCGCTTATTTCACGGGCGCCATGAGCCAGCGCCACGAAGACGCCAACGATGAGCACGAAAATGACAACGTCGTTCAGGTTGGGCAGCAGGCCGCGCGGGCCAAGCCCCAAGGGCGGGGCACGACCGGGTCGATCAGCGCGCGAGAGCGACATGCTTGACCCTCGTGAGCACGTTTGCGCATTCACAAGAGAATCGATGGGGCGCACATCACCGCCGACGATGTCAATGCGCTGCACTCTGCCGTTATGCGATAGTCACGTTATCCGACCTGAAAAGCTGCCGATTATCCGATCTGAAAAGCTGCCGAGCTGCGCAGACAGGATTCGGGATGCGATCAGGGTCGCTGCTCTCGCCCGCAGCCGCGGCCGGCTCTACGCGTCTGCCACGCAAAAAACCCGGCTGCGAGGCCGGGCTTTTCACGATTGCGTGCTTGTTGCTGGCCGGTTACTTCCCGACCTTCCCGAGCTGGCCCTCGAACGGCTGGTAGGCTTGCCTGGCGAGATCGAGATAGAGCTCGCCGAGCTTGGTTGCCCCCGCCACGAAATTCTCGTAGCTGCTCTTGGCGTAGTCGGTCTGCACCTCGAACGCCTTCTCGAGCGACTTCGCGCCGATCAGCTTCTCGGTCGCCGCCGTGCCCTGCTCGAAAACCTTCTTCGAGTAGTCAGCGATCTCGACCGCGATCGCCTGCGCGTTCTTGGAGACGGCACCGAAGGATTTCATCGCCGCGTCCATGTTGTCCTTACCGATCTGCTGCAATTCGTCGATGTTCTTGAGCATGGCTGACCTTCCTGGCATCCGCCAAATTGTGACCTGTGGATCTGCACCGGATTTCCCGTATGGGGACAACATATTGCAGTGCACAAAAAAAATCAAGGGATTTGGTGCGGCGCAACAAAAGATGGTTTTACGCTTTCCTAATGGTGCCGGCTTAGCCTTCTTGCGGCGTGCCTTTCGGGCAGCGGGGATCTTAGGTGCCCAAATTGCCCGAACGGAGGGCGGGACGAGGCGAAAAAGGCCGACAAACTTCAGAAAACCGCCTTTTTTGGTCCGTCCAATCGCCCCACCTCGGCACGATGGGGGTGTCGGCGTTCCGCAGGGAACACTGGGGAAACGGGGACGGGGGAATTCATGCCACGAATCCTGGCGCGGGCCCTTCGCGGGCTCCGAAGCCGCCTGTTCGGCTGTGCCGCGATCGCTGCTGCACTGGCGGGTTCCGGTTGTGGCGTGCAGGCCGCGCCATACGCGGACATCGTCGTGGACGGCAACGCCGGCAATGTCCTGCACGCCACCAATTCCGACGCGCTGCGCCACCCGGCCTCGCTGACCAAGATCATGACGCTTTACCTGCTGTTCGAGCAGCTCGAAGCCGGCCGGTTCAAGCTCGACAGCCTGCTCAGGATCTCCGAGGAAGCCGCCAGCCAGTCGCCCACCAAGCTCGGCTTGCGCGCAGGCACCACCATCGCGGTCGAGGATGCCATAAAGGGCATCGTGACGCGGTCGGCGAACGACGCCGCTGTCGTGATTGCGGAAGCCATAGCCGGCAGCGAAAAAGAATTCGCAAAGCTGATGACGCAGAAGGCGCAAGCGCTGGGCATGAGTCGCACGCTCTACAAGAATGCGTCCGGTCTTCCCGACGACATGCAGGTCACCACTGCGCGCGATCAGTCGATCCTCGGTCGCGCCATCCAGGAGCGGTTTCCGCGCTATTATAAGTATTTCTCCACTCGCTCATTCACGTTCCGCGGCCAATCGATCGGCAATCACAATCACTTGCTGGGCCGCGTCGAAGGGGTGGATGGCATCAAGACCGGCTATACTCACGCTTCCGGCTTCAATCTGGTCACCTCGCTGCATCGAGGAAATCGCTACTTGGTGGCAGTGGTCATGGGTGGCAACAGTGCCGGCAGCCGCGATGCGCGGATGCGCGAGCTGATCACCACGAAGCTCGCGCAAGCTTCGGCCAGACGATCCGCGCCGGCGACGGCCGAGCTTGCGGATGGCAAGGTCGAGGCGAGGACGGCAGCCGATCCCAAGCATCCCGTTCCCGACGCTTCCCCGCAGGCGCGGGGTGGAAGGCAGCTTGCAGCAGCCAAGCCGTCCTTCCCGAGCACGCCGCAGGCGGATGCAGCCAAGCCGCGCTTCGCGCTCGCCAGCGCCGGTAGCGTACCGGTGCGCCTGGACGGCCCTGCCGCCGCTCGGGGCCAATCGGCAACGACGGGAACACACGACGCTGCGGTGCAGACACACGCCGGCTCATCGACCTCATCCGAGCCGGCTGAGCCGATTCGGCCGGTGTTGGTCAGGACAGTAACCGTGCGGGCGCCCGGAGCGTCGGGTTCTTCCTCCTTTGCCGCGCTGCGAATCGCCGCCGTCGAGCCGGTCGGGGTGGGCGCGCCCGTCGCCCCTGAGCCAGTGGGCCCGGCCAAGAGCCGACCCCAGGCAGCAACACTGCCCGTCGTCCCGCCTGCTCCGGCGGCTGCCCATAAAGCCGAGGCACAGGCAGCGGCCTCTGCTCCACCGGTCGGAGCGCAACCGGAATCCCCAACTGCGGGGAAGATCGAGCCGGCGGCGACCGAGAACAGTGCCGGTTCGCTTACGGCCAATTCTTCAGCGCGCAGCCCGGCCGTTGAGGCACCGACGAGCGCCCTTTCACCGATGGCGAAGCGGGCTATCCGCAGCGGCTGGATGATCCAGGTCGGAGCCTATCCGGCCGAGCACGAAGCCCAGCACCGCCTCTCGATGGTGCAAAACAAGGCGTCGAAGATGCTCGGTGGTGCCGATCCGTTTACCGAAACTGTGGAAAAGGGTGGCACAACCTATTATCGCGCCCGATTCGCCGGGCTCGACAAGGAGAAGGCGGAAGCCGCCTGCCGGTTTCTCAAGCGCAACGATGTCGACTGCGTGGCCATCAAGAACTGACATTCGCCGTCGTAGACTGATCACGAGCGCGATAACCAGGGAACAGGAAGACGCGTCGGAGAGGGAGCCGCCAAATGTCGTGTCGAGTGAAGGAGTTTAGCGATGGCGGCGCAGAAGCACTTCCTTGGCCTCGTTGACGCGGGCGGCCAGATACGTCGACCCCCCCTGGTCGGGATGCAATTTCTTCATCAGCGCCCGGTGGGCCCGGCCAACGGCCTCGGCGCTCGCCCCCGGCTGCAGGCCAAGGATCTGATAAGCCTCCTCTTCGGTCATTTTTCCGCTGCGCGCGGCGGTCCGGCCCGCGCTCGCTGCCGCATCACCTTGCGCGTGCTCACGCCAGCGGGGCTCCCGGCGATCCAGATACGCCATAAGTAACGCCCGGCTCTCCTCATCGATCCGGGAGAGCAAGCCGGTCAGGGCGGCGACCTCGAGTGAGTCGAGTGCGGCGCCTTCATGCGGTCCCGCAAGAATGCGTCCGCGCATTGCGCCGGTATCGTGATCGAGCTCCATCTCCAGAAAGGCCGAGCGCACCCGCGAGACCTGGCCGTCACGCTTTTGCGTGCGCGCGCCGAAGCCCGGGATGCTCCAAGGCAGCCACCCGAGCAAGCCCAGCCCGGTGAGACCGAGTGGTATGGCAACGTCCAGCCGGCCCCGCATCCCCAACAGGCCGGCGGCGGCGAGTGCACCGAGACCGCCACCGGCCTTGAGCACCGCCGCAGCCTTGCGCGGATTGACGCTGGCGAAGGCATTGAGTGCCCAGAGCGCGAGCACCAGCACCACAATTCCGAACAGCAGCGGCGCCATTGCTATCTCATCTGCTCGATGAGCTTGACGGCACCGCTTCGATGCCGCGCCGAGAGATCGGCGAGTGCCCGCATTCCGCCGGCTGCATAGGCCGCCGCCGCCCGCAACAACTCGGCAAGCTGGTGTGCCGCGCCCGGATCAAAGCGGCAATAGGCCCCGTGCGTCAGTCGCGCGATCTCCCGAAACGCCCGCTCGGCGATCGGGTCGTCGCCTTCCTGGAACATGAATACCGGCACTCCAAGCAGCCCGAGCTCGCCGGCGGCCTGACAAAGATCGTCGAGCTTTTCCTCCATGGCATCGCCTACGAAGACCGTCGCCTGGACCCTGGTTGCCTGCGTCTCGCGCCTGGTGTGCGCAAGGAACTTGCCGATCTGGGTATGTCCGCCGCGGCAATCGATACGCTCCATCAGCGCGCCGAGCCGCGGCGCCTGTGAGAGCCACCGTGATGCGCGGCATTCGCCGAGCCCGCGGTAGTAGACCAGCTGAATGTCAAGCCCGCCGATTGCCGCCGCCTCGCGAAACATGTCGGCCTGCAGGCGGCAAGCAGTATCCCAGGTGGGCTGCCGGCTCATCGTTGCATCGAGCGCAAAAATCAGTCGGCCGCGACGGCCCGGCTCGCCGGCGGGCGACAACCCTCTCACCTGGGACAGAAAGGCATCGATGTCGGCTCGGCTCGAGGGTGCAGCCGGCGCCCGTCCCCCGGCGGCCGGAACGCGCTGCTCTTCGTCATCCTCTCGGGCCATGGCAGGCCTCTCGGCGGTGGCGAGCTTCACGCCCATAAGGTGGCCATGTTGCCGGCCGACGTCCAGGGGTGCGTTTTCAGCTCGCAAATGAAGAATTAATTCGAGCATGCGCCTGAAGCGGCCTGCCTCGCAACATCCCGTCCGGCGCTCCAGCATTATTCGGGGCGTGGCTCAGAGCAGCCGATCTTGCTAATATTTCGGCTCCTCTGCAATTTTATGGCTGGGGCTCACTCCAGCAACCGGAACTGCTCCGGCTCAGCAGGCGAACGCTGCTCCGATGGCTCTTCCGCGCGTCATGAGCGGTGTTCCTGCGCTGCGCCGCACGGTCCGGCAATGGCGCGAGCGCGCCCAGCGCATTGCGCTGGTGCCGACGATGGGTGCGCTGCATGCGGGGCATCTGGCACTGGTACGAGCAGCGCATCGGCGCGCCCAACGGGTCGTGGTCTCGATCTTCGTCAACCCCACACAATTTGCCCCGCACGAGGACTTTGCGACGTATCCCCGACCATTCGAGCGCGATCTGGCGGCTCTTTCCGACACAAGTGTCGATCTGGTCTGGGCGCCGCCGGTTTCAGTGATGTATCCAGAAGGGTTTGCTACGCGGATTGTGCCGGACGGTCCGGCGACAGTGGGGCTCGAGGACAAGTTTCGTCCGCATTTCTTTGACGGCGTTGCAACTGTCGTCGCCAAGCTCTTCATTCAATGCACCCCCGACTACGCCTTGTTCGGAGAGAAGGATTACCAGCAGCTCAAGGTCGTCACTCGGCTGGCGCAAGACCTGGATCTGCCGATAAAGGTCGTCGGCGTGCCGACGGCCCGGGAGCCCGACGGGCTCGCACTTTCCTCGCGCAATGCGTATCTGACGCCAGGCGAGCGGACTGCGGCGCCTGAACTCTATCGTGCAATGAAGGATTGTGCAGGTCGAATTGCGCGTGGAGAGTCGATCGCCCGCGTTCTCGACCATGGTGCCGCGGCGATCGCGCGCGCGGGTTTTTCGCTCGATTATCTCGAGCTGCGCCATGCCGAGACGCTTCGGCCGGTGACGCGGTCCAACGATGTTCCCCTTCGCCTCCTCGCGGCAGCTCGCATCGGTAAAACGAGATTGATCGACAATCTCGCGGTGAGCGAATAGCGAGCAGCAGGGCGGATCAGCGACCTCACCGCTGCAAGGCGCGCTGCGCTGAGAAGCCGAGCAAGGCCTGGCTCGCTGGACGCCGCTGGCTGCGGTTACACTGAGCTGTCCTTTTTGGCATTTGGCGGAGCGGGCGCGGCAAGCGGCGGATTCCCGGCGCGGTTCGATCACAACAGGCCCAGCTCGCGCAGCTCGCGCCGCAGCGCCTCCGGCATGCTTCTGGCGCCGGGGGCGACGCGATCGAGATCGCGCGGCGCATCCTTGGGCTCGAGGTAGCGCCAGCCCTGGAATGCCCGCCAGGGACGCGGCTCGACCGGCGTGAGTTTCGGCTCCAGCACCAGGTGGCAGCGGCTGATCCCGTCCTTGTCGGTGAAAGGTCGCACGTCGATGAGGCGCTGCCGACACATGACTGCCCCGCGTATCACCCAGTAGAGGGAGCCTCCATCGAGCAGCTCCTCGAGCCGCTTCGGCACCATGCGGGTGCGATGCATGTGCTCCCGCGAGAGGCCGCGCTTCTTGCGCTCGTTGAGCTTCTGGCGAATCCAGTCCTGAAGGTCGCTGACCGAAACGCAACCAACGCAGAGCTTGATGAGATGAAGAGCCACGCAGTCATCCCCCTCGGCCCAAAGCATAGCCGGCATGATGGGCGTTGGCATCCCGCGGACGGTTTATCCTCAGGCCGATTTCAATCCGCGGGATTGGGAGCAAGCGGGAGGGGTGCGGAGCGGGCCGGCGCACTCGAACCGGAAGAGGATCGCGCCGGCGCGGGTGGAGGCGACGGCTTTCGCGGCGGAGTGGCCTCGGCGGCGGCGGCCGGATTGCGTGCCGGTGGGGCGGGCTCGGCCGTCATGATATTGACCGGCGGAATCGAGGACGCGGACGGAAAGTAGAGGCCGTTCGGCGTCTTCGCCCCCGCGATGCCGGGCGAGGCCTCGACGTGCGGCTGGGCACCGGTCGGCGTGCCCCAACCCGCCACGTGGCTCTTCATCCTGGCATCGAACGCGCGCGAAACGAGATTGGCACGGACTTGACTCGCATCGCTGAGCAGGAAAAAGCCCGCGCAGCGCTCCGGAGTGCAGCCATCGCGCGTTGCGAGCACATGCGCTGCAACTCCGAACCGGTCGGCCTCGAGGGCCTTGCGCACATGCGCGATGGCCGCTGGGGGAACGCCATGATCACCGTGATCGCGGGCATAGGCCAGAAGCGAAAGCTGCGCGGCGACATAGGACACGGCGGCCGCCGCTTTTTCCGGAGAGCCGAAGAGCGCGTTCTCGCAGGCATCTTCGATCGTATCCCCGACCATCGCATCAAGGCAGGCGAGGCCGGAGCCCGGCATCTGCGCATGCGCAGCAAGCTCGAACGCGCGCGCTTCGAGCTCACGCTGCTCGGCCCGCCGCTCCTGCTCGGCCCACCGATCGAGCACCAGCCACCCCGCCGCGGCGAAGAGCAGCAGGAAGAGCACGCGAAGCGCGGTCTCGCTGCGGCCGGCATGACTTGCGCGAACCAGGGCGAGCACACCGAGCCCTGCTGCAAAGACGGCACCGACCGCGAGCAGCCACCCCGGCACGGATACCGCACCGGGCAAATCGAATATCCCAAACGGCTCCCCGATCCGATCGAGCATGGCAGACGACCCGCGTGCAGTATGGCGCATCACGCCGGCCGAGACCATCCCTCGCGTGCCCGCATCCCTCGCGTGGCCGCAGCAAGATCGTGCCGGTGCTGCTCACCGGCCGCGAGCAGAGAGGGACCGACCCTCGCCACACCGGCGCTCGCGCTTCGCAGCGCCAGCGCCGGTCGGCAGGTTACCTTGGGGAGGGACGATTTTCCGAAGCGATTGCGCTAGTCAGCCGGTGTAGTCCAGCTGGCTTTCCCGAGCGACCCGCTCGAATGCTTCGTTGGGATTTTTGATGCGGTATTGGTAGTCGGCACCGTCGGAGGGTAGCAGCTTGACGACTTGGTAGGTGCTGTTGGCAACCATGTGGCCGATAGGCCGCGAGGTGTAGTAGACGGTTTGACCGATCTGATACTTGTGTTCTTTCAACGCAGTTCTCCTGGACACACTGCCCTCGTCGAGCGGATACCCCCGATCCGGACCGCAATATAGCAGCCCAATCCAGGAATTGCCTCAAAAATTCCGCTTTTGCTTGCCTGCCTGGACTCTCGATCACTGATTTTTACAATCCTTCAAGCACTTGCGAGGGCCTATTGGTGACTGGGTTTAGCCTGTGACGGGCATCTCCCCGCCGCAGGCTTGCACTGGGGCGAAGCCGGAGAAAAGACGAAATCGCGGTCCAAGTGAGCACGACAATCGCTTCAAACCCGGGAATTGGTGCGATACTGGCAGTTGGGGGGAGAGATAGCTCATGCGGTTCATTTTCGGACTGATCGTCGGCTGCTTGCTCACCGTCGGCGGCGCCTATGTCGCCGACAGCACGTCGTCATCCGCCGCCGGCGCCAAGCCGATGGTGAATTGGGACGTGGTCGCCAAAAATCTGGACAGCGTCACCGCGCTGGCGAAGGAAGGCTGGAAGAAGATCACCGGCTGATCGGACGGCCGGCGCCGCTTCACGCCCGCACTTCCTGGCGCTGGAAAACGATATAGCCGATCGCGAACAGCAATATCGAGCCGGCGATCAGCGCGACGATCTGCGGCCAGACGATCAGCACGCTCTGCAACAGCGGAATCGGCGCATCCGGGATCGAGCCGCGTTCGATGAGCACCAGCCCGAGCTGAGCAAGCATCGACTGCTGAGTGGAACGTATCGACGGGTCGAGCACGATCGCCACGACCTCGCTGTAGAGGGTGCTTGGAGACAGCCGCGCGAGGGCCTGCCGAGTATCCAGCACTCCCAGGACATCAGCCGCACTCGTGAATGCGTCGGCGAGAGCCGGCGAAAACAGCGGCCAAATGATGGTCAGAAACAGCCAGACGCCGAGAGACACGAGCGCGGCGGTCGCCGCCGAGCGGAAGACGGTCGAGAACAGCAGCGCCAGCGCGAACCAGAACGCGCCATAGGCGATGGTGACCACCAGCAGGACCAAGGCACGGGCCATTTCTTCGGCATTCGGAGGAACCCCGAGCCCCAGCAGCCCGAGCCCAATGACCAGCAGCCACAAGACGATGAGGCTGATCGCCAAGGTGAACAGCCCGGCCGCGAACTTGCCGAACAGCAACGCATCCCGATAGATCGGATGTGACAGGATCCGAGACAGGGTGCGTCGGTTGTGCTCGCCGTTCACCGCGTCAAAGCCCAACCCGATGGCGACCAGCGGCACCAGAAACGACAGCAGGGCGACGAGGGACAGCGGACTGCTGCGGGTGAAGAGCCGAAGAAAAAGGAATGGATCTTCGGCAGTGATGTCCTTGATCTGGTCGATGGCCCCGCGCACCACCGCCACCGCGGTCGCAACCACCAGGACAACCAGCACGACCACCAGGATGCTGGTGAAATGGTCGGCGATCTCCTTGAGCGTCACCACCCCGAATCCATGCAGGGCCGAGCCTTCACGTCGCATGGCGCTCTCCTTCATGGGTCTGGAAGTAGCGCGTATAGATCGCCTCGAGGCTCGGCTCCTCGACGGAAAGCCGCAGCAGCCGCCCGCCTGCGGCGACCACCGCGGACGCGGCCTCCGGGCGAACGTCGTGATCGGAGGTGAGCCGCCAGCGGTGCAGCCCCGCCTCGTCCACCTTCTGCACGCCGGGCACTGCCGTGAGCCGCTCCACGAGCCCCTGTCCTTCCGCTTCCACCTCGACGCGGAAGCCGCCGCCGAGCACCTCACGCCCGAGCTCCGCCACGGTCCCGATCAGGGCAAGCTTGCCCTGATTGAACAGAGCCACGCGATCGCAAACGCTCTGCACCCGCTCCAGCAGGTGCGAGGACAGCAGCACGCTCACGCCGCGCTGCTTGAGCTCACGGATGATATTGAGCAGCTCGGCAGTCGCCTGCGGGTCGAGCCCCGAAGTGGGCTCGTCGAGCACGGCAATCTGCGCTTCCTTCATCAGGATTTCGGCAACCCCCAGCCGCTGGCGCATGCCGCGCGAGAAGGTGCCCACGCGGCTGTCCGTCACGTCGGCGAGCCCGACATGGCCGAGCGCCGTCCCGATCCTCGCCTCGCGCTCGCCCCGCTCGATCCCCATGAGGCGGGCGGTGTAGCGCAAGTTCTCCGCGGCCGTGAGGTTGTCGTAGAAGCCCACCTGGTCCGGCAGATAGCCGACGTGGCGCTTGACCCCGAGCGGGTCGCGCCCGGGATCGTGACCCAGCACACGGGCCTGCCCCGCCGAGATGTCGCTCAGCCCGAGCAGCATCAGGATGGTCGTCGTCTTGCCGGCGCCGTTCGGGCCGAGCAGCCCGAAGATCTCTCCGCGCGTTACCGAGAACGTTACGCCGTCGACGACGGCGACCCCGTTGTAGCGCTTGGTGAGGTTCTGGACCTCGATAACGTGATCGTTCATCGCCGTCCGAACCATACGACCGCCCCGATCATGATCAGAAGCGCGCCACCGATCAGTGCAATCCCGACGATGCCCCAGATCGTCGAGGTGATGACCGCCACGCGGAAGGTTTGCGAGGCGGACTCGCCGCGCGCCGCGGCGCGCACGGTCGCCTGAAAATCACCCGCAACGGCCTTGTCGGAAGGAGTGACGAGGGCCTTCACCTCCTTGTTCTCGTTCGGAGCGATCCGGTCGACGGTCTTGGGATCGAAGTTGATCTTCCAGCCCGGCGGAACACTGCCGGAAAGCTCGATCTGCTCGGCGGGCGCGGTTCCCGAGTTGGTGAGGATGATGGGGATCAACTCCTCACGCCCGGCACTGGCTCGTGCGCTCAGCACACCCTCGCGGCCGGCAATGTCGATCTTCGGCTGGCCGGTAATGTCGAGGGTCAGCTCTGTGGTGGCGGTGGCGTCCTCCGCCGTCACCTTGGCCGTCACCTTGTACTTTCCCGCAGCCACCGTGTTCGGCGGCCGCACCTTCAGCTTGACATCCTTCGACTGGCCGGCGTCGAGCGGCAGCGCGTTGAGCTCCTGGCTTCCGTACTGCTCGGTGAAAGTCGCATCGAAATTCTGCGGCGCCTGGGCCGACAGGCTCGCGGTGACCTTCTTGCCGCTCTCGTTCTTGATCGTGAGCTGGAACTCGAAGCTGGACTTGGACGTGCCGCGCAGCTCCGGCAATTGCGGGGTGAGCGTGAGCTTGGCCGGCAGATCCGTTGCGAGCTTCACCTCGATGGGGAGCGTGACGGTCGTGGTCGCGCCCTGCGCCGTCACCGTCAGGTTGGTGGTGCCGACGGGCGCGTCCTTGGGCACTTCCAGGCGGAGCTCGAGCGACACGCTGGCATTCGTGGCCGGCAGCGCTGCGGCGACCGGTTGGCCGGCACCGATCAGGTTCGCCGTCCACCCGCCGGGAACGCCGCTCACCGACAGCGCCACCCGCTCGGGCGGCAGCCCGTAGTTCTGCAGCTTGAGATTGATCGAGGAGGAGGAGCCGGGGCGGATGGTGACTGCCGGATAATCGGTCAGAAGGAACAGGCCCTTGACGTCGTTCTTGGCCTCCTCCGCGCCTGATACGGCGCAGCACAAGACGACCGCCGAGAGCACAGCGGAAATGAGGGCGACAAAACGATATCGCATGGTGGGAGCTCCAACAGGGAAAGCAGATGATCCGTCCCCGCAATGCCCCCTCTCGGGGCATCGCGGCGACTGGGCCTTCAGGAAAGAAGCCTATTTCTTACGCCCCCGTGCCGGAATCAATACACTTTCCCGACAATTTTTCGGTCAGGATGTCGCAAGCCCCGAGGGCCAGGCCCGGACGCGCTCCGCCGGATGAGGCTGCGATTCACACGCGCAGAACTGCCGGCCAGTCGACCTCGTCGGCCGCCAGCACCCATTTCTCATCGCGGGCTGCGGCCTGCCATGCGCCCCACGCCGGCAGGCTCATGACCGCCCGCATGTAGGCGCGGGCGACGGGCCCGACCTCGACTGCATAAGTGTGAAACCGGGACACGACCGGAGCATACATGGCATCGGCGGCCCCGAAGGCGCCGAACAGGAAGTCACCGCCCGCGCCGAACCGGCTGCGACAATCTGTCCAGATGGCATCGACGCGGTCTGCATTCGCGCGGACCTCGGGCGTGAGCTCGCGTGTGCGCACCGGCCGCGACATGTTCATCGGCAGATGCCGGCGCATCGCCGCAAATCCTGCATGCATCTCGGCTGCAATTGCGCGGGCATGGGCGCGCGCTGCCGCATCGGCGGGCCAAAGCCCGGCCTGGAAAAATTTCTCGGCCACATATTCGAGGATCGCCAGGGATTCCCATACTCGGACGGACCCGTCGACGAGCACCGGCACCTTTCCGGCGCCGGAGAGCTTGCTCACGCGGGCCTTGAAGTCATCCGCCTCGATCGAGATGACCTCCTCCTCGAAGCCGATCCCGGCGACCTTCATCGCGATCCACGGCCGCAGCGACCACGATGAATAGTTCTTGTTGCCGATGATGAGCCTGAGTGTCATCGCCGGCAATCGTGAGCCGACCGGAACCGCGCGGTCAAGCCACCTGCTCTCGCCGGCTTGCGGCTTTCAGTTGCTGGCCGCAGCCGGGCGTCAGGTGAGGCCCACCGCCACCGCCGCGGCAGCCACGGCGAGGATCGCAACCGCCGCGCAGAGCACGGTCACTGCATTGGCGAGCAGGCGCAGAAGCCGGTCACGCCTCGCTCTTGACGCACCCTCTCGCGGCAAGGCGGCAGGGATTGCTGGTCGTAAGGCGACCGGCATCGGAAATGCTCCGTCGCTGCATGGGAATCTCAGAACGGCCGAGGGCGGTGTGTTGTGCAAGCTGCGCCGATGCCGACATCCTGCGCGAGCTTGATGCATTCTTCCGGCCATCGGTGAAGGATCGATTAACTTCTGGACGGGCGCTTGCGCAGGTGTTCAACGCTGCTCATGTGCCGGCGCGGGAAAAAGCTCCGAGCTCCTCCCGGTCAGCCAATAGGCTGCGAGACCTGCCCATTCGCGCACGGCGGTATCGGTGCGGCGCAAGCCTTCCGCCACGCTGGTGAACGGACGCAATGCGTCCTGCGGTCCCGCGGTTCGCCAGTCGACTGGGTACGGCTCGACGAGAAAGCCCGCTTTCCGGAACACGCCCATTGCCCGCGGCAGATGGTAGGCCGAGGTCACCAGCAGCCAGCGGTCACCCGGCTTGGGCTGCGCCAGTGCTTTGGAGAAAACCGCATTCTCCACGGTGTTGCGCGAGCGATTCTCGAGCAGAACCTGCTCACGGGCGATGCCGAGGCCTTCGAACAAGCGAAGCGCAAACTCCGCCTCGACGCCTTGGCCCAGGAGCAGCGCGGGATCGCCGCCGGAAAAGACGATGCGCAGCCCGCCATAGCGTCGCGCCAGCGTGACCGCCGCCGTCATCCGCTCAGCCGCTTCGTTGAGCGCCACCGTGCTGCGGCCCACCGAAACGTGGGGCGAGACCGCACCCCCCAGCACCACGATACCGGCGGGCTCACCCCCCACTGCATCCCATGGCGGAAACCGTTGCTCGAGCGGCAGTATCAGCACATTGCCGATCGGCGTGAGACCGAGAACCACCAGCAAGGCCAGGGCCGCGAAAGCAAGCCGCGCACCTGCGCGGCTAAAGCGCGTGGGCAGCAGCAAGAGGCCGCAAGCTCCGATCGAAGCGATGAGATTGGAGGGAATGGCAAAGAAGCCGAGCAGCTTGGAGAGGAGGAAGAACATGCGCATCCGCCGATGCATTCACGTCTTCTTTGACGACTCGTAGCGCCGCCTGGTCTCCTCGTTCATCGGATAAAGGCCGGGGAGCTTCGCGCCGCGCTCGACTTCCCTCACGATCCAGCTCTCCATGCGTTCGTGCTCCGTGCCCTGCTCGGCAACGAAGTCGGCGAGATTGCTCGGGATCACCACGGCGCCGTCGTCGTCGCAGACTATGAGGTCGCCGGGGAAGACGGCGCAGCCGCCGCAAGCGATCGGCTCCTGCCAGCCCACGAAAGTCAGGCCGTTGACCGAGGCGGGCGCCGCCACACCGGCGCACCACACCGGGAGCTCAGACGCCAGCACGCCCGTCCGGTCACGCACCACCCCGTCGGTGACCAGCGCGGTGACGTTTCGCTTTTTCATGCGCATCGTCAGGATGTCGCCGAAAATGCCGGCAGACACCACCCCCATCGCGTCGGCCACCGCGACACACCCTTCGGGCATTTCCTCGATCGCCGCGCGGGTCGAGATCGGCTTGGCCCAGCTTTCAGGGGTGGCGAGATCCTCGCGGACCGGCACGAAACGCAGCGTGAAAGCCGGCCCGACCAGGCGCTTGCCGCCCGCAACGAGCGGCATCGGGCCTTGCATCCAGCAGCGCCGGATCCCTTTTTTCAGGAGCATGGTCGTGACCGTGGCGGTCGTGATCTCGAGCAGGCTTCGATAGACGGCCGAGTCCATTGACGCCCCCTTCAATCCCATTCGGGGGATCCGGAATATGCGTAATCGACGATGCGGCCGCCGCGGCGCGCCAATCCGGCAATCTCCCCCGTCTCCCTGTCGGACAGCTCGAAATCGAATATCGCGAGATTCTCGGCCAATCGCTCGACGCGGGCAGTGCGGGGAATGACGGCCACGCCCTGTTGCACAAGATAGCGCAAGCCTACCTGCACCGCGGTCTTGCCGTGCGCACTGCCGATGCGGGCGAGCAGCCTGTCGCTCCTGAGCCCGCCGCGGGCAATCGGGCTGTAGGCCACGACCGCCAATCCGTGACGCCGGCAGGCAGCGATCACTTTCGACTGATCGAGAAAGACATGCATCTCGATCTGATTGCAGAGCAACGGCTCCTCAGCGAGCTTTACCGCCTCCTCGATCAGCGCCGTGGTGAAGTTGGATACGCCGATATGACGCGCCAGCCCAATGCGCCTCACCTTGCAGAGTGCGCCCAGCGTCTCACTGAGCGGAATCCGCGGGTTCGGCCAGTGCAGCAGCAGGAGATCGACCTCCGAAAGGCGCAGCCGCGCCAGGCTGTCCTTCGCCGAGCGTTCGAGGTCGCGCGCGGCAAAATGCGAAGGCCAGACCTTCGTGGTGACGAATACCCGCTCCCGTCTCACCCCCGATGCCCGCAACCCCTCGCCGATCTCGCGCTCATTGCCGTACATTTCCGCCGTGTCGAGGTGGCGGTAGCCGAGCCGTAACGCCTGCTCCACAAGGCGGGCACAGGTGCGCCCCCGCAGCTCCCAGGTGCCCAGACCCACCAGCGGTATCGGGGTATCCTCTGCCCCAATCGCCGTGTTGGTCGTGTGCCTGGCCGGCATGGCTGCATGCTAGCACACCCCGGCGGCCGCGAGCGCGAACGGCATCGGGCGCTATTGCGGCGGCCCGCGAGGAGGGCGCCCGCTGCGCCGCTAACGGCCGCCGGCTGGTTCCGCATCAACCCGATCCAGACCGCGCAGCACCCTCGTATGGCGGTGCGACGCCGGCGCTTCGGCCACGACGACAAGGGGCAGTTCGCTGCCGTCGGCGAGCAGCTCGACGATCCGACCGTCGGGCCTTCAGCCTGACCGGCACCATGGTGGCCGCAGGCTTATGCGATTCCCTCGGTTCGGCCAAGCGATCGCAGCGGGCCTCCGAAAAGGCCGCGGCGGGCAATGCGGAGCTTTCAGCTCACCGTGACGTAGTTGTCACAACGGCGATTAATCCTGCCGAGCGCGGTGGATTAATGCGCCATTAAATTGCCTGCCCCTAGTGTTCCGCTAGACTGGGAAACCCACGAGACCCGTTTCCAATCATGGTTTCCGGGTCTATCAAGCAGGCAGGATCGGAAGGGAGGTCATGCGAATCTTCGGCGCGCTTGCGTTGGTGTCGTTGCTTGTCGGGCTCGCCCCTGCCGGTGCAGCCGAATGCCCGCAGGGCGCGCTCGGCGTCAGCCGCACGATCGCGGTCGACCCGACCGAGCATGTGCGGCTCGGCAGCTTTCAGTACGGCGAATCTCTGCCGCTGCAGGACCACGAGGTCGTGCTGACCTTCGATGATGGCCCGCTGCCTCCCTACACCAGTCACGTCCTCGACACGCTTGCGTCCGAGTGCGTGAAGGCGACGTTCTTCATGGTGGGCCGCATGGTTCGCGCCTACCCCGCCGTCGTGCGCCGGGTCTACGAGGAAGGGCACACGATCGCCAATCACAGCCAAAGCCATCCTTTCACCTTTCACAGGATGTCCGTGGACCAGGCATCGCGCGAGATCGAGGAGGGGTTCCAGTCGCTGCAAAGCGTCCTCCCAGAGCCGGGTGCAATTGCTCCTTTCTTCCGGGTTCCCGGGCTGCTGCGGCAGAATTCGGTCGAGCAGTACCTCGCCGCCCACAGCTACATGACCTGGAGCGTCGACTTCCTCGCCGACGACTGGACCAAGATCAAGAGCCAGGAGGTCGTGCGGCGCGCCATCAACCGGATCGAGGCGCGCGGACGCGGCATATTGCTGCTGCACGACATCCAGCCTCGCACTGCGCTGGCGCTACCGGAGATCCTGAAGGAGCTCAAGGCGCGCGGCTTCAAGATCGTGCATGTGGTGCCGGCGACCGCGGATCGGCCGAAGACGGCGACGCTGCCCGAGCAATGGCTGGCCCGGCACACGCCCGAGCAGAGCCTTTGGTCGCATCCGCTGATCATGGGCGAGGAGCCGGAGCCGGTGCTGAGCGCGCCGAGCCCGGTGAGCTTCGGGGTCGAGACTTTTGGGGGCGAGACCAGGCTCGCGCTGGCGCAAACCCTCGAACCGCGAGTCGCGCCCGATGCCGAGGCGGCGCGAACGGGGGATCCTTGGCCGCGCCCCACCGCTTACGACGTGCCCGCCGATACGACGGCATTGCCGGTGCCTGCGGCGTCCAATTTCAAGTACGCGCGTCCGTTCGCCCTGCCCGCCAGGGCGCCGCACAGGCTTGCTGCCGCGCATCGGGCGACCGCGGGCGTCAAGCCAAGATCGACGCCGCCGTGGGGCGGCCTTTCACTGTTCCACGGCAATCGTACGCGGCCATATGGGCATCAGCTGACCGTAGTGCGGCGACCAACCAATCTGAATGCGCCGCTTCAACGTTGATGGCTCGGCT
>DASXAP010000322.1:0-1801 GCA_036406655.1 Xanthobacteraceae bacterium | reverse complement strand
TACTGGATGTAGGGGCCGATGACGGCAATCTCGCTGGGGCGGATGATGTAGGCGCCGCGCGAGCCGCCGACGAAATCCCAGTTGACCACGAAGGTCTGCAGCACGACCGCGAGCGCCAGCGTGGCGATGGCGAAGAATGCGCCGCGCAGCCGCAGCGTCAGATAGCCGGTGCCGAGGCCGACGATGCCGGAGACGATGCCGCCGACGACCATCAGCAGCGGAATCGGCAGAGGATAGAGCTTGTGCAGGAACACGGTCGAATAGGCGCCGAGGGCGAAGAAGGCCGCCGAGCCGAAATTCACGTAGCCGGTATAGCCGCCCAGAATGTTCCAGGCGGTCGCCAGCACGACGTACTGCAGCACGGTGTAGCCGGCGAAGAACACGTAGTCGTTGCCCAGCAAGCGCGCGGCGAGGAATACGACCGCCGCGACCAGGATCGACAGCAGCAGGAAAATCCAGGTCCGCACGAGGGACAACCCTAGCGTCCGAGAAGACCCGCGGGCCGGAATGCGAGCGTGAGCAGGAGCACGCCGAACGCAACCGCCGGCGCCCAGGACGGGCCGTAGAACGTCGAGGTGAAGCTCTCCACGATGCCGAGCAGCATGGCACCGATGACGGTGCCGGGCAGGCTGCCGAGCCCACCGAGCACGCAGATCGCGAACACCCGGCCGATATATTCCCGCCCGACCGACGGCTCGACCGGCTGGATGATGATCAGCAGCGCGCCGGCCACGGCGGTGGTGGCGATGGAGATGCCGAAGGCGACCCGCTTGATCCGGGTGGGTGACGCACCCATGAGCTGCAGCGCGAGCTGGTCCTGCGCCACCGCCGAGATCGCCCGCCCGGTGAACGTGCGCCCGAGATAGAGCTGCACGGCGGCGAACAGGGCGAGCGCGGCAAGGCAGGGCACCAGCATCCGCAGCGGGAAGTCCATCACGCCGAGCCGCCAGCTCGGGCCGATATAGGACGCCTCCACGTAACGGTAGTCGACGCCGAACACGAGAATCAGCAGCACCTCGGTCACGAACAGGAGACCGAAGAAGAAGGAGAGGCCGCGCAGCGCCTCCTGCCCGCGCCGCTCGAACGATTCGTGATAGATCTGATAGATGCCGGCGCCGAGGATGTAGAAGGCCGGCAGCATCACCACGCTGATCAGGATCGGATCGACGTGCAGCCGGGCGTTGACGATATAGGCGATGTACGAGCCGAGGATGATGAAGGCCGGATGGGCGATATTGACGATGTCGAGAATGCCGAACGAGATCGAGACGCCGATGGTCACGGCGGTGTAGAAGCCGCCGAGCAGCACGCCGGCGATGATGGCGTTGATCAGCAAGTCGAAGCTGAAGTCCACCTGCTCCCCCGGCGCTTCGCTCGGAACGGCGTTGCCCGCGCGAGCGAGCCCGTTTCTGTTTTGCCGGCAGTGTGCAGGAAGGACGCCATCTTGGCTAGTCGATTCGGGGCGCGGATTGACGTCCGCTCCGTGCTGAGGACAATGCGACGAGCGCGGCGGGGAGGAAGCGTTGAAACCGGCTCCGTTTGCCTATGCCAAGGCCCGCTCGGTGGCGCATGCGGTCGAGCTGCTGGCCGCCGAGGATGCGCGCGTGCTCGCCGGCGGGCAGAGCCTGATCGCGACGCTCAACATGCGATTGAGCCGTCCCGCCCTGCTGGTGGACATCAACGGGATCGACGGGCTCGGCGGGATCGCCGGCAGGGACGGGCAGATCGAGATCGGAGCGCTGGTGCGCCACGCGCAGGCCGAGCGCTCCCCCGAGATCGCCCGGCATGCGCCGCTGATCGC
>DASXAP010000321.1:0-17331 GCA_036406655.1 Xanthobacteraceae bacterium | reverse complement strand
GCGCGGGCGTGCATTGGGCGGCGAGGTCGGGTCCTCGAAGGCGGTATGCGCGGACCAGCGGGCGCGGCCATCCCTGGCCGAATCGAACACCTTGAACACCAGCGCCTCGTCGCGGCGCATGCGCGGCAGCCAGTACCAGCGGTGGCGCGGGCTGTAGGTCACGGCGTAGGTCTGGCCGACGCGACCGGGATAGCGGCGCTCCGACACGACCAGATCATTCGTGGAGATGCTGCGGGCGTCGCAGATGGCGAGCGGGAAGCTCTCGACCGGATGCCGGATCGGCCGCCATACCTGCACGATCGCGAACCGGCGGCGCAGCAGCTCGTCGGCCTCCTCGGGCAGGAGGTCGCGCACCCGCTGCGGCGCCGACCATTCCGTGTAGTCGTTGTGCACGCGGCGCACCACCTCGCGGATCTTCCTCGACTCGCGCAGCTCCTCGTCAGCGGTGCGCAGCGTGTGGTCGAACACCACCACACGCAAGGCGCCGCTCTCCGCCTTCACCAGCGCCTCCATCTCGGGGTAGTAGACGCGGCGGATCTCGGCCTCGTCGAAGAAGTCCTCGACCCTGGTCGGGTGATGCACGAAACGGAAGCCGTCGCGATCGAGCGCGAACTCGCGACCGGCACGCCGGGCGTTGCGGATGCTCACCCGATGCGGGTCCTGCGTGCCGCCGGTGCGAACGTCGAGCGAGCCCGGCCCACCGGTATAGGTGAAGAGCTTCTCGCCGTTGTCGACGATGTAGTTGACCGTCGCCTCGATCGTTGCGGGGGCGGCGTCCTGCTCGACGAGCTGATCCACGGGGCAACTCCTTCTCCGGCTCGGGCGCGATGCTGCGGCGAGCGCCGGTGCATGCTGCAATATAGTTTGGCGCCTCCGGCCCTACAACGAGGGCACGGTCACGCGCGGTCCACGAGGATGCCGGCTGTCTCGCTCGCGGTGTGCCGCGAGACTGGAATTCGCCGCCGTCGGGCGGGCCTGCAAATAAATGCGCGCGCCGACCGGGCGGGCGGGAAATTTCGTCTCGCCGGCATGCGGCGGGCGCGAGCCGCGTCCGCGCATACGACATGGCGGCGGCCGGGCCACCTATTGTTGAGCATGTTCCGATCCGATCGAATCAGAACGTCGTCATGGCCGGGCTTGTCCCGGCCATCCACGGCTTTTTCGCCCATTGAAGACGTGGATGCGCGGGACCAGCCCGCGCATGACGTGTACACAAATGAGCGCAATCGGCTCTAGAATGCGGCATGAATCTCGCCGAATGGCTCAACCGCACGGCGCAGCGCACGCCGAGCGCGCCCGCCCTTCTCCATGGCACGCATGTGCTCGCCGATTACCGCGAGCTCGCGCGGCGAGCGGCCAGCCTCGCGCGTGCCTTGCGGGAGCGCTTCGCCGTCACTCCCGGCGACCGGGTGGCGCTGGTGATGGGCAATTGCCCGGAATATCTCGAATTGATGTACGGGGCCTGGTTTGCCGGCGCTGCGGTGGTGCCGATCAACAGCAGGCTGCATCCGAGAGAGGTTGCGTGGATCATCGAGAATGCCGAGGCGCGAGCTGCCTTCGTATGCGATGAGCTGGGCAACGCTCTCGCATCGCTGATCGGAGCGCGTTCCACGGCCGTCGTTGCGGCGGGCGGCAGGGACTTCGCCACGCTGGGAAATGCCGAGCCGCTGCCGGCGCCGGTCGCGCGCGGGCGCGACGACCTCGCCTGGCTGTTCTACACCTCCGGCACCACCGGCAGGCCGAAAGGCGTCATGATCTCGAACGGCAACCTGCATGCCATGACCTCGAGCTATTTCGTCGATGTCGACGCGGCGCGCTCCGGGGACGCCATGCTCTATGCGGCGCCGATGTCGCACGGCGCCGGCCTCTACAACCTCATCGGCATGCTGCGCGGCGCCCGCCACGTCGTCCCGGAATCGGGCGGCTTCGACCCCGCCGAGGTGCTGGCGCTCGGCCGCGCATTGCGCGAGGTCACCATGTTCGCCGCCCCCACCATGGTGCGCCACCTCGTCGACCGGGCGAAAGCGGAAGGCGCCGACGGCGACGGCATCCGAACCGTCGTCTATGGCGGAGGGCCCATGTATGTGGCCGACATCGAGGAGGCGGTGGCGGTGATGGGCGAGCGCTTCGTTCAGATCTACGGCCAGGGCGAGAGCCCGATGACCATCACCGCGCTCGGCCGCGCCCACGTCGCCGATCGCAGTCACCCGCGCTGGCGCGAGCGGCTGGGCTCGGTGGGGGTCGCGCTGTGCTGCGTCGAGCTGCGCATCGCCGACGAAGAGGGGCGCGAGCTGCCGCCCGGCGCGACGGGAGAGATTCTGGTGCGCGGCGCGCCGGTGATGCTCGGCTACTGGCGCAATCCCGAGGCCACCGCGCGCACCCTCCGCGACGGCTGGCTGTGGACCGGTGACGTAGGCGCGCTGGACACGGATGGATTCCTCACCCTGAAAGACCGTTCGAAGGACGTCATCATCTCGGGGGGATCGAATATCTATCCCCGCGAGGTGGAGGAGGTGCTGCTGCGGCATCCCGGCCTGCAGGAGGCATCCGTGGTGGGCCGGCCGAGCGCGGAGTGGGGCGAAGAGGTCGTGGCCTTCGTGGTGCCGAAGCCGGGCGCCGAGGTCGATCCGGGCGAGCTCGACCGCCTCTGTCTCGACCACATCGCCCGGTTCAAGCGGCCGAAGTGCTATTTCGTCGAGACGGAGCTGCCGAAGAACAATTACGGGAAGGTGCTGAAGACCGAGCTGCGCGCGCGCCTGGCGGGCAACCGATAGCCCCGAAGGCAGCGAAGCGGCGGGCCCGATACGCTGGAAGCCCGCATTTTCGATCCGCTCGATGCGGGCTATTCCTGGCTCCCCACCTCGGCCCGTGCGCTGTCAATCGCAGGGCAAGCCGACCTCGGCAAGCAAAGCCCACAAAATTCTCCGCCACCTGTGAAGTCCTTCATAGGTTCTCCTCGCGCTTGTGAGCTATGCGTAGACCATCGCAGCCGACCGAATGACAGGAGAATTCAGATGCGCAAGATCGGACTCTTCACTGTCACCGCCGCCTTGATCGGGGCCGGAATCGCCGGATGGGCCGCAACCAATTCTCAGGCTCGGGTCGCCACTGTCACCGGAGCAGGCGTCGATCCGTTGCAGATCATGCTGAACGGCAAGAACCTGCCATCCGAGCATTATGAGGACCTCTCCCTCATCTTCAATTGAGCGATCCTCAAATCGCCTGAAGCTTGGCTCGTTGAGCTCCTCCAAGTCACGCGCGGGGTTTCTTCCGCGCATCCCGATGAACAGGTCGCTCGCCCTCGCTCGGGCCAGCGGAACCGGCCTTGACCGACTTCCGCCCGCAATGGAGTGCCACAGGCCGGGTGAACCCGACCTGTGCGGACCGGGGCTCCCCGCCGCGCCAGCGCGGCGGGGTCCTGCTTCTGGTGAGGAGAGGTCCCAATCAGCGCGAGCGTGCCGTCAGCCGGCCTATTGGAGCCGCCAGCTGCCGGACGGCCCGCACGGCAGCTCCTCAATCTGTCCCAGGTCGAAGCGATCCCTGAGGAGCCCAATGCCTCGGTCCATGAACTCCTTCAACGCGTCGTTCCCGTGGAGTGCTCCGTAATTGGAGTGAGATCCGTCCGGCTCGAACACGCACAGGACGTTCGAGATGGAGGCGGAGTTCTCCAGCGTGACCAGGCATAGCGGCCATTGCCTGCGCCTGTCACACATGGCGAGAGCATATCTGAAGCTGATCGCCCGCTGTCGCTCCTGCGGAGGAAGGTCTTCGAGGAGCAGCAGCAGGTATTTTCCCGCTGCATAGGCCTTGCTGGGTTGCTTCCCGGTCACGTCGGGCATGCCGGCAGCAACCAGCACGCATTCGTCGAGCTCGTCCGGCTGTGTCTCGTCCGGCTGCATCTCCGGCAGCACGGCAAGGACGATTCTCGACAGGATATCGTAGTTCGCCGACAGCAAATCAGCGATCACAGCGACGACGATCGGATGATGCCTTTCGCCGCTGTGCTGCAGCAGCACCTGCTCGGCGACGAAGTAGAATCTCGGGCTGGGCGCCTCCGGCCCGATGATCTCGTGGTACTCGTACAGCCGCCGCAGACCGATCAGGTCGAAAAGCCCCAGCCGGGTGACGACCGCTCGCGAGATATCGTGATCGCTCCCGCCGGTGCTCCGCAACAGCTGGCGGAGCGCGGGAGCGAATTGATCCCTTTCCTCGGCCGCCACGACGACATCGCAGAAGCGGACGGTCGCATCGGGCCCGGCATAAAATGCCCGCACTCGGTCATAGAGCGCGTTGATGCACTTCCTCTGCACCGCAGGATCCCGGACGTGAGCGGCGATGGCGAGGCAGGCGAGGAAATAGAACGCGATCTGAAAGCAGAACTCGCCTCGCTGCAGCTCGATGTCGTGGATCGACCGGCCGCCGATCTGCGACAGCAGCTCGCGCGCCTGCTGCGTATCCCCGAAAGGGTTGCTCAGGAACCCGAACACCTGGTCGATGCAGGTCCCAATTTCGTCCGTGGCTTCCCGCCGCCGCAATGCTCCGTGATCGCCGGTCGCAATCCGGAGAGCTTCAGCCGGTTCGACAGTGCAGCTCCGGTCGTCGATACGCAACATCGCACGCAACCCTCTCTACCGTCACTCAACTCTCTCTGTCTCGGCACGTGCCGAGCACAGGCTTATGCTTGCGGCGCCGGCCGGCAAAACCAGGAGCTGGACGCGGCCGGCCGGTCCCGCTGCGCACTATCCGGTGCGCCGGCTGCGCTGGCCCCGCTGCAGTCGATTGAGCACGAAGGCCAGCCAGAAGGTGACGACCAGAACCAGCAGCAAGCTCTCGATGCTCATGATCCCCCCGCGCTTGTGGTAAGCTGGCGACATCGGAACAGCAAAACCGCTCAGCACTGTGACCCAGGCGAGAAATTTCCCGTGCGTTGCAAAAACTCCACAGCCACGCCCGAATGGATTACAACGACACCGTCGCAGCTCGCTCGAGCCGCATCTGCGGGTAAGGCAGTGCCGCCGACCAGGCAAGAAAGCCGCTGCAGTCCTGGGCATCGCGCGCTCGATAGCCAACGACGAGAGATCGAAAGCCGACGCGAGCTATTCGAATCATAATTCCGACAAGCCTGACCGGCTGTCCCGCAACCGGCTGGACACTCGAAATCCGGCTTCGGTGCTCTGCGTGCAGAGCGGCGGCAAGAGCGAGACACGGAAGGGACCGCGGGGCGAGCACGGATTCTGCCGACTTCCCGACGGCCGGGTGGTGGACGAGTGGACCTGCTTCCGAAAGGATCGGCGCACCGCCGCCAGCGCTGCTCGATTGCAGGGGGCAGCGGTTTTCCCGAGGAGCGAGCCCTATGAATCTCAACGCAGACTTCAGCAAGCGGGCCGTCGTGCACGCGGCGACGCTCGAATGGAAGGCGTCGCCGGTGCCGGGCGTGGAACGGCGAATGCTCGACCGGATCGGCGACGAGGTCGCACGCGCCACCTCGATCGTGCGATATGCGCCCGGCAGCCGCTTCTCGCCGCATGTGCACGGCGGCGGAGAGGAGTTTCTCGTGCTCGAAGGCGTGTTCCAGGACGAGCACGGCGATTATCCAGCTGGGTGCTACGTGCGCAACCCGCCGCAGTCCCGGCACACGCCCGGGTCGCCGCAGGGCTGCACGATCTTCGTGAAGCTCTGGCAGTTCGCTACCGCCGACCGCACCCACGTGGTGGTGGACACGAGCAAGACGGCGCCGCGCGCGGCCGCGGACCGCGCCGGCGTGCGGGTGCTGCCGCTGTTCAGTGATGCTCGCGAGAAGGTCCGCCTCGAGGACTGGACGGCGGACACCGACGTCGAGCTCGATTCCGCAGGCGGGCTCGAGCTGCTCGTGCTTGCGGGCGGCTTCAGCGAGGACGGCGAGACGTTCGCCGTCCAGTCATGGCTGCGGCTGCCAGTCGGCGCCCGTCTCCGCGCACGCGCCGGCAGCCAGGGCTGCCGGGTGTGGATCAAGGAGGGCCATCTCCGCCACCTCGAACAGGAACCGCCGCATTGAAGCGGCGGCTGCGGCTTCGCGGCGATGCCGGCCGGCCTGCGCGGATCCGGAGTGGAGTACCGCCGGCAAGTGAGGCCCCACCTCCCCTGGCGTTGCAGGGCGACGCAGTGATTCGCCATCCCGCCCTCGTTCTGCCGTTGCGATAGAAAATAGAAGGCCAGGCTACGGCCAAAGCAAGCGCTTTGCAGCGGGTCCGGGCAGGGCGCCGGCCATGCACCGTACCTCCGACGTCCCCGTCCTGGCGCTCGATTCTGCCATTATTCAGCCAAAGCAATATTGCCTCCTTGCCGCCAGGGATCGGGAGGGGCTCAATTGTTCCAGACGCACTCATGTGCTGCTGCCGCGAGAGCGTTGCCGCTGCTCGCAGGCGCATTATTCGTCGTCCTCTATTCGGCGGTAGAATCGCAGGCGCAGGCTCCAGTCGGAAGCTGTGAGGAGGCGGCAGAGCTCGCCGTCCTGCCCTCCCCGCTCGCGCCGTGGAAGGGCGCGCCTTTGCGCGTCGTCGTCGCCGCCGAGAAGCCGCTGGACGGGGAGCTATCGCTGATCGCGCCGGATGGGAAGGTCGCCGCGGCTTCTCGCGAGCGGCACGGCGGCCCGCCGTATTTCTGGTATGCCGAGGTCGTCTCCCCCGCCGCCGGCAAATGGCAGGCGCGGCTCGCACGCGAGCGTGCAAGCACCGAATGCGGCACCATCACTCGTGAGATCGTGGTGCGGGCGACCGAGCCGCCGCGGCCGCACGCGACCGAGGGAACGCTGTGGCCGCTGCGCAACACCTGGAATCGCGCCACCGAGAACCTGTATTCCGCCTGGATCGAGAAGCTCTTCGACGCGCCGCTCGATGCGGCGCCGTCCTGGCCGGCGCTGCACGAGGTGCTGCGCGACCGGTCGCGCAATTTCCTGTTCAACCATCTCGGCCTGCGCGAGGACCAGATGGGACTGATCATCCGCCCGGACTGCGCGGACCTTCCCTATTTCCTGCGCGCCTATTTCGCATTCAAGATGGGGCTGCCGTTCGGGTACTCGAAATGCACCCGTGGCGGCGGCGGCCAGCCGCCAAGCTGTCACGCCTGGTGGAATATTCAGAATCTCGAGCCCCCACCGCCGCCTCCGGAGGTCGCGCCGGTTCAGCCGCCGCTCGCCGGCGCGGCGAGCCGGCCGGGGCTCGCCGCCGCGCTCGGCCCCTATCCGGGCCTGAACGTGCCCGCCGGAATCCCTTCGGCTTCGCCGCGGACGCCGCCGGTGCGGACCTTGACACTCGAGGCGGCCCGACAGCTGGGCCTCGCAGCAGCCTTCGGCCAGTATGTACGCTTGACCGTGGCGGACGGCGTCCATTCCGGCTCCGGGCGCACGCCGGCGGCCGACGAGAGCACCGACTACTATCCGGTGCCGTTGAATGAGGACTCGCTGCGGCCCGGCACCGCATATGCCGATCCGTACGGGCACATGCTGGTGCTCGCCAAGCGGGTATCACAGTCGGACGCCGCCGCGGGAGTCCTGCTCGCCGTGGACGCGCAGCCCGATGGGACGGTGGCGCGAAAGCGCTTCTGGCGCGGCAATTTCCTGTTCGCGCAGGATCCCGCGCTCGGAGGGCCGGGATTCAAGCGATTCCGGCCGATCGTGCGCGACCGCAACGGTACCCTGCGGCGGCTCAGCAACGAGGAAATCGCGAAGAATCCCGAGTACGGCGATTTTTCGCTCGACCAGGCGCATCTCGGAATCGAGGCCTTCTACGACCGCATGGAAGACGTGATGTCGCCGGCGCCGCTCGATCCTTTGCGCGCCATTCAGGAGGCGATCACCGCTCTGGAAGAGCAGGTGGGTGCCCGCATCACCTCGGTCGAGAACGGGCGCAAGTTCCAGAACAGCGGCAAGCGCGAGGCGGAGATGCCGGACGGCGCCTCTATTTTCGAGACCACCGGCCCGTGGGAGGATTTTTCGACCCCCGCGCGCGATTTGCGCCTGTTGATCGCGATCGACGTGGTGCGCACCTTCCCCGATCGCGTGGCACGCCGGCCCGAGCGCTACGCCATGCCGAAGGAGAAGACGGTCGCGCAGGTGAAGGCTGAACTGGAGGGCGTGCTCGCCTCGGAGCTCGCTTCGCGCAAGTTCTCCTATACCCGCAGCGACGGCTCCCCCTGGACGCTCGCGCTCAAGGACGTCGCCGAGCGAATGACTGATCTCGAGATGGCGTACAATCCCAACGACTGCGTCGAGCTGCGCTGGGGTGCGCCGGAGAACAGCACCGAGGCCTCGACGTGCAGGCTGCATGCCTCCTCGGCGCAGCGCGCGAAAATGACCGATTATCGCGCCTGGTTCCACGATCGGCGCCGGCCGCCGCGCGCCTAGCCTATGCGTCGCCGGGAAGAATGGATCGGGACCGCCGGCCGGAAGCCCGTCGAAGAGGCACGGGAAGGCGCTCGTCTCCCGGCTGTCCACGTCCGGTCTGATCCGCGAAGAGGTGGACGCGCGGGACGAAGGTGCGCATGACCGCTGCCGGCGCGCGGAGAGTGGATGCGATTGACCTTCATGAGACGCCGGGAATTCGTCGCGCTTCTGGGCGGCGCGGCCGCCTCGCCCTTTGCGGCGGGCGCGCAGCAGGCGGCCATGCCGGTGACCGGATCGGGTGAAGCGGGAAGCGGGCCCGATCTGCGGGTAACCCCGCTGCGAGATGATCTCGCGGCAAGGCATCTCGCCGGCATGGTGGAGGCCTCGCGCTTTGCCGAGGGAAAGGAATATGAGATTGCCGACGCGCAGGCGCCCATGCGCAATGCCGCCTCGCACGAGGCGGCGCTTCTCACCGAGGCGCTGAAGGGTGAGCGGATCACCATCTACGACATCGGTGAGGAAGGCTGGGGGTGGGGCCAGCTCGAGGCCGACGGCTATGTCGGCTTTGTCCCGGCGAGCGCGCTTTGCGCGGTCGGACCTCCTTCGACCCACAAGGTGACCGCGCTGCGCACGCTGGTCTTTCCCGGCCCGTCGATCAAGCTCCCGCCCCTGGAGGCGCTTTCGTTCGGCTGCCGGCTCGTCATTGCCCGGGTCGAGGACCCGTTCGCGATCACCGCCTCCGGCGGCCATGTGCCGATCCTGCATCTCGCGCCGATCGACGCAATGGAGAGCGATTTCGTCGCCGTCGCCGAACGGTTCCTGGGAACGCCTTATCTATGGGGCGGCAAGACCAGTCTCGGCATCGACTGCTCGGGCTTGCTGCAGCTTGCGCTCGCCGCCTGCGGCTTCGCCTGTCCGCGCGACAGCGACATGCAGGAGCAGGCCTTGGGGAGCGCGCTCGCCGGCCCGGACGAGCTCGCGCAGCTGCGACGGGGCGATCTTATGTTCTGGAACGGCCATGTCGCCATCGCGCGGGACGCGGCGACCCTGGTGCACGCCAATGCCTATCATATGGCGGTCGCCTTCGAGCCTGCGGCAGCGGCGATCGCCCGGATCAGCGCGGCAGGCAGCGAGCTCACCGGCGTGCGCCGCCTGCCGCCGCCGGCCTGAATGACGCTCTCGGGACGCCCGCCAAGGGCGTCTCAGCTCCCGGAGCGCGGGGCCATGCTGGCAACGATCGTGTCAATCGCGCGCCTGCCGTCGTCCTCGGCTTCCTGCGTGGTCAGAAACGAGCTCGGGCTCGATTGTACCGGACGGCCGAATTCCATGATGTCCCATCGGAAGCGGCCGACATGCAGCGTGCACGCCCTGACCCGAAGCGAAAGGGGCGGCGGCACATCCTGCGGCATGGCCTATGAACAAATGTGCCGCGGCTCTCGTTCCGATGGTCGGAACCGGCAGGCCACGAGCAGGTTCCTTTCCGAGGAGCAAAAGGAACGCCTTGCTGCAAGAAGCAGATGAATTGCAGAGCGTTGCGGACGCGGAGGATGACGCCGCGTCTGCGGGGCTGAGGTATGTCTCCGACCAGCGCCCCGGCATCCGGCGGAGAAGATCGGGCAAGGGATTTGCCTATCTCAGAGCCGACGGATCCCGGCTGACCGACCCGGCCATGATCCGGCGCATCAAGGCGCTTGCCATACCGCCGGCGTGGACCGATGTGTGGATCTGCCCGTTTTCCGGCGGCCATATCCAGGCGACCGGCCGCGACGCCAGAGCAAGAAAGCAGTACCGATACCATCCGCGGTTCCGCGAGGTGAGGGAAAGCTCCAAGTACGAGCGTGTGGTCGAGTTCGCCCACTCACTTCCGCCACTGCGGCAGAAGGTTCGCGAGGACATGGGCCTGCGCGGCTTGCCGCGCGAGAAGGTCCTTGCGACGGTCGTGCATCTGCTGGAGACGACCCTCATCCGCATCGGCAACGATGATTATGCCAGGCAGAACAACAGCTATGGTCTGACGACGTTGAAGAGCCGGCACGTGGCGGTCGAGGGCATGGAGGTCCGCTTCCGCTTCACCGGCAAGAGCGGAAAGCAGTGGTCGCTGCAGGTCAGGGACCGGCGGGTGGCGAAGATCATCCGGGCTTGCCAGGACCTGCCGGGGCAGGAGCTGCTGCAGTACCTCGATGAAGCAGGCAGCCCGCAGAATGTCACGTCGAGCGACGTGAACGCTTATCTCAGGAAGATCACCGGGAAAGACATCACCGCGAAGGACTTTCGCACTTGGGCCGGAACGGTCATGACCGCCATTGCGCTTAGCCGGATGGAGCGCTTCGACAGCGCCGCTCAGGCGAAGCGAAACCTGCGCACGGCAATTGCCGGCGTTGCCGCCCGGCTGGGGAACACGCCAACGACCTGCCGAGAATGCTATGTGCATCCCGAGGTTCTGAGGGCGTACCTGGACGGAGATCTGGCGCTCGACGTCGCCGAGGACAAGCGGAGCGATGCGCTGGGCGAGTTGACGCCGGAAGAGACGGCGGTGCTCGCGATCCTGCGAGATGGTTTGACAACGGGCGCAGACGGCGCCGCAGCGGCGGCTCGGCTGCCGCGTGGCGAGCCAGCGCATGCCGCCTGAGCGCTCTGCTGCGCTGCACCGGAAGTCTCCCGGTCGGATACGGGGATTTCACAGGCCATAAAAAAAATATAAATATTGCCGCCTTTCGCGTATATTTGACAGGAAGGCGTTTGCTGGCGCGCCTGGGGGGCGGGGGTGACCGTGACATATCAATGGGTGGATTGCGACCGCGCAGTCGTGGCCGCACGCTATGACCGTATTGCCGGCCTGATCGACCTCATCGATTGGCTGCTTCTGGTCCCCCCGGATTTGCGAGCTCGCGCCGCTCGCCGGCTCGGGCTGAACCTCGGAGACCGGGTGCTGGAGATCGGCTGCGGCACCGGTCGCAATTTCCCCTATCTGTGCGAGGCGGTTGGGCCCGGCGGACGGATTTACGGGGTCGATCTCTCATCCGGCATGCTCGCGAGAGCGCAGCAGATGTGCCGCCGGCGAGGTTGGGCAAATGTCGAGCTCAAGCAGGAGGACGCTGCCTTCTACACCGCCCCCGAGCGGCTCGATGCGGTTCTGTTTGGCTTTTCCTACAACACCATGCCGCACCATCGGCTGGTGCTGCGGCAGGCGTTGCGACAGCTGCGTCCGGGCGGCCGCATCGTGATCATCGACGGCAAGCTGCCGGAAGGGTTTGGCGGCCGGTTGCTCCTGCGGTTCAGCCTGTGGCTCATGCGCCTGACCGTCCTGGGAAACCCGCTGATCAAGCCGTGGGAACACCTCGCCGCGGCGCTGGATGATTTCGCGATGGAAAGCTTCCTGTTCGGCTGCTGGTATGTGTGCTGGGGGACGAAGTCCGGCCGCGGCGCGGTCGACATGCCGGAGCAGAGCGAGGAACGACTGATCGCTGCGGAGTGACCGCGGGCCGAGTGCCGGATGCCCGCCGGTAGCGTGTCGGACCCGGGCTTGCTCACGCGGGCAAACGGAACGAAGATGGCACGATGAAGCGCTTCGCCACCTGGCTGCTGGTGTGCTTTGCGTCCTATTGCGGATACCAGAGCAATACCGCCCCGCTTGCCTTCGGCATGACCCCCGACGAGGCCTCGATCGCGCTTGGCATGCCGCTCATCTATCACTCCGGGCGGGCGGGCTCCGAAATCTACATCGCCCAGGGATCGGCGGCCGTGCCCGGCTTCTACCCGGTGGCCAGCGCCCTGGCGTTGCAGTTTCGGAAAGGGCACTTGACCGGCTGGAAGAAGGACTGGCGCCTGCTGCGCTCATGGCCGTTTTGAGCTGAGCCACGGTCGCGACGCAGGTGGTTCCGCTCTCTATTCTGGACCTTTCGCCGGTCGCCTCCGGTTCCACTGGCGCGGCGGCGTTGCACAATTCGCTCGATCTCGCCCGGCTTGCCGACGGGCTGGGGTTTTGCCGCTACTGGGTCGCCGAGCACCATAATCTGCCTTCCATCGCAAGCTCGGCGCCCGACATCATGATCGGGCAGATCGCGGCTGCAACCCGGCACATGCGGGTGGGCGCCGGCGGGGTGATGTTGAGCAATCATGCACCCCTCATGGTCGCCGAGCGCTTCAAGGTGCTCGAAGCCCTGTTTCCCGGCCGCATCGATCTCGGGCTCGGCCGCGCCCCCGGCACCGACCCGGTGACCTCGTATGCGCTGCGCCGGCGCCAGGATGCCGGGGCCGAGGACGATTTCCTGCAGCGCTTTCAGGAGCTCGTCCTGTTCGAGAACAACGGCTTTCCCGAAGGGCATCCGTTCCGCTCGATCCGCGCGATGCCGCAGGATGTAGCCCTGCCGCCGATCTGGTTGCTTGGATCGAGCGGCTATAGCGCCCAGCTCGCGGGCATCGTGGGAGCGGGGTTTTCTTTCGCCCACCATTTTTCCGACTACGACGCGGTGGCGGCAATGCTCAGCTATCGCCAGCACTTCAAGCCGTCGGCGGCGCGGGCAGCCGCTTACGCGATCCTCGCCTGCGCGGCGGTGTGCGCCGACACCGACGCCGAAGCCGAACGCCTCGCCGGCACGATCGATCTCAATTTCGTCCGCCGGGCACGCGGCGAATATCTCCCGCTGGCGAGCCCCGAGGAGGCGGCCGCCTATCCCTACACGCCGGCCGATCGCAGCCTGATCGCGCGCAACCGCGCCCGCGTGTTCGTCGGTGCCAAAGCGAGGGTGCGCGAGCGGCTTGCACCAATGATTGCAGCAACCAGAGCCGACGAGCTGATGATCACAACGATGATCCATGACCATGCGGCGCGCCGGCATTCCTATGAGCTGCTGGCCGAGGCCTTCGGGCTGCGCCGCTGAAGGTGCGCCGCCGGGGGTGGTTGCTTTGAGCGGGCGAAAGCGTGAAATTGCCCGGCCGATGCCGGGGCTGCCTCCGATTGCTCCGGCCCGCAGCGTCACAGGAGGTCATCTTGGGAAAGCATTTCTCGCTCACGTCAGCCGACAAGTTTCAATTAGGCGCCTACCGCGCCGATCCGTCGGGCCCGGCCAAAGGCGGCGTCGTGGTCATCCAGGAAATTTTCGGCGTGAATCATCATATCCGCGCGGTTTGCGACCGGCTCGCGGGTGAAGGCTACGCCGCTGTGGCACCGGCCCTGTTCGACCGCCAGCACAAGAATTTCGAATCCGGCTATACACCCGACGAGATCGCCAATGCGCGCAAGTTCGTCGCCAATCCGGATTGGGGCGCCATGCTGCGCGATGTGCAGGCTGCAATCAATGAGCTCAAATCCCAGGGACCAGTGGCGATCATCGGCTTCTGCATGGGCGGCACCGTCGCCTTCCTCTCTGCGTGCAGGCTCGACGGCCTCTCGGCCGCGATCTGCTACTACGGTGGACAGATAGCAAAGAACGCTGGCGAGAAGCCGAAAGTCCCCACCCAGATGCACTTCGGCGACCAGGATGCCTCGATCCCCATGAGCGACGTAGAGCTGATCAAGAACAAGCGGGGCGGCGATTGCGAGATATACGTCTATTCCGGCGCTCAGCACGGATTCCATTGTGACGAGCGCGGCAGCTTCCACGAGTCGAGCGCCAAGCTCGCTTGGCAGCGGGCCACGGACTTCCTGCGCAAGCACCTCAAGAAGTAGCGCCTGCCCGCCCCTCCCGGACCGAGTCGTCCCGGCTTGGCTGCAGCGCGGCGCGATCCGGGACGCAAGGGCCGATCTTAGTTGGCGGTGACGCAAGCGCGCGATCCCCGCTTGTCTGAGCCGCCCCGCACGCTGCAGCCCCTGCGCAAGGACGCGCCGGTCAGAACCAGCGTTCGCCGATCTTCACCGTATCGCCCGGCCGCACCGGAGCGATCAGCGGCACCTTCTGGCGCGCCGTGACGCCGCTCGAGGACCGGCTGATCTCGGCATCCCAGCGGTAGGCGCGCGGGGTGAATCCGCCGGCGATCGCCACGGCGGTCTCCACGGTCATGTTCGGCAGGTAGGGATAGGCGCCCGGGGCGATCACCTCGCCGAGGATGAAGAACGGCCGATAGACTTCCACCTCAATTGCGACATGCGGCTCGCGGATGAAGCCGCCGCCGCGCAGCCGATCGGCGATCAGGCGCGCCAGCTGCGCGGTGGTGCAGCCGCGGGCCGACACCGCCCCGATCAACGGCAGGGCAATCTTGCCACCGACATCGATCAGGTAGGTATTGGAAAGGCCGTCCTGGCCGAACACTACCACCCGAAGCCGATCACCGGCATCGAGCCTATACGGCTCGTCGCCGCCGGGCGCCGGGCCGGGCAGAACCGCCGCCGGGATCGCGGGCAGGACCGCCGCCGGCGCCACCACCGCCGGGTCGGGCGCGGCGAATGTGGCAGACCGATTGTAGAGGACGCTGTCGAGATCGGCAGGCGCGCCCGGCTCGGGCGCGGGACCGCCAACGAGGCCGGGAACGCCCACGCTTGCGCAGCCCGTCGCGGCGGCCGCAAGCAACAACGCGAGAAGAAGGCGGACGAGCCGCATGTCGCAATCCGGACCCGCACAAAAGGGTAAACGAATTAACGCCTTATATGGTTAAGAAAGCCTCACCGGCGGTCCGGCCATAGCGAGATCAAGCTCAAGGGGCCGCGGCCGGGGCGGGACCGAGCCCTTTCTCGGCGCTGCCGATCGGACAGCTCACGCCGGTGCCGCCGAGCCCGCAGTAACCAAGCGGGTTCTTCGCCAGATACTGCTGGTGATAATCCTCGGCGAAATAGAACGCAGGCGCGTCGAGGATCTCGGTGGTGATGGCGTCGAAGTGCCGGGCCCTGAGCTCGTTCTCGAACGTCGTTTTCGAGACCTGCGCGGCTTTGCGCTGCTCGGGCGTGAAGACGTAGATGCCCGACCGGTACTGGGTGCCGACGTCGTTGCCCTGGCGCATGCCTTGGGTCGGGTCGTGATTCTCCCAGAAGGTCTTGAGGAGCTGCTGGTAGGACACCTTGCCCGGATCGTAGACCACGAGCACGACCTCGTTGTGGCCGGTTCGGCCGGAGCAGACCTCCTCGTAGGTCGGATTGGGGGTGTGCCCGGCAGCGTAACCTGCGGCGGTGATGTAGATGCCATCGCCGAGCTCCCAGAACTTTCGCTCGGCGCCCCAGAAGCATCCCATCCCGAACATCGCGGTCGCCAGGCCGTCGGGGTAGGGTCCCCGCAACGGACGCCGCAGCAGGAAATGCTCGTGCGCCGTGGGAATGGGCGTCGGGCGGCCCGGCAGCGCCTCGGCTGCCGTCGGCATTTCCAGCCTCTTCCTGAGCATGAACATGGGCATCTCCCGGGGTCGTGCGCCCAATATAGGCCGCAAAGCGCCGGCGCGCACCGTCGTGCGACAGGGACGCGCATCACATTCCCGCCACGACGATCCACCGCACGATTGACGCCGTCGCGAGGAAGGCGCAACACGGCTGCGCCGGGGCACGGCCGGCGTCTCGACCGGCATGCCGCGGGCGCGCCACATCAGTAAGGAGTGAGTAGGATGGGTGGAGCCCGCGTAGCGGGCGATACCCGTCAGATTCGCGGCAACAGTGGGCGATATCGCGCGCGCCGAGCGCGCGCTCCTACGGCGAATGCGGCCGTAATCCGAAAGGGCGGTGGCTCGCAGGTGAACCAGCGGCCGGGGTATAGCTGACCAAGCCCGGATTTCCGTCGCCGCCGGCAATCATTCGCGCGCGTAGCCGATCAACGGCTTCTTCTTGCGCCCGAGCAGAAGCAGGATCGCGCCGACGATCACCAATACCAGCGAGACCGGCTGATCGAGGAAATACGGCTCGACCACCCCCTTCCAGGCCCAGCCTCCCACCGCGCGCTCGACGGTGGGCTGCAGCGCGGAGAGCGAGCTCTGGTGAAGATTGGACCAGGTCACCCCGACGCTGCTGATGTAGAGCGTCTGGTCCGCAATCGATTTGGTGCCGTCGTACACCAGGAATATGAATCCGAGGGCGAGCAGCAGGAGCCCGACGAAGCGGAGAACGAAGCGGATCATGACCTGACCGTGGGCGGAGCTTTTCGAGGGGAGTCGGAGACCTATCGATTACCTTGCGCGCCGCGCTCGTTCAATCGCTGCCGACGCCTGCCGCCTTTGGTCGCGGCGCTCGTGCCGCCACGCACCAGGGTAGGGGACATTGGGCCTCTGACGTGCCTTGAGCAATCGCCGGTCGATCCGCTAGCCTGCATCCTTGGTCCCGGCTGCGGGTTGGCAAGGGGTTGTTATGTCTTCGAAAAGCAGTGGCCGCGGGACGCGGCCGACCTTCACTGACCAGGAAGCGCTGCTGTTCCACAGCCAGGGCCGACCGGGGAAGCTCGAGGTGGTCGCCACCAAGCCCATGGCGACACAGCGTGACCTCTCGCTGGCTTATTCGCCGGGCGTGGCGGTGCCGGTGCTGGCCATCGCCGAGGACGAGGGCCGAGCATTCGACTACACGGCCAAGGGCAATTTCGTCGCCGTCATCACCAACGGCACCGCCATCCTGGGGCTGGGCAATCGTGGCGCGCTCGCGGCCAAGCCGGTGATGGAAGGCAAGGCGGTGCTGTTCAAGCGTTTCGCCGACATCGATTCCATCGACCTCGAAGTCTCCTCCGAGGACCCCGAAGCGGTCATCAACTGCGTCAAGCTGCTCGGCAAGAGCTGGGGCGGCATCAATCTCGAGGACATCAAGGCTCCCGAATGCTTCATCATCGAGCAGAGGCTGCGCGAGCTGCTCGACATTCCCGTGTTCCACGACGATCAGCACGGCACCGCGATCATCGCCGCGGCCGGGCTGATCAATGCGCTCGACCTCACCGGCCGCGATATCAAATCCACCAGGCTGGTCTGCAACGGCGCGGGCGCGGCGGGCATTGCGTCGCTGGAGCTGCTGCGGGCGATCGGCTTCAAGCCCGAGAACCTGATCCTCTGCGACACCAAGGGCGTGATCTACGAAGGCC
>DASXAP010000320.1:0-2290 GCA_036406655.1 Xanthobacteraceae bacterium | reverse complement strand
GTCACCGCGCCGTCCGGAACCTCGGACAAGCTCTCGACGAAATGCGCGCCCTTGGCCTTCAGGCTTTCGACGACGTGTTTGTTGTGCACGATTTCGTGACGGACATAGACCGGCGGCCCGTATTTCTGCAGGGCGCGCTCGACGATCTCAATGGCCCGCACGACGCCGGCGCAAAAACCGCGCGGCTGGGCGAGAATGACCTTCATGCAACGTCCTTCACCTCTCGAAAACTTGATGAGCGTCTGGCATCCGAAGCGCCAACACCCCCTTGTCCTTGGCATCAATATGACTTGTTTGCGACCCAAACGATAGGGTTTGGGCCGTTTGGTGAGCAGATGGTAATGCTTCCGGTGCGCCGCCAGAGCGAGGTCGAGCCTGCCGCGGTGGGGCGATGCTGAAACCGATCATTGTCGCCGTTGTCAGAAGCTGTACCCGATATCCTTGGTGGATCATTGCGGTTGCGTGCGTGTTGACGCTTGGGTCGGGCGTCTACGCAGCGCGCCACTTCGCCATAAACACCAATATCGAGAACCTGATTTCGTCCGATCTGCCGTGGCGCCAACGCGAATTGGCGCTCGAAAGGGCCTTCCCGCAACGGACCGACCTCATTCTCGCGGTGGTGCAGGCGCCCACGCCCGAACTCGCCCAGGCGGCAAGCAGGGCGCTGACGGAGCGATTGCGGACCCAGGAGGCGCTTTTCCGCCGCGTCCGACAGCCGGGTGGCTCGGATTTCTTCCGCCAGAACGCCCTGCTGTTCGCGTCGATCGACGACGTGCGCGAGACAACCGACGGCTTGACTCAGGTGCAGCCGTTCATCGAACAGCTAGCAGGCGACCCCAGCCTCCGGGGATTGTCGCAGGCCCTGTCGGCCGGGTTGATGGGCGTGCAATACGGCCAGCTGACGCTCGACGGCATGGCCCGGGTGATGAGCGCCGGGACCGGGGCGATCGAGGACCTGCTCGCGGAACGGCCGGCGCGATTCTCCTGGCGGGAACTCCTCAGCGGCGAGGACGCGAAGCCGTCCGATCTGCGGCAGTTCATCGAAATCCAGCCGGTCCTCGATTTCAGCGTGATCGAGCCGGGCAAGGGCGCGACCGACGCGATCCGCGAGGCGGCGGCAGACCTCGACCTCGGCGGCCGCTACCAGGCCAATGTTCGATTGACCGGGCCGGTGCCGATTGCCGACGAGGAATTCGCCAGCGTCAAGGAGGGGGCGCTGGTCAACGCCATCGCCACCATCGCGATTGTGCTCGTGATCCTGTGGCTCGCCTTGCGCTCGCCCAAGATCATTCTCGCGGTGTTTCTCAATCTCATCGCGGGGCTCATGATCACTGCCGCGCTCGGCCTGATGATCGTCGGCGCCCTCAACCTGATCTCGGTCGCCTTCGCGGTGCTGTTCGTCGGGCTCGGCGTCGATTTCGCCATTCAGTTCAGCGTCCGCTATCGCTCCGAGCGGCACGAGGAGGAGCAGCTCGACGCCGCGCTGACCCGGACCGCGCGCTCGGTCGGCGTGCCGTTGACGCTCGCGGCGGCAGCGGTGGCGGCCGGCTTCCTCTCCTTCCTGCCGACCGAATATCGCGGTGTCGCAGAACTCGGCGAGATCGCCGGCCTCGGCATGCTGATCGCCTTTGGCACCACCATCACCCTGCTGCCGGCGCTGCTCACCGTGCTCGATCCGCCGGGTGAGCCGAGGCCGCTCGGCTATGCGGCGCTGGCGCCGATCGACCGCTTCCTGGAACGCCGGCGGATCCCGATCATCGTCGGGACCGGGCTCGTGGTGATTGCCGGGCTGCCGCTGCTGTTGCTGCTGCGGTTCGATTTCAATCCGATCAATCTGCGCAACCCGAATACGGAATCGGTCGCGACCTTCCTGGATTTGCGCGGCGATCCGAACCTGGGGGCCAATGCGGTCAACCTGGTCACGCCGGCGGTCACGGGGGCGCGAGAGGCGGCCGAGCGGCTCGCGCAGCTGCCGGAGGTCGAGGGCGTGCGCACCCTCGCGAGCTTCGTGCCCGGCGAGCAACAGCCGAAGCTGGCCTTGATCGCGCATACCGATGCCGCCCTCGACAGGGCCTTGCGGGCGCGTCCGGCCCTGGCGCCTGCGGACGCGGAGACGGTGGCGGCGCTGCGGCAGACGGCCGACCGCCTGCGCGGCGCTGCCGACGCCGCCGGCAAGGGGCAAGGGGCGGATGCGGCCCGGCGGCTTGCGGCCGACCTGTCGCAGCTCGCCGATTCCCCGCCGAGGCTGCGCGAGCAGGCCCGGGCGGTGTTCATCGACCCGCTCCAGACC
>DASXAP010000319.1:0-38628 GCA_036406655.1 Xanthobacteraceae bacterium | reverse complement strand
AGTGCATACGGATGCGGACACGCCCTTCGCCCGCGGGCTGCCCCTCGACCACGTAGCGGGTGCCGACGGGAAATTGATCGGGTAGACGATCGGATCGTGAGACCATGTGCGCTTCCCTGCTGCAGATCGGTTCTGAGCCGGTAATGCCTTCTGCCGGCCGCCGTTCCTTCGACTTCCGGGAAACCGCCTCTTTCCTGTGAATCTCTGTGAAAAAGCCGGAAATCATTCCCTATTGACCGGCGTCAGAGTTCAAATCCGTTATCCCGGGCGAGGGCCAACAGGGACGTCTCCGGCCGGGCGCCAAGGTGCTGGATCACCTCGGCGGCCGTCAGCGCGCCCAGCCGGGCGGAGGTACGATTGTCGCAGCCACGCGCCAGTCCGACCATGAAGCCGGCGGCGAACAGGTCGCCGGCACCGGTCGCATCCACCAGACGCTCGATCGGAGTGGCGGGAACGACATCGGTTTCTCCACGCGTGACCACCAGGCAGCCCTTCTCGCTGCGGGTGACGACTGCCATGCGGGCATCGTTGCGCAGCGCGTTGACCGCGGTCTCGAGGTCCGCGGTCTGGTAGAGGCTGTGCAGCTCGCGCTCATTGGCGAATACCAGATCGACGGTGCGGGAACGGATGAGCTCGAGGAATTCCGCGCGGTAGCGGTCGACGCAGAACGCGTCCGACAAGGTGAGGGCGACGTCACGTTCGGCCGCGTGCGCGATCCCGGCTGCTTTCAAGAAGGCGTCCTTGGCCCTGGGCGGGTCCCAGAGATATCCCTCGAGGTAGACGATTTGCGCCGCCGCCACCGTGTCGGGATCGATATCGCTGGGGTGCAGGTCCTGCGCCGCGCCGAGATAGGTGTTCATGGTGCGCTCCCCGTCCGGGGTGACCAGCACATAGCAGCGGGCGGTCGACGGACCGTCCGACGCCGGCGGGGTGCTGAAGTCGACCCCAGCCGCGCGGATGTCGTGGGCGAACACACGGCCGAGCTCATCGTCCTTGACCTTCCCGACGAAGGCGGCCCGGGCGCCGAGACTCGCCGACCCGACGATGGTGTTGGCAGCCGACCCGCCCGACACCTCCACCGCCGGTCCCATCGCATCATACAGCGCCGTCGCCTGCCGCTCGTCGATCAGCTGCATGGCGCCTTTGCGCATCCGGCGTTCGGCGAGGAAATCGTCGTCGGTGCGTGCAATCACGTCGACGATGGCGTTGCCGATCCCCAGAACGTCGAAACGGCTTGCAGGCATCGCTTTCCTCTGTTGCGGCCAATCCGCACGAGCGCGCGATGCACTATAGTCTCGGCTGGTTTCAGCACAATCGTCGCTCGCCCGAGGCTCGCGGCCGATGCTTGCGCCGACGTGGCTGATCATGGCATCTGGCGCGCCCGGGAGGTGCAACGAAGATGGCCCTCAAGGAGCGAGTATTTTCCGGGGTGCAGCCGACCGGCAATCTGCACCTGGGCAACTATCTCGGCGCCATGGTCAAGTTCGTCGAGCTGCAGCAGCAGTACGACTGCATCTACTGCGTGGTCGATCTGCACGCGATCACCGTGTGGCAGGATCCTGCCGAGTTGCCGAGAGCGACCCGCGAGGTCACCGCCGCCTTCATGGCCTGCGGCATCGATCCGAAGAAGCACATCGTCTTCAATCAGAGCCAGGTCCCCGAGCACGCCGAGCTGGCTTGGGTGTTCAATTGCGTCGCCCGGCTCGGCTGGCTCAACCGCATGACTCAGTTCAAGGAGAAGGCCGGCAAGGACCGCGAGAACGCCTCGGTCGGTCTTTATGCCTATCCGGCACTGATGGCGGCCGACATCCTGGTCTATCGTGCCACGCACGTGCCGGTGGGCGAGGATCAGAAGCAGCACCTGGAGCTTTGCCGCGACATCGCCCAGAAGTTCAACAACGACTTCGCACCCTCCATTCGCGCGCACGGCTACGGCGACGCTTTTTTCCCGGAGCCGGAGCCGCTCATTCAGGGGCCCGCCACGCGCGTCATGTCGCTGCGGGATGGGTCGAAAAAAATGTCGAAATCGGACGCTTCGGACCAGTCCCGCATCAATCTGACCGACGACGCCGACGCGATCGCACACAAGATTCGACGCGCCAAGACCGATCCGGATCCGCTCCCCAGCGAGGAAAAGGGGCTGCAGCACCGGCCGGAGGCGGACAACCTCGTCGGCATCTATGCCGCGCTCGCCGGCGAGCCCAAGTCCAAGGTGTTGACGCAATTCGGCGGCGCCCAGTTCTCGACCTTCAAGGCGGCACTCGTCGAGCTGGCAGTCGTCAAGCTCGGCCCGGTCAACGCCGAGATGAAGCGCCTGGTCGGCGACCCCGTCTATATCGATTCGGTGCTGGCCGACGGTGCCGCGCGCGCGGGGATCCTCGCCGCCGAGACCATGCGGGCGGTCAAGGACATCGTCGGATTCGTGCATCGCTGAGGCTTGCGCCTCGCAGAAGCGGGTGCTCGGCCGAGCCGGGGACGAAACCGGGATCGGCTGCGGAGCAGGCACAGCCCATCAAGCCGGCAAGATCCCGCGAAGCTGCAGACGCAGGTGCGGGCCTTGTGCCGCAACCGGACGGCATGGCAGGATTTTCCCGGTTCCTGATGGTGTCTGAGCCGGCCGCCGAATCGATGAGCAAGAAGCGCCGTAGCTACGAGGCCGGGCACTCGCCGAAATTCATGGTGGTTATCGATGACTCGCCCGAGTGCGACCGCGCCCTTTATTTCGCCAGTCGCCGCGCGCTGCGGATAGGCGCAACCGTGCTGATGCTGCGGGTCATCGAGACTCACGACCGCAATCAGCAATGGCTGGGCGTGGCCGACATCATGCGAGCGGAGGCGCACGAGGAGGCGAATGCCGTGCTCGACCGTTACGCGGCTCGTTCTGCGAGCATCACCGGCGTGGTGCCGCAGCGCGTCATCCGCGAAGGGGAGAAGGCCCAGGAGGTGCTCGATCTGATCGAGGACGACGAGGACATTGCCATTCTCGTGCTCGCCGCAGGAACCGGCAAGGAAGGACCGGGCCCCCTTGTCTCCAGCATTGGCAAAAGCGCCGGCGACTTTCCGATTCCGGTAGCCATCGTTCCCGGCCACCTCACGGACGAGGAGCTCGACGCGTTGTCCTGAACGAGCGCCCTGCCGGGCAGGGGCGGGGCAGGCATTCCTGGCTTGAACTTCCACCGCGCCTCGCCACCTATTAGCATGCAGTTCCTCTCCCCGGTGAGAGGCCAAGGCCCGTCGCGCAGGGAGCCCGACATGTTCATTCAGACCGAGCCGACCCCCAACCCGGCCACCCTCAAGTTCCTGCCCGGTCGTGCCGTGCTGGCAAGCGGCACGCTCGACATGCGTGATCGCGACACTGCGGCGCAATCCCCGCTCGCTCAGCGGCTGTTCGACATCCCGGGCGTCAGCGGCGTGTTCTTCGGCGCCGATTTCATCGCCGTGACCAAGAGCGGCGCGGAATGGCCGCAGCTCAAGCCGGCAATCCTCGGCGCGATCATGGAGCATTTCGTGTCCGGCGCCCCGATCATGAGCTCTGTCGAGGGTGCGGCGCCGGCCGGAGGCGGTGAATTTTTCGAGCCTGAGGATTCGGACACTGTCGCCACCATCAAGGAGCTGATCGAATCGCGGGTGCGCCCCGCGGTGGCCAACGACGGGGGTGACATCACCTTCCGCGGCTTCAAGGATGGGGTGGTCTATCTCGACATGAAGGGGGCCTGCTCGGGATGCCCGTCCTCGACCGCGACACTGCGCCACGGCATCCAGAACTTGCTGCGCCATTACCTGCCCGACGTTGTCGAGGTCAGGCCGATGACCTAGCAGTGAAGGGATGACGGAGGGCAGACAGCAGATTGCAGGCCGCTGCCGACCCGTCGCCCGTCATCTGCCGCCCTTCGCCTGATGATGCGCGTGCTTGCGATCGACACGGCGCTGGAAGCTTGCTCGGCCGCCGTGCTGGACAGCGGGGCAGGCGGGATCACCGCCAGCGAGACGCTCGCTATGGCGCGCGGCCATGCCGAAGCGCTCATGCCCTTGATCGCGCGTGTCATGGACCTCGCCGAGCTCGAATTCGCAGAGCTCGACCGTATCGCTGTGACCACCGGGCCCGGCAGCTTCACCGGGCTGCGGGTGGGAATATCGGCGGCGCGCGGCATCGGCTTGGCGGCGGGAAAGCCGGCCATCGGCCTCTCGACGCTGGTCGGCTTCGCCGCCCCCTTGATCGCCGAAGACGACAGCACGCACGTTGTTTCCGCCATCGACGCGCGGCACGGCAACGTTTATCTGCAGGTGTTCGGTGCCGGTGGACGCACGTTGGTCGCCCCGCGGATGGCGAGCTTGCGCGACGCCGTGCGGGCCACCCTGACGGGCCCTGCGCGGGTGACCGGTTCGGCCGCCGATCTGCTGGCCGCGGCCTGGCCGAAGGGAGTCCAGCAACCGCTCGCGGTCGAGCAGCGGCATGCTCCCGATATCGGCTGGATCGCCCGGCTCGGCGCTGAAGCCGACCAGGACGGTCCGCCCAAGCCGCTCTATCTGCGCCCGCCCGACGCGCAGCCACAGGACACGGGGCGGCTGCCTCGCCGATGATCGGGCTCGTCCGATCGCTTTTTGCCCGCAGCGGGCCGGCGCTGTCGGAAGCCTCGCCGCGGGACGTTCCGGGGCTGGCGGCGCTGCACGCGGCCTCCTTCCATCGCGGCTGGAGCGAGGATGAATTCGAGCAGTTGCTGCTCGATCGCAATGTCGTGGCTCACCGCGCGATCCTCGACCGCCGCCTTGTCGGTTTCATCGTCTCGCGGATCGTCCTCGAGGAAGCGGAAATCCTGTCGGTGGCCGTCGCCCCGGCTCGGCGCGGCAGGGGATTGGCACGCCAGCTGCTCGATCTGCATATGCGTCGGCTCGCCGGGTTGGGCGCACGCGCCGTCTTTCTCGAGGTGGAGGAGAGCAATCTGCCGGCGCGCCGGCTGTACCGGGGCGCGAATTTTCGCGAGGTCGGTCGGCGCGAAGGATATTATCCGGCCGGCCGCGGATCCGCGGCCCTGGTGATGCGCCGCGATCTCGGGTGAATCCGATCGCCGGGAGGAGCCATGACGCGTTTGCGATAAAATCCGAGTGACGGCGGCGCTTCGCCCAGCTGGCATGACGGGACACACGGTTCCCCAGAGTGCTCGAGGCCTGCATCGGGTCGGAGATCGCCAAATGGACCGAGGTGATCCGGGATGGCAACATCAAGCCGTGCGGAGTAGCGGGCATGCCCATTTCATTTTGCGAGCAGAGCGGATAATGAGGCGCTCGGTTCACCGTCCCGAAACCAAAGCTCCAGGCGCTTCGGCAGGGCGATCGCGCTCCATCGGCAACCTGACCCGACCCGGCATGCAGGGATCGCGCAAAGTCCACATCAAGTCGTTCGGCTGCCAGATGAACGTCTACGATTCGCATCGGATGGCGGACACCCTGGCGGGCGCCGGATTCCAGGAGACTTTTCGTCCGGACCAAGCCGATCTCATCATTCTCAATACCTGTCACATTCGCGAAAAGGCCGTCGAGAAGGTCTATTCAGAGCTGGGTCGGCTGCGCGCGCTCAAGCAGGCGGCCCGCGACGCAGGACATCGCGTCACGATCGCCGTCGCAGGCTGCGTCGCCCAGGCGGAGGGTGAGGAAATCATCCGCCGTGCGGACGCAGTCGATCTGGTCTTCGGACCGCAGAGCTATCATCGGCTGCCCGCCCTGCTGGCGCGCGCGGAGGCGGGCGCGCCCGTCATCGACACTGAGTTTGCGCTCGAGGACAAGTTCGAGCTGCTCCCGGCGGCGAGCCGCGAGGCGACGCGCGCGCGGGGCGTGTCCGCCTTCGTCACCGTTCAGGAGGGCTGCGACAGGTTCTGCACCTTCTGCGTGGTGCCCTACACGCGTGGCGGAGAGCTGTCGAGACCGGTGGCGAAGATCGCCGACGAGGTCCTGCGACTTGCCGAGGCCGGCGTGCGTGAGGTCACGCTGATCGGCCAGAACGTCAATGCCTATCATGGCGAAGGACCCGATGGTCGGTCCTGGACGCTGGGGCGCCTGCTCGGGCGGATCGCCGAGGTGCCGGGCATCGTCCGTTTGCGCTACACGACGAGTCATCCTGCTGACATGGAAGCGAGCCTGGTCGACGCGCATCGCAATCTGCCGAGCCTCATGCCTTTCCTGCACCTGCCGGTGCAGTCCGGCTCCGACCGCGTGCTGGCAGCGATGAATCGCCGTCACCGGCGCGCCGACTATCTCGACGTCATTGCCCGAATGCGCGCGGCCCGGCCGGACATGGCGTTCTCCTCAGACTTCATCGTCGGCTTCCCGGGTGAAACCGAGGCGGATTTTCGTCAAACGCTTTCCCTGGTGGAGGAGGTTGCCTATGCGACGGCCTTCTCCTTCAAGTACTCGATCCGGCCCGGCACGCCGGCGGGTGACATGCCGGATCAGGTCGCCGACGAGGTGAAATCCGAGCGGCTTCAGCGGCTGCAGCAATCGCTTGCACGCCATCAGGCCGCCTTCAACGCCCGCTCTCTGGATCGAACCCTCGACGTGCTGTTCGAGAAGGAAGGCCGTCGTGCTGGCCAGATCGTCGGCCGCTCCCCATATCTGCAGCCGGTGCAGGTGATGGCCCCGCGAGCGATGATCGGCGACACCGCGGCAGTGAGGATTACCGGGATCGGCACGAACAGCCTTTTCGGCGAGCTGGCACGGGTTGCCGCCGAGGCGGTGCAGGTGGAGGGCTGACGCCTTTGCGCTCGCCTCGATCGGACAACGCGTCCCTGGTAGCAAACACACGGTCGAACGCCGGCGAGACTGCCACCGGCCAAGCCGCTGGCACCACCACCCAGGTCGTGCTGGCGTTCGAGGACAACCGGCTGGCGTCGGTGCTGTTCGGTCAGTACGGCCAGAACCTCGCGCTGATCGAGCGCAGGCTCGACGTGGTAGCGGAGCAGCGTGGCAATCACGTCACCCTGGCCGGGTCGCGCGATGGCGTGGAGCGGGCGCGGCGCGTCCTCGAGGCGCTGTATGAACGCCTTCGACGTGGTGACGAGCTCGTTTCCGGCGATGTGGAAGGCGCGATTCGTCTTGCGCTCGCGCAGGGGTCCCTGTTCGACTTTGATTCGGCAAACGCCCGGCCGACATTCGAGGAGATCAACCTTCGCAAGCGGGCGGTGCGTGCACGTACCGCTGCGCAGGATGCCTATGTTCGCGCGCTGCGGAGGTATGCCTTGGTCTTCGGCACTGGCCCGGCGGGCACCGGAAAGACCTGGCTCGCGGTGGCCCATGCGGTGCAGATGTTCGAGCGCAAGCAGGTGGATCGCATCATCCTGTCGCGCCCAGCCGTCGAGGCCGGCGAACGACTGGGATTTCTGCCCGGCGACATGCGCGAGAAGGTCGATCCATATCTGCGCCCGATCTACGATGCGCTCTACGACCTGATGGATGCCCGCATCGTCGAGCGGTTGCTGCAGACCGGCGAGATCGAGATCGCACCGCTCGCTTTCATGCGCGGACGCACCTTGGCGAACGCCGCGGTCATTCTCGACGAGGCGCAGAACACGACCTCGATGCAGATGAAGATGTTTCTCACCCGGCTCGGCGAGAACAGCCGGATGATCGTCACCGGCGATCCGAGCCAGGTGGATTTGCCGCCGGGGCAAGTCTCCGGCTTGGCCGAGGCGACCCGCTTGCTCAAGAGCGTCGAGGGAGTGGGGCATGTGGCCTACACGGCCGATGACGTGATCCGGCACGAGCTCGTCGCGCGGATCGTCGCGGCCTATGACAAGGCTGCGCTGAAGATGCTGCGGGGGCGCGAGGTCAAGGAATGAGGACTGCTTGCTTGCGGTAAGTGCTGTGCGTGCGGAACGGGCAAGGAGGAACGCGGCGACCGAGCGGCGCGCCCGCCTGCATCCATCCCGGCCGATCATCGAGATCATGGTGCAGTCGCCACGCTGGACGGCGAGGGGCGATGCCCGGCTGCTGGTAAGGCGCGCGATCCAAGCGGCGGCGTCGAAGCTTTCCGGGGTGGAGGGAGAGCTTGCGGTCGTGCTCACCGACGATTCCAGCATCCGGAGGTTCAACCGCCATTGGCGCGGCAAGAATGCCGCCACTGACGTGCTGTCGTTTCCGGCCAGGCGAGGGCAGGCGGGCGGCGATGCTCCGCAGCTGCTCGGTGACGTCATGATCGCGTATGAGACGGCGCGCCGGGAAGCGCAAGCCGAATGCAAGCCGTTCGCGCATCATCTCACGCACCTGGCGGTCCATGGATTTCTTCATCTGCTGGGCTACGATCACCGGCACAGTCACGAGGCCGAGATCATGGAGGGGCTGGAAGCCGCGATCCTGGCAAGCCTCGGGATGCCTGATCCGTACGCCTCCCGGCGCTGATATCCGACCCCCATGAGCGACTCATCCCATCAGAGCGAGCCCGTCGCCAGCGTGTCGCGCAACTTGCCGGTCCCGGTGCCGCGCTCCGACGTCCGCGCCAACGGGGAAGGCTGGTTGAGCCGCGCGATGCGGGCACTCTTCGGCTGGAAACCGCGGACGATTCGAGCCGATCTCAAGGATGTCCTGGACACTCCAGCCGGCGAAACCGGCTTTTCCCCGACCGAACGCAGGATGCTCAGGAACATCCTCGCTCTGCGCGAGCGGAGAATCGTGGACGTGATGGTGCCGCGCGCCGACATCATCGCCGTCCCGCGTGACATATCGCTGGGTGAATTGATGAAGGTATTCGAGCGCGCCGGGCACTCGCGCCTCGTGGTGTACGGCGACACGCTCGATGATGCGATCGGCATGGTCCACATCCGCGATCTGCTCGCATTCATGTCGGTGCGTGCCGCCGCCAGCGCAACCGCCAATACGCGGCGAAAGAAGCCGTTTCCGGCCGGCCTGGACCTCAAGGCAGTCGATCTCTCGATGCCGCTCGAGGCAACCAAGATCGTTCGCGAGATCCTGTTTGCGCCGCCGTCAATGCCCGTGCTCGATCTGCTCGCCAGGATGCAGACGATCGGCATCCATCTCTCGCTGGTCGTCGACGAATATGGCGGCGCCGACGGTGTCGTGTCGATCGAGGATATCGTCGAGGAAATCGTCGGCGAGATCGCGGACGAGCACGACGAGGACACCTCGCCCGGCGTGGTTCGGCAAGCTGACGGGTCGTTCATCGCCGACGGCCGCGCCAGCCTCGAGGATGTAAGCGCAATCATCGGTGCGGGCTTCGATGTCGGGGAGGTCGCGCAGGAGGTCGATACCTTGGCCGGCTATGTTGCCACCCGCATCGGGCGGGTGCCGGTGCGCGGGGAGCTGGTGCCCGGTCCGGGTCCTTTCGAGCTGGAGATCCTCGATGCCGATCCCCGCCGGGTCAAGAAGCTGCGCATCTACCGCAGTCTCGACCGGCAGAACGGAAAGCCCGACGAGCCGCGGCAGACGGCCGGCGCCGGCGTCTCGGTCGCCCCGGTCGCGTCTGCTCCCGAGTTGCCCGCCGGCGGCAACGAATCAGCCAAGCTCGCCTCCGAGGAAGCGCCATCGAAATCCGCGCGCCGGCCGTGACGCCTACCCGCCTTGCCCATGCGATCGTGCTGGCCTGGGGGTGGCGGCGCATCCTGATAGCATGGCTCGCCGGCGCTTCCTCGGCGCTCGCGTTGCCGCCGAGCGATATCTGGCCGCTGCCTTTCATCACGTTCCCGATCCTCGTCTGGCTTGTCGACGGTGCAGGTGCGGGACGGCTGGGCGGCTTGCTGACCGCTGCCGGTGCCGGCTGGTGGTTCGGCTTCGGCTACTTCCTGGCCGGGCTGTACTGGGTGGGAAACGCCTTTCTCGTCGACGCCAAGACGTTCGGGTGGCTGCTGCCGTTCGCGGTCGTTGCGTTGCCCGCGGGCATGGCCCTTTACACCGCCCTGGGTCTCGCACTGGCTCGGCTGCTCTGGACCCGAGGGGCAGTCCGCATCCTCGCATTGGCTGTGGCGCTGAGCTTCGCCGAGTGGCTGCGCGGCCACCTCTTCACCGGCTTTCCCTGGAACGTCTACGGCTACGCGCTCATCTCCCCTTTGTGGCTCGCGCAGGGGGCCGCGCTGATCGGAATCTGGGGCATGACCTTCCTCGCCGTCGCGATCTATGCCTCGCCTGCCGTCCTCCTCGATGACCCCGCCGAGACCAGGCGGCCTTGGCTGGCGCCCGCGTTGAGCCTTGTCGTGGTTGCGGCACTCGCAGCCTATGGGGCTGTGCGGCTCGGCTGGACGCCGATCACCTATGTGGACGCTGTGCGGCTGCGCGTCATGCAGCCCAACCTTCAGCAGGACGAAAAATTCAACTACGCGCAAAAACGGGAGGTGATGGCCCGCTATGTCGCGCTTTCGGATCGCTCCACCGGGCCGCAAACGAGCGGACTTGGAGGGGTGACGCACCTGATCTGGCCCGAATCGGCCTTCCCGTTCTTTCTCACGCGGGAAGCCGACGCGCTGGCGCAGATCGCAACGCTGCTGCCGGAGGGCACGGTTCTCATCACTGGCGGGATCCGACCCCCCGAAGGCCGCGCGGATGTTCCCACCTCGCGCGCCTATAACTCGATCTACGTCATCGACCACGATGGCTCCATCCTTTCGGTCTACGACAAGGTTCACCTCGTTCCCTTCGGGGAATACCTGCCGTTTCAGGCTGCTCTGGAGCGGCTCGGGCTGACGCAGCTCACCAAGGTGCGCGGCGGATTCATCGCCGGCGATCGGCGCCGCAATCAGCACGTGCCGGGAGCGCCGGATTTTCTTCCGCTCGTCTGTTATGAGATCATCTTCCCGGGCGATGCGGTGCCCCGCAGTGAGCGGCCCGGCTGGCTCTACCATCAGGTTGGCCGCTATCTCGGCTGGCCTTTCGTGGCGGGGAGCGGAGCGCGGCCGGGCTGGCTTCTCAACCTCACGAACGACGGCTGGTTCGGCGCCAGCGCCGGTCCCTACCAGCATTTCCAGCAGGCTCGCGTGCGGGCGATCGAAGAGGGGCTGCCCCTCGTGCGCGCGGCGAACACCGGCATCTCGGCGGTGGTTGATCCGCTCGGCCGCATCATCCGCTCGCTCCGTCTGGGCGAGGAGGGCGTGCTCGATGCGCCGCTGCCGCGGCCTGTTGCACCCACGCTCTACGCCAGGTTGGGAGACGGGCCGTTCGCCGTCATGATGCTTGCCGCGCTGCTGGTGATCGGGAGGAGGCGCCGCACGCCGTTCAAGACGGTCTGGATGAGATAGGCAACCGATGCATGGCAGCGATTTTCACCCCGGCGTCCGAATTCGGCCCCGATCGCTGTTACAAATGAAACTTTTCCCCGGCGCATCGGCTCGCGCATGCTTGCCGCCGCCGCCGCATGGATGCGTTTTCTCGCCACCGGATGCAATGAACCGAGACACGGCCGCTGAGGAGACAGCTATGGCCCCCAAAAAGGCCCCGAACCCGATCGACAAGCACGTCGGCAGCCGCGTGCGAATGCGCCGCATGATGCTGGCGATGAGCCAGGAGAAGCTCGGAGATGCGCTCGGCCTCACGTTCCAGCAGGTGCAGAAGTACGAGAAAGGGACCAACCGGATCGGGGCCAGCCGGCTGCAGCAGATCTCCCAGGTCCTGCAGGTTCCGGTCGCTTTCTTCTTCGAAGGTGCACCGCATCAGCAGCCGGGCTGCGATGGAGCCAACGAAGCGCCTTCTCCCACCTATCTGGCGGATTTCCTCGCCACCTCCGAAGGGCTCTCATTGACCAAGGCGTTCGTGCGCATCCGGGAGCCCAGGCTAAGGCGGCGAATCGTCGATCTGGTCGAGGAGATCGCGGGCGAGGAGGGGGCCTGAAACGACGCGAGCGCGCGGCGAGACGCGAGCGCGGGCGGCGTCCCGCCGGCGTGCAAGGCCGCTCGCCCGGCGCATCTTGACCGCCTCCGGCGACGCTGCAACAAACAGCAGGCCGGCCGCGGCTGATCCTGCAGGGGAGTCTCAAGGTGCCACACACGAATTATCTGTTCACCAGCGAGTCGGTATCCGAAGGGCATCCCGATAAGGTCTGTGACCAGATCTCGGACGCGATCCTCGACGCCTTCATCGAGAACGACATGAGGCTCGGGATCGCCGACGACAGCCTGGTGAACACCCGGCTCGGCTGCGAGACATTGTGCACCACCAACAAGATCGTCATCGCCGGAGAGGGACGCGGGCAGGCGCCGCTGTTCACGAAATACGGCGATCACGCCGTGATCAATCGCGAGACGATCACCGAGATCGCACGCAACGTGGTGCGGGACATCGGTTATGACCAGAATGGCTTCTCCTATCATGGGGCCGATGTCGAGGTGCTGCTGCACGGCCAGTCGCCCGACATCGCCATGGGTGTCGACGCCAAGAAGAAGAAGGGCGAGGAGCAGGAGGGCGCCGGCGATCAAGGAATGATGTTCGGCTTCGCGTGCACCGAGAGCGAGGTGTATGAGAAGGGCTCGTTCATGCCCGCCCCGATATATTTCGCCCACAAGGTGCTCAAGGTGCTGTCGGAGCAGCGCCGCTCCGGCAAGCTGTTCGACCTGCAGCCGGATGCGAAGAGCCAAGTCACGGTGCAATACGTCGATGGCAAGCCGATCGGCTGCACCAAGGTCGTTGTCTCTACCCAGCACAACGCGCAGACCCGCAACGGCAAGAAATACAATCCGGGCATGGTCAAGGACTTGATCAGCGCCGCCGTCGAATCGGCGCTTCCACCCGGCTGGATGCCGAAAAAATCCGGCGATTTCCTCGTCAATCCGACCGGAAACTTCGTCGTCGGCGGCCCGGATGGGGACTGCGGGCTCACCGGGCGGAAGATCATTGTCGATACCTATGGCGGCTATGCGCCGCATGGCGGCGGTGCTTTTTCGGGCAAGGACCCCACCAAGGTCGACCGATCGGCCGCCTATGCCGCGCGCTATCTCGCCAAGAACGTGGTGGCTGCCGGCTTGGCCGAGCGCTGCACGATACAGATCGCGTATGCGATCGGGGTCGCCGAGCCAATGTCCCTGTTGGTGGATACCCACGGAACCGGTCAGGTCGACGAGAGAAGGCTCGAACGAGCGCTGCCGGAAATCTTCCGTCTGACGCCGACCCAAATCCGCCGTTCGCTCAAGCTCAATCGTCCCATCTACCGCCGCACCGCCGCTTACGGCCATTTCGGGCGCGCTCCGGAGAAGGACGGCGGCTTCTCGTGGGAAAGGACCGACCTGGTCAAGGAAATCAGGAGCGCGGTCGGCGGCTAGGCGCGCCCCTGGGCGCACAGGGCGGAAAAAGGCGTCCCGGCGAGGCGCAGCGCAGCTTGCACCCTGGAAAGCTCGAGCTCGGGGCGCACGGCATCGGCGTCAGCGCCGGAAACAGCAGTCGTCATGTCGTCGCGAGACAACGCAGCGCGAGTCCCGCGCGCCCTCTTCGGGCGCCGAAAGGGGCATCGGCTGGGCCCCCACCGAGCGGCGCTGATGACGACCTTGTTGCCAAGGCTTGCGCTCGATCTCGCCCGACCGCCCCCGCGCCGGCTTACGGAGCTGTTCCCCTTGACCCCCGATCGGGTTCACCTCGAGATCGGGTTCGGCGGCGGGGAGCATCTCCTGGCGCAAGCCGAGCGTCACCCGAACACCGGCTTCATCGGTGCTGAGCCGTTCCTCAACGGCATGGCCAAGGCGCTTGTGGCGATCGAGGCAAAGAAGCTCACCAATGTGCGGCTCCATTTCGATGATGCGATCGTGCTGCTCGATTGGCTGCCGCCGGCGGAGCTGGAATGCGTCGAGCTCATCTACCCCGACCCGTGGCCGAAACGGCGGCACTGGAAGCGGCGTTTCGTGCAAGCGCGCTCGGTGGCCGAGATTGCCCGCGTCCTGCGCGTGGGCGGCGAGTTCCGCTTCGTAACCGATGTGGCGGACTACGCGGCCTGGACGCTCGCGCTCCTGGCGCGCTCGCGGCTGCTCGAGTGGACAGCCCAATGCGCCGGAGATTGGCAGCGTCCCTGGCCGGATTATTGCGGCACCCGCTACGAAGCAAAAGCGAAGCGGGAGGGACGCGCTCCCTGTTACCTGATCTTCAGGCGGGTCGCCGATGGCTCCTAGCCGGCACGTCGCAAAACGCGGGCGGCTGGCAGCTCACACGTGCTTATTCGCGATGCACCCTTGTCCGGACCCGCCAGAACCGTATCACCCGTCGGGCCGTGGTCGGCGACAGGCGGTCGAAATCGGCATAGGCGAGATCAAGGTCTTGACTGCAGATCCCGTGGCCACCCGCTTGGATGCTGATGAGCGCCTTTGCCGTCGGCCATCCCCACCCTGCTGCCTTGCAGAGAATGAGCACAGGGTCAGGGCGCCTGTCGGCCATCAGCCGATCCGCGACCTCGATCGGCACCGCGCACGCGGCCGCCAGCGACGCAATGGTTGCCTCGTATCGGCCGCTGCTGGCGAGCTCGGCGACAGCGGCTTCGCTGAGCCTGCCATCCCGCTGCAATGCCTGGATTTCTCGCTGCGCGGCCGCGTAGTCGCGCGGCGGTGATCTCGCGTCGACCTCGGTGCAGGCTTTCGCCGCCTGCCGGACCTCGGCCCGCATCGTCGGGCTTGCTGACGCGAGCAGCCGTTGCTGGACGATTTCCGTCGCCTCGCCGAGCAGCTCCCGAAGCAGCTGCGCCGGGATGTCGGGCCGCATCCCGACCGCCTCGGCGAGCACGCTGTCCTGCTCGGCCCGATCGACCAGCTTGGTGAAGCTGTCCCGGGAGAGGCGCGCGCCGCTGTTCCCGACGACTTTCCGCACCACATCTCGGTCGCCGCGCCGAACGAGCACCTCCGTCACCGGCTCGGGGATGCTGGTCCGGTCCGAGATCGCCAGCAGGTGCGCCTGGCTTCCGGTCCGGGCGATGTCGACGAGATCGGCATCGCCGATGCGGGGCGAGCACTTGAGCATCGGGCCTGCGACCGCAATATCGCGGTCGTGGGCGAGGCAACGCACCACGCCGACCGGGGCATTGCCGATCGGGGCAAGCTTGTGCGACAGCTCCATGCGCGCCTTGGCCTCGATCTCGGCGATGAGGCGGCCCAGCACCGCGTCGAACAGCCGGACCTGATCCTCGCTGAAGCGGCTTGCCCCCTCGAGAAAAAAAGCAGTGATGCGCCCGAGCATGGCGCGTCGACGCTCGGTCGAGCCGCGCTGGATCACCTCTTCGAGTTCCGGAATGAGCGAAGCGGACGCGGACATGGCCGGGCCGAGAAGCTGCAGGCAAATCGCCGAGCGGTTCCGAAGCAGGACCAGCAGGTAAAGCTAGAGCACGAGTCTGAACGAAGGGTTAGTCGATGCGGTCCGGCCAGGGCGGCGAGCTCGGTCAGAGGCGCTCAGAGGCTCTTGCACTGTCGCGGCAAATCGCTATATTCGCGACGTCCAGCTCTTGGATATCTCATAACGATCGGATGTGATCCGGTCGGTCATTGAGAGTGGGTTCCCCCGGGACCCGCTCTTTTTTGTTACCCGAGCCGGGGGCGGCCAGGTCGTGTGTTCGCGGGCACGCCTGACCGCTCGGGCCGGAACACGCGAATCACCTGCATGCCGGTGCACTCGGTGCCGATTGAAGACAGCGAGCCGCGCCTCATCGTGGAAAGGGGCACGGCCGCGCGTGTTGCGGCGATTGCCGAGCCGGTGCTTGCAGGCGTCGGCTACCGCCTGGTCCGCGTGCGTGTCACCGGCCTCGACGGCTGCACCGTTCAGGTGATGGCGGAGCGGTCGGATGGAACGATGACGATAGATGACTGCGAAGCCGTCTCGCGTGCGCTCTCGCCGGTCCTCGACGTTGCCGACCCGATCGATCGCGCCTACCGGCTCGAAGTATCCTCGCCCGGGCTCGATCGGCCCCTGGTGAGACGCTCCGATTTCGAGCGCTACGCGGGCCAGCATCTCAAGGTGGAGCTCGAGACGGCAATCGAGGGCCGGCGCCGGTTTCGCGGCGTGCTGCTGGGCGCCGACGGCTACGCGGCACGGATCAGTCGCGACGATGCGGCGCCCGGCGAGCCGAGCGAGGTTTCGCTGCCGATTGAGGACATCGCCGAGGCCAAGCTGGTCCTGACCGATGCGCTCATCGCCGAGTCGCTTCGCCGCGGCAAGCGAGCCGGCAGGCAGGTGACAGAGGGCATACGAGAGAGGACAGAGGCGCGGACCGGCAACGGAAGGGCAGATTTTGCATCCTCCGCCGCTCGCCCCACGTCCTCGGAGAACGAAGGAGACTGAACGATGGCCGTGAGCGCCAACCGTCTTGAGCTGCTGCAGATCGCGGACGCTGTCGCGCGAGAGAAGGCGATCGACCGCGGTATCGTGATCGCCGCCATGGAGGATGCGATCCAGAAGGCTGCACGCTCGCGATACGGCAGCGAGACGGAGGTCCGCGCCGAGATCAATCCCAAGACCGGGGAGATGCGGCTGTCCCGGCTGCTGCTGGTGGTGGAGCAGGTCGAAAACGACTCGACACAAATCTCCCTCGAGGATGCCAAGAAACGCAATCCGGCCGCGCAGGTCGGCGATTTCATAGCCGAGGCATTGCCGCCGCTCGAATACGGCCGGATTGCCGCCCAGTCGGCCAAGCAGGTGATCGTGCAGAAGGTGCGCGAGGCCGAACGCGACCGGCAGTATCAGGAGTACAAGGATCGTATTGGCGATATCGTCAACGGGATTGTGAAGCGCGTCGAGTACGGCAATGTCGTCGTCGATCTCGGCCGCGGTGAGGCGATCGTGCGCCGGGACGAAATGCTGCCGCGCGAGACGTTCCGCAACGGCGACCGCATCCGCGCGTTCATTTACGACGTCCGGCGCGAGCCGCGCGGACCGCAGATCTTCCTCTCGCGTACCCACCCGCAGTTCATGGCAAAGCTGTTCGCGCAGGAAGTGCCGGAGATCTACGACGGCATCGTCGAGGTCAAGGCGGTGGCGCGAGATCCGGGCTCGCGCGCGAAGATCGCCGTCATCTCTCGGGATTCCTCGGTGGACCCCGTCGGGGCCTGTGTCGGCATGCGTGGGTCGCGGGTGCAAGCCGTGGTCAACGAGCTGCAGGGCGAGAAGATCGACATCATCCCGTGGACCGCCGACCCGGCCAATTTCGTGGTCAATGCGCTCGCGCCGGCCGAGGTTGCCAAGGTCGTGCTCGATGAGGATCGCCAGCGAATGGAAGTCGTCGTGCCGGACCAGCAGCTGTCGCTCGCGATCGGCCGGCGCGGGCAGAACGTGCGGCTCGCCTCCCAGCTCACCGGCTGGGATATCGACATCGTCACCGAGCAGGAGGAGTCGGAGCACCGGCAGGCCGAGTTCGAGAAGCGCACCAAGCTGTTCGTGGAAGCGCTCAACGTCGACGAGATGGTGGGGCAGCTGCTCGCCTCCGAGGGCTTCAACTCGGTCGAGGAGCTCGCGCTCGTCGACCAGAAGGAGATTGCCGGCATCGAGGGCTTCGACGAGGACACCGCGCGCGAGCTGCAGTCCCGGGCGGCCGATTTTCTCGGGCGACAGGAAGCCGAGCTGGACGGCAAGCGCCGCGAGCTCGGTGTCGAGGACGCGGTGAAGGAGATCGCCGGCCTTACGACTGCCATGCTGGTGAAGCTCGGCGAGAACGACATCAGGACGGTTGAGGATCTCGCGGGTTGCGCAACCGACGACCTGTTTGGCTGGAGCGAGCGCAAGGACGGCGAGACGACCCATCATCCCGGCATCCTCGACGGGTTCGACCTCTCGCACGACGATACCGAGGCGCTGATCATGCAGGCTCGCGTCAAGGCCGGGTGGATCAAGGAGGAGGAGCCGGAGGTGCCCGCCGGGGATGCTGCGGCGGCGGAAGCACCGACGGCACCGGCCTGACATGCGAATCCTTGCGCAGACCAACGACGATGTGCTCGACGCGGGACCGCGCCGGCCCGCGCCCGGAGCGCAAAGGCTTTGCGCGGCGACCCGGAAGCTCAAGCCTGTCGAGGCGATGGTCCGTTTCGTCGTCGCTCCCGACGGCACGGTGGTGCCCGACCTCAGGCGCCGGTTGCCGGGACGCGGGCTCTGGATCACGGGAACGCGAGACGTCCTGGCGGCCGGTATCGAACGCCATGTGTTCGCCCATGGGTTCAAGCGCGACCTCCGCGTCACCCCGGAGCTCGTCGGAACGACCGAGCGCCTGATGGCGCAGGCTGCGCTCGACGCGCTCGCGGTTGCGCGCAAGGCGGGAAAAGTGGTGGCCGGGTTCGACAGGGTCGAGGCAGCGCTCGCCGATGCAGCGCTCGTGGCGCTGCTCCACGCCGTCGACGGCGCGCCGGAAGGCGCGGCGAAGCTCGTTGCGGCGCTGCGGCGCCGCCAGCGAGCAGGGGATGTGGCCGTGATCCGGGTCTTCACCTCGGCGCAATTGGATTTGGCACTGGCACGGCCAAATGTGGTACATGCAGCGCTGCTTGGCGGACCCGAAAGCGATACGTTTCTGGCGCGTATCGCGCGCCTTGACTGTTTCCGCGCAGGCCCCATGTCGACCTCGTTCGGCGACGGCAGCGGGGGTCACGCGCAGGTCTGAGGACGAGCAACCGGATTGGGATTTGAATGGCTGAAACGACGGAAAAGACTGGCGAAAAGAAGCTGAGCGTCGCGCCGACCAAGACCCTGAGCCTGAAGGGGCGCGGGGTCGAGCAGGGCGTCGTGCGCCAGAGTTTCAGTCATGGCCGAACCAAGGCCGTCGTCGTCGAGAAGGTGAAGAGCCGCGTTGCGGCCCGGCCCAAGGTGGAAAGCGCCGGCACCGGGTTGGCGGCGAAGCGCCCGGTGACTGCGAAGCCGCCTGCTTCGGCCGCGGTGACGGCGGCGAGCGCGCCCTTGGCACCCGCTGCCCAGAAGCCCGCGACCGGCCTGGTGCTTCCGAGCCTCACCGAGGCGGAGCAGAAGGCTCGTATCCACGCTCTCAACGATGCCCGCCTGCGCGAGGCGGAGCAGCGCAAGATCGCGGAAGAGGAGGCCTTCTTCCGGAAGACGCGCGAGGAAGCGGAGCGCCTCGAGCGCGAGGAGGCGGAGCGGCGCAAGACCGAAGAGGAGAAACGCCGCAAGCACGAGCTGGAGACCAAGCTCAAGGCCGAGCAGGAGGCCAAGAAGCGGTTCGGCGAGGAAGCCGGCGCGGCAGCCGCCAGACCCGCCGGCGCGAGGCCTGCACTCGAGCCGGAGGAGGAGGAAGCCCCGCGTGTCCGGCGCGGCCCGGGGGCGGCGCGGCCGGCACCCTCACCGAAGCCGTCCCGCAGCAGCGCCCCGAAGAACCGTGCCCGCCTGACCGTGGTGACGGCGCTCAGCGCCGACGAGGAGCGCGAGCGCTCGGTCGCCTCGTTCCGCCGGCGCGTTCAGCGGCTCAAAGGCCATGCCAGCGACGAGCCGAAAGAGAAGCTCATTCGCGAAGTCACGATACCGGAGACGATCACGATCCAGGAGCTCGCCAACCGCATGGCAGAGCGCGCCGTCGACGTCATAAAGCTGCTGATGAAACAGGGGCATATGGCGCAGATCAACGACGTGATCGATGCCGACACGGCCCAGCTTCTGGCCGAGGAGCTGGGGCATACGGTCAAGCGCGTCGCCGAATCCGACGTGGAAGAGGGCCTGTTCGATGCGGCTGATGACCCGGCCGCGCTGCTGCTGCGTCCACCGATCGTGACGGTCATGGGGCACGTCGACCACGGCAAGACGTCGCTGCTCGACGCCATTCGTTCCACCGAGGTGGCGGCGGGGGAGGCGGGCGGCATCACGCAACACATCGGCGCCTACCAGGTGACGGCGCCGTCCGGGAACAGGATCACCTTCATCGACACGCCCGGCCACGCCGCGTTCACCGCGATGCGAGCGCGAGGTGCGAAGGTGACCGATATCGTCGTGCTGGTGGTCGCTGCCGACGACGGCGTCATGCCGCAGACGGTCGAGGCCATCCATCACGCCAGGGCGGCCAAGGTGCCGATGATCGTTGCGATCAACAAGATCGACCGCCCGGACGCCAAGCCTGAACGCGTGCGGACCGAGCTGCTGCAGCATGAGATCCAGGTCGAATCGCTCGGCGGGCAGGCGCTCGATGTCGAGGTGTCTGCGACGAAGAAGCTCAACATCGACAAGCTGCTCGAGACCATAGGGCTGCAGGCCGAGATTCTCGACCTGAAGGCCAATCCGGATCGCGCAGCGGAAGGCACCATCATCGAGGCGAAGCTCGACCGCGGCCGCGGGCCGGTGGCGACCGTGCTGGTCCAGCGCGGCACCCTCAAGGGCGGCGACATCGTTGTCGCCGGCGCCGAATGGGGTCGGGTGCGCGCGCTGGTCTCCGACACCGGCACGCAGGTGGAGTCCGCCGGTCCTTCGATGCCGGTCGAGGTGCTCGGCTTCAATGGCACGCCCGACGCCGGAGACCGGCTCGCGGTCGTCCAGAGTGAAGCGCGGGCCCGCGAAGTGACCGCCTATCGCGCCCGCCAGAAGCGCGAGAAGGTCGCGGCGCGGGCCACCGGGCTGCGCGGCTCGCTCGAGCAGATGATGAGCCAGCTCAAGACCGCCGGGCGCAAGGAGTTCCCGCTGGTCGTGAAGGCCGACGTGCAGGGCTCGCTCGAGGCGATCACCGGCGCGCTCGACAAGCTCGGCACCAATGAGGTCATCGCCCGCATCCTGCACGCCAGCGTTGGCGGCATCACCGAATCCGACGTGACGCTGGCCGCCGCCTCCGGGGCCGCGATCATCGGCTTCAACGTGCGTGCCCACAAGGAGGCGCGCGAGGCCGCCGAGCAGGCAGGCACCGAGATCCGCTACTACAACATCATCTACGATCTCGTGGACGACGTGAAAAAGGCGATGTCGGGCCTGCTCGCGCCGACGGTTCGCGAGACGATGCTGGGCAACGCCACGGTCCTGGAGATCTTCAAGGTCTCGAAGGTGGGCAACGTGGCGGGTTGCCGCGTCACCGATGGGGTTGTCGAGCGCGGGGCCAATGTGCGGCTCATCCGCGACAACGTGGTCGTCCATGAAGGCAAGCTCTCGCAGCTCAAGCGATTCAAGGACGATGCGCGCGAGGTCGTTGCCGGACAGGAATGCGGCATGGCCTTCGAGCACTACCAGGACATGAAGGCCGGCGACGTCATCGAGTGCTATCGCGTCGAGACGGTGCAGCGCTCGTTGTGAGCTCGAGGTGCAGGAGTCGCGCAACGGGAGCGAGCTCGGCGTCGGCGGTCCTGCGGGCACCGGCATCCGGCATGGGCATCGATCGGGCGCGGCGGAGCGTCCGGAACGGCGTGTTGGAACGAGGGACCTGATGCCCCGCCGTCATCGCCCCGACGCGGAGGGCGATGCGCCCTCCCAGCGGCAATTGCGGGTCGGCGAGCTCATTCGACACGCGCTTGCGGACATGCTCACGCGCGCCGAGGTGCATGATCCGGTGATCGAGAGCCATGTGATCACCATACCCGAGGTGCGGATGACCGCCGACCTGCGCCTCGCGACGATCTATGTCATGCCGCTCGGCGGACGTGACACCGACGCCGTGCTGGCGGCGCTCGAGCGCAACAAGCGCTTCCTGCGAGGAGAGATCTCCCACCGCGTGAACCTGAAATTCGCGCCCGATATCCGGTTCCGCCTGGACGAGCGTTTCGATGAAGCCGAGCGCATCGACAAGCTGTTGAGAGCACCGGGGGTCCGCCGCGATCTCGACGAGATGGACGACGAGAGTTGAGGCGCGGCAACGACAGCATGGCAGGAGATCAGCCGAGGAGGAGACGCGAGAAGCGTCACGTGAACGGCTGGCTCGTTCTGGACAAGCCGGTCGGCATGACGTCGACGCATGCGGTGAGCGTGGTGAAACGAGCGTTTCAGGCCGGCCGCGCAGGCCACGCCGGAACCCTCGATCCGCTGGCCTCCGGGGTTCTTCCGATCGCGTTGGGAGAAGCAACGAAGACCGTGCCGTTCGTCATGGACGGAATCAAGGTGTACCGTTTCACCGTGCGCTGGGGTGAGGAGCGCGACACCGACGATGCCGAAGGCGAGATCATCCGGACGAGCGCTCAGCGGCCGGACGCTGCGGCGATCCGGGAGCTGATCCCGCGCTTCACCGGCCGGATCGAGCAGGTCCCCCCGCGCTTCTCGGCGGTGAAGATTGCCGGAGAACGCGCCTACGATCTCGCCCGCGACGGCGAGCCGGTACGGCTCGAGTCGCGCGCAATCGAGGTTCACCGGCTCGAATTGGTCGATACTCCCGATCCCGATCATGCCGTGCTGGCGGCCGAATGCGGGAAGGGAACCTATGTGCGGGCCTTGGCCCGCGACATGGGGCGCGCGCTCGGATGTCTCGGCCATGTCGCCGCGCTGCGCCGCACGGCGGTCGGACCGTTCACCGAGGAGGTTGCGACCTCCTTGGAAACGCTGCAGGCGGCCGGATCGCCCGACGACGCCGCACCGCCGCTTCTGCTCCCGGTCGAAGCCGGCCTGGCCGGGTTGCCGGCGCTGCGCGTGAGCCCGGCCGATGCCGGACGACTTGCACGCGGCCAGCCGGTGCTGCTGCGCGGGCGCGACGCGCCGATCATCGAAGGCTGGGTCTCGGTCTCCGCGCACGGGTCGCTGGTGGCGCTCGCCGAGGTGGAGAAGGGCGAGCTGCGTCCGCGCCGCGTCTTCAATCTGGGCCTGGCCCGATGAGCCGGACCGGCGTGTGTCCCGCAATTTCCGCTAGCGTCCGCCTGGATTTTACGTTAGAGCGCCCCGATTGCGCTGCATTGAGCCGCGACCGTGCTGGACGACATCCCGGGCCGGCCGCAGAATCCCTCTGACCAGAAAAGGATGCCCGATGTCGATCACGTCCGGCCGCAAGGCCGAAGTCATCAAGACCTATGCAACGAAAGCCGGCGACACCGGCTCGCCCGAGGTGCAGGTGGCGATCCTCTCGGAACGCATCAACAGCCTGACCGAGCACTTCAAGACACACGTCAAGGACAATCATTCTCGGCGTGGTCTGCTGAGGCTCGTATCGCAGCGCCGCCAGCTCCTCGACTACGTCGCCCGCGTCGATCAAGCCCGCTACAAGTCGCTGATCGAGCGGCTGGGTATTCGTCGCTGAGCATCTTGCGCGCGGCCTTGCCCGCGCGTTTCCGCGGACAGCGTGATCCGCTGTTCGTCCGGCAGCGAACAGGCTGCCGACACAGGAGGACGGGCCGATTGTCGGCCGTCACGCAAAGGAAGGCCGAAGGCCATGGCAGGATCGCTGGACGCTGACGGGGAGCGCAGCTTCGCGCGCATCAGCTTCCCGCCGTCTTGCTCATGGCTTTCGCTCCTTCGCGAGAGCAATGAGAGACGATTGAGATGTTCGATATCCATCGGGTTGAGCTCGACTGGGGAGGGCGCAAGCTCGTCCTAGAGACCGGCAAGATCGCGCGGCAGGCGGACGGCGCCGTAGTCGCCACCTACGGCGAGTCGAAGGTGCTGGCGACCGTCGTTGCCGCCAAAGAGCCGCGGGAGGGCGTCGATTTTCTGCCCCTCACCGTCGACTACCAGGAAAAATTCTATGCCGCAGGCCGCATTCCCGGCGGCTACTTCAAGCGCGAAGGGCGGCCCACCGAGAAGGAGACGCTGGTCTCCCGGCTGATCGACCGTCCGGTGCGGCCGTTGTTCGCCGAGGGCTGGCGTTGCGAGACCCAGGTGATCGTCACCACGCTCTCGCACGATCTGGAGAACGATCCCGATGTTCTGGCGATGATTGCCGCGTCGGCGGCGCTCACGCTCTCGGGAGCGCCCTTCATGGGCCCGCTCGGCGCTGCACGCGTCGGCTTCATCAACAATGAATACGTGCTCAATCCGCAGCTCGACGAGATGACCGAGAGCCATCTCGATCTCGTGGTCGCCGGCACCCAGGACGCGGTGCTGATGGTCGAATCGGAGGCGAAGGAGCTGAGCGAAGAGGTGATGCTGGGCGCAGTCATGTTCGGGCACCGCCACTATCAGCCGATCATCGAGGCGATCATCAAGCTTGCCGAGAAGGCCGCCGGCGAGCCGCGCGAGCTGGTCGTGCCGGACACCGCGGCTCTGGAAGGGGAAATGCGCGGGCTGATCGAGCCGGATCTGCGCGCCGCTTACGGCATCGCGCACAAGGCCGAGCGTCACGAGGCCATCGACGCCGCCAAGGCCAAGGTGATGGCGCATTACTGCCCGGACGGAGCGGAGAGCCTGCCGTATCCCAAGACGCAGGTCGCGGCCGTCTTCAAGGAGCTCGAAGCCAGGATCGTGCGCCGGAACATTCTCGACACCGGCAGGCGCATCGACGGCCGCGATGTGCGCTCGGTCCGCCCCATAGTGTCCGAGGTCGGCGTGCTGCCCCGTGCACACGGCTCGGCATTGTTCACGCGGGGCGAGACGCAGGCACTCGTGGTTGCCACGCTCGGCACCGGCGAGGACGAGCAGTGGATCGACGCGCTGCAGGGAACCTACAAGGAGACCTTCCTGCTGCACTACAACTTCCCGCCGTTCTCGGTCGGCGAGACCGGACGCATGGGCAGCCCGCGCCGGCGCGAGATCGGTCACGGCAAGCTCGCATGGCGAGCGATTCATCCGGTGCTGCCGCCGCATCACGAGTTCCCGTACACGCTGCGGGTCGTCTCGGAGATCACCGAGTCCAACGGGTCCTCCTCGATGGCCACCGTCTGCGGCACCTCGCTCGCGCTCATGGATGCCGGCGTTCCGATCAAGCGTCCTACTGCCGGAATCGCGATGGGGCTCATCCTCGAGGACGAGCGCTACAGCGTCCTCTCCGACATCCTCGGCGACGAGGACCACCTGGGCGACATGGATTTCAAGGTGGCCGGAACCGAGCGCGGCGTGACCTCGCTGCAGATGGACATCAAGATCGCGGGCATCACCGAGGAGATCATGCACGCCGCCCTCGATCAGGCGAAGGACGGCCGCATGCACATCCTGGGCGAGATGGCCAAGGCACTCGCCCAGCATCGCGCCCAGCTCGGCGAGCATGCCCCGCGCATCGAGGTGTTCAACATTCCCGTCGACAAGATCCGGGAAGTTATCGGCTCGGGCGGCAAGGTCATCCGCGAGATTGTCGAGAAGACCGGTGCCAAGATCGACATTGCTGACGACGGCACGGTGAAAGTGGCCTCCGCCAACGGCGACGCCATGAAAGCGGCGATCAACTGGATCAAGTCCATCGCGTCGGAGCCGGAGGTCGGCCACATTTACGAAGGCACCGTCGTCAAGGTCATGGACTTCGGCGCGTTCGTGAACTTCTTCGGTGCCAAGGATGGTCTCGTTCACATCAGCCAGCTGGCGCCGCGCCGGGTGCAGAAGGTCACCGACGTCGTCAAGGAAGGCGACAAGGTGAAGGTCAAGCTGCTCGGCTTCGACGAGCGCGGCAAGGTCCGGCTGTCCATGAAGGTGGTCGACCAGGCCACGGGCGAGGACATCGAGGGCAAGATCAAGGCCGAGGCGGACCAGCAGCGCGACCGGCCGCGCGAGGCAGCGGCGGGCGCGGAGTAGCCTGCACCCGCGCTCGACCCATGCGCGGGTGCCTCACGACCGGGATCGGCGCAGCCCGCGCAGCCCATCGACGTGCGTCCGCTCGGTGAGCGCGACCCTGACCACGAGAGCGCGCCCCGGCCATCCCTATGACGGGCTCCGCGCACCGACCAGGAAGTAGGTCTCGGCGGCGCCGATCCCCTTGACCTCGGTCAGGCCCCGCTGCTCGAAGACGAACGCGGAGGATGCCAGATCGCGAAATGCCGTGCTCACCTGGATGCGTCCCGGCACTCCGGTGGACTCCATGCGCGAGGCGAAGTTCACGGCGTCGCCCCATACATCGTATGAGAACCGGGTGCCGCCGATGATGCCCGCGGTCGCCGGTCCGCAATGGATGCCGATGCGCAGGCTCAGCCGGCGGCGGCCGAGCGGGGGTTGCCGGTCGATCAGCTCCAGCATCGCCAGCGCGAGCCGGCCGACCGCCACGGCCCCGGCGGCTGCTCTCGCATCGAAGCCGCCGGCGGCCATGTAGCAATCGCCGATGGTCTTTATCTTGTCGACGCCGAATTGCGCGCACAGAGCGTCGAGGCGGCGGACGAGGCCATCCAGGAAGTCGACGACCTCCTCGGGGGCGAGATCATGGGCCGCCTCGGTGAATCCGGCGAGATCGGCGAACATGACGCTGAGCATGTCGATGCGGTCGGCAATGCGCTCTTCCTGCCCCGATTTCAGGCGCGTGGCGATCGCCGTCGGCATGACGGTGGCGATCAGAGCCTCCGACAGCTGGTGCTCGTGCTGCAACGCGATCCTGGTCCGACGCAGATCCGAGAGTGCATAGAACAATATCGCGGCGATGATCCCGGCTGCGTTGATCATCGCCTGGCTGGCGAGGAGGTCGCGAAACTCGCGATCCTCGGGCCTGATCAGGCCGGCGACCGGCGCGAAATTCAGCGCGATGATCAGGGCGCCGACATACAGGCCGAAAAGGACGAGAAACAGCCGCCACTTCTCCACGCCGAGCAGGAGCAGCATCACCCCGCCGAGCGTGTAGTAGACGTGCAGCTCGCTCGCCCGGCCCAGCCACCACACGAAGAACATCTGGCCGAACAGGACCATGAGAATGAGGGCGATTGCACCGACATCGTCCCCGAAGCGATGCAGCCGCGGAACCAGGAGCGGCCCTGCGATCATGCAGAGATTGTCGGCATTCACCAGGAGAAGACCCTGAAAATCGTGAATCGAGTTGATGATCAGGTGCGTCAGCGCCGTGGCCGCCACCACGAACGCGGCGACGTTGGCGCAGCGCTGGCGCTCGATCACCTCGTCGTCCTTGGCGGTGATGCCGACCGAGACCAGACGATCCAGCCAGGCCGGCAGGCGGATGCCGGGCTTGGGCACCCGACGAGCGAGTTCGGGCAGTCGCGTCATCGCGAAAGCCTGTGTGGCTCACGGGTGACGGGAAGCAGGCTGCAGGTCAGATTTGCCTGTTCCGCCTCAGCCGCGGCCCTTCAATCGGGCGGTGGTCCAGATCGTTCACTGCGTGGGTTATTGTGCCGCATCCTTTGCCGGCTCGCCGTTCCCGTTCTGCATATCGTCGCCGTTCTTGAGCGCCGAGGGGTGGGGCATGGCAATGATGTTGTAGCCGGAATCGACGAAGTGGATGTCGCCGGTCACCCCGGTCGACAGGTCGGAGAGCAGATAGAGGGCCGCTCCGCCGATCTCGTCGAGCGTCACGCCGCGCCGCAGCGGAGAATGACGCTGCTGAAATGCGAACATCTGGCGTGCATCGCTGATCCCGGCGCCGGCGAGGGTGCGGATCGGGCCAGCCGATATGGCATTGACGCGGATCCGCGACGGTCCGAAATCCACGGCCAGATAGCGCACCGAGGCTTCCAGCGCAGCCTTGGCGATGCCCATCACGTTGTAATTGGGCATCGCGCGCTGCCCGCCGTTGTAGGTCAGCGTCAACATGGCGCCGCCCGCCGGCATCAATGCCGCGGCGCGCTTGGCCAGCTCGGTGAACGAGAAGCAGGAGATGATCATGGTCCGCGTGAAGTTCTCCCGCGTGGTGTCGGCGTAGCGGCCCTTCAGCTCGTTCTTGTCCGAGAACGCGATTGCATGAACCAGGAAATCCAGCGAGCCCCAGCTTTCGGCAATCTCGGCGAACACGCCGTCGACCGAATCGATCTCCTCGACGTCGCACGGGAGCAGCAGGGAAGCGCCGACCGATTGCGCAAGCGGCTTCACCCGTCTGCCGAGCGCCTCGCCCTGGTAGGTGAAAGCGAGGGTTGCGCCGTGAGCGGCCAGGGTGCGAGCGATGCCCCAGGCAATCGAGTGATCGTTGGCGACCCCCATGATGAGCCCGCGCTTGCCCTGCATCAGCTGCGACATACCACCCCAACTTACCACCCGGCCACCCCACTTCCCGATCAGGCTGCGAGTTAACCTTCACGGCGCCTCAAAGATCAAGTCGCTTGAAGACGAGCGACGCATTGGTGCCGCCGAAACCGAACGAGTTCGACAGCACACAGCCGAGCTGGACGTTGTCGCGGCGTTCGCGGGCGATCGGAACATTCTCGAAAGCCGGATCCAGCTTCTCGATGTTGGCGCTTTCGCAGATGAAGCCGTTATTCATCATCAGCAGAGAGTAGATTGCCTCCTGGGCGCCGGCGGCGCCGAGTGAATGTCCGGTCAGGGATTTGGTGGCGGCAATGGGCGGGCATTTCTCGCCGAAGACCTCGCGAATTGCCTCGATCTCCTTCACATCGCCGATCGGGGTCGAGGTCGCGTGCGGATTGATGTAATCGACCGGTGCCTTGACATTCTTGAGCGCGATTCGCATGCATCGCGCCGCGCCCTCGCCGGAGGGCGCCACCATATCGAAGCCGTCGGAGGTCGCGCCATAGCCGGCGACCTCGGCGTAAATGCGCCCGCCGCGTGCTTTGGCGCGCTCGAGCTCCTCCAGCACCAGGACGCCCGCGCCGCCGGCGATCACGAACCCGTCACGGTCAGCGTCATAGGCGCGCGATGCCTTCTCCGGGGTCTGATTGAAGCCGGTCGACATCGCGCCCATGGCATCGAAGAGCACCGACAGGGTCCAGTCGAGCTCCTCGCAGCCGCCGGCGAAGATCATGTCCTGCTTGCCGATCTGGATCAACTCCAACGCGTTGCCGATGCAATGGTTCGAGGTCGCGCAGGCGGACGAGATCGAGTAGTTGACTCCTTTGATCTTGAACCAGGTCGAGAGCGTCGCAGAGGCGGTGGACGACATCGCCTTGGGCACGGCAAACGGGCCGACCCGCTTCGGACCCCGCGCGCGCGCGACGTCTGCGGCCTCGACGATCGCGCGCGTGGACGGCCCGCCGGAACCCATGATGATCCCGGTCATCTCGTTGGTAATCTCCGTCGGCTCCAGACCCGCATCGCGGATCGCCTGCTCCATGGCGATGTGGTTCCAGGCAGCGCCGCCGCCCAGGAACCGCATGGCGCGGCGGTCGACGACCTCTTCGGGGTCGAGCCGGGGTGCGCCGTGCACCTGACAACGGAAGCCGAGCTCGGCATATTTCTCGGCACGCGAGATGCCGGATTTGGCGTCGTGCAGGCTCGCCAGGACCTCCTGGGTATTGTTGCCGATCGACGAGACGATCCCCATCCCGGTGACGACGACCCGCCTCATGCCTGCCTCGTCCGCACCTCTTGCGCCGCGATGCGGCCGCCGTCAGCCGCCATTGGGCTGCAACATCGCGCCGTCGCGGAACAGGCCGACCTTGAGATCCATGGCGCGATAAATGATCGAGCCGTCCGCCGACAGCCAACCGTCGGCGATGCCGAGGACGAGCTTGGAACGCATCACGCGCTTGACGTCGATGCCGTAGACCACCTTCTTCACCGTCGGAAGCACCTGCCCGGAGAACTTGAGCTCGCCCAGCCCGAGAGCGCGGCCCCTGCCCGGGGCACCGAGCCAGCCGAGGAAAAAGCCGAGCAGCTGCCAGAGTGCGTCCAGCCCCAGGCAGCCCGGCATCACCGGGTCGCCCTTGAAATGACAGGGGAAGAACCACAGGTCGGGACGCAGATCGAGCACGGCTCGAACCAGTCCCTTGCCGTAGCTGCCCCCCGCCTCGGCGATTTCCGAGATCCGGTCGAACATCAGCATAGGCGGCAGGGGCAGCTGGGCATTGCCGGCACCGAAGAGCTCACCCCGCGCGCAGGCCAAAAGCTCATCGTAGCCGAAGCTGGTGCGCCGGTTCTGCATCGGCGTGGTGTCCTTGATCGCCCGGTTCGTTTCCATGTGCAAATCCCCTAACACAGCGGCGGCAGGGGGCAAAGGCGGCTGCCGCCGCGCCACATCGGCCTACTCTAGAATTCAAACAGGGTTGCCGCGAGCCGGTTGCATCCTGGCGCCGATATGTTACAGATGCAACAATCCGCCCGTAGCCGAACCAAGGTCGCAGCCCGTCCCATGCCGCCGTCACGTCCTGCCATGCTTGTCGATTCGGGCCAGGGATTGAGGCGGGTCCCGGCCTCCACGCTGACCGGTTGTCCATGGCACGACATCAAGGCGATGTTGCGCGAGGTGGGCTTGCGCCCAACCCGGCAGCGCATGGCGCTGGGCTGGATGCTGTTTGGGAAAGGCGACCGGCACATCACTGCCGAGATGCTCTATGAGGAGGCGAGCAAGGCGAGGGTGCCGGTATCGCTCGCGACGGTGTATAACACGCTGCACCAATTCACCGAGGTCGGACTGCTCCGGCAAGTCGCAGTCGATGGGTCAAAGACCTACTTCGACACCAATGTGTCCCAGCATCATCATTTCTTCATCGAGGACCAGAACGACCTTCTCGACATCCCACACTCGGATGTGGTGGTCGGCAAGATTCCCGTTCCGCCGGATGGCTACGAGGTAGCGCGCGTCGACGTGGTGGTCCGGCTGCGCCGCAAGCCGCGCTGAGCCCCCAGCGCAAGCGATTGGCGCAGCACAAGCTCACGTTGCCGACAACAGCACGAGGCTTGTCGAGCGCTGGGCCGGGGCGGGACAGCGGGGGGCCGCCGCCGAGATTTCATCGTCCGCCGGCGCCTGCCGACCGCGAAGCCTACCCGCGCCCCGCCAGGCTCACTCGACCTTCTCGTTCGGATAAACGCCCCAGAGCTGCTCCTGGACGACCCAGCCGTCGAAACCCGCTCCGGCGATTTGGCACCAGATACCGTCGCACCGCCTGATTGCCGCTTGCACGCCGGCCTGCAGTCGCGCCAGGACCGCGCTGCTCGCGTCCGGCTTGTCGTGCAGCGGCAGCAGCTCCTGTTTGTGTTTCGGGCTGACGAGCGCGGTGCGCCGGCCGGACAGGAGCGAATGGTATACCCAGCCCTCCGCACCCTCCGAATCCCGGATGCGCCGCCAATTATCGGATTCGGCGGTGATCTCCACCGGCAGGCCCCGCCGGACATAGACGAAGATGACCTCGTGGTCGCGCGTCGGCCCTCCGCGTACATTCACCCGATCGGGTTTCAGGCTGACGAAACGGGGCACCGGCAATCCGCTCTTCGCGCCGGCGCCAGCGTCACCGGTTGCCCGCGACATGTCGGAGCACGACAGGAATCCCAGCGCGACAATCGCCGAGACACTCGCACGAAACTGCCTGCCGCGCTTCGAAGACATCTTTTCTCGGCGATGGACGTGGACGGTGAGCTGCCGCGCGATGCGGCCGGTGCGAGCGTCGCCGGCACGGCGCAGCGCTTGTCTTCGCAGGGCCATCTGTTACAGAGAACTTGCGACCCCGCCGCGTTGAGAACGAGGCCAGTGTCGGGCAGGCTGGTTAAGGAGACCTGAACGGGAGGCCCGCTCGGTCCCGAGGGATCGCTGGCAGCGAGGTCGAAGCCATGCCGAATCGCCGGAAGCTGCTGGTCGTCGTCACGCGCAAGCTGCCGGACCGGGTCGAGACTCGTATGCGCGAGCTGTTCGATGCTCAGCTCAACCTCGAGGACAAGCCGCTGAGCCAGGCCGAGCTTGCCGAAACGGTCAGGGTCGCCGACGTGCTGGTGCCGACGGTGACCGACCGAATAGATGCCTCGGTGCTGAGCAAGGCCGGCGACAAGCTCAAGCTGATCGCCAATTACGGCAACGGGGTCGACCATATCGACGTCGCGACCGCGCTCAGCCGCGGTATCACCGTCACCAACACTCCGGGCGTGCTCACCGAGGACACCGCCGACATGACGATGGCGCTCATCCTCGCGGTGCCGCGCCGGCTCGCCGAGGGCGCGACAATACTCGTCGAGGACAAGCCTTGGAGCGGCTGGTCGCCAACCTGGATGCTCGGACATCGGATCTGGGGCAAGCGCCTCGGCATCATCGGCATGGGGCGGATCGGCCAGGCGGTGGCACGGCGCGCTCGCGCCTTCGGCCTGCAGATCCATTACCACAATCGCCGCCGCGTTCCGGCGAACCTCGAGGAGGAGCTGGGCGCCACCTACTGGGAGAGCCTCGACCAGATGCTCGCCCGGATGGACATCATCTCCATCAATTGCCCACACACGCCCGCAACCTATCATCTGTTGTCGGCGCGCCGGCTCAAGCTCATTCGCCCGGAAGCCTATGTCGTCAACACCGCACGCGGCGAGGTCATCGACGAGAACGCGCTGGTGCGACTGATCGCGGGTGGCGATATCGCCGGCGCCGGGCTCGACGTTTTCGAGCACGAGCCGGCGGTAAATCCGAAGCTGGTCAAGCTCGCGCGGGCAGGCAAGGTCGTGCTGCTGCCGCATATGGGCTCGGCCACCCTCGAAGGCCGCATCGACATGGGAGAGAAGGTCATCATCAATATCAGGACCTTTCTCGATGGCCATCGACCTCCCGATCGCGTTCTGCCGTCGATGCTGTGAGGCGCCCGAGCTGTCCCAGCCGGCGGCGAAGGTCGATCCACCCGCTTCCAGCCCCGCCCCTCCCGGCGCGTTGCGCACCGCGCCTGCAAGGCGCGGGCGAACCGCTCAGATGATCTCGCCGCTGCTGCATTGCATGGTTGGCGATCCTGCCTGCCGAGCCTTCGCGAATTGCTCCGATCTGCTGTATCCTCGCCACTGCCCGCAATCGGGAGGACTCGCCAATGCGGACTTTCATGTCGGTTGGCGCGGCGGCGGCCGTCCTTGCTGCAGTCGCGCCCGCGTTTGCGGCGACGCTCGCGCCCAGCGAAATTCAATCGACCTTCTTCACCGGCCAGCCGTTCACCTCGGCGACGCCGTCCAACGTCAAGTTCAAGATGGTGTTTACAGCCGACGGCAAGATGACCCGGGAACCGATCGCCCAGGCCGGGGCGAAGGGCGAAGGCATCTGGAAGCTCACGAAAGACGGCTTCTGCACCACCTGGAAGGGGTCGAAGGCGAATTGCTTTCGGGTCCTCACCGCGGGCGACAACAAATGGTCGGTGATGAAGGGGACTACGCCGGTGGCAACCTGGACGAAGTGAGCCCGGAGACCGGACGGACCAGACGAGAATGGTCTGCCATCATGGCTGCGCCCGCTGGCGTCTGTCCTCGGTCCTCGCCGTCCCCGACAGCGGGTTCGCCGGGTCCCACGCGTAGTCGAGCATCTCGAAACGCATGGCCCGTGCGTCGAGCATCAGAAGACGTCCGACCAATCCTTCGCCGAAACCGACGATCTCGCGGATCACCTCGAGCGCCATCAGCGAGCCCAGCACGCCGGTGAGCGCACCCAGGATGCCGGCCTCCGCGCATACGGGAACCGAGCCGGGCGGAGGTGGCTCGGGAAACAGGCAGCGGTAGGTCGGGTTCGGTGCTCCATGCGCGTTGCGCTCATGCGCGCGGATCGTCGTCAGCGTGCCGTCGAAAATGCCGACCGCGGCGGTAACCAGGGGTCGCCTGGCAAAGTAGCAGGTGTCCGAGACGAGATAGCGGGTGGCAAAATTATCGGAGCCGTCGGCGACGATATCGTAGCGACCGATGAGATCGAGCGCATTATCCGCTGCGAGCCGGGTCGCGTGCCTCTCGACAGCGACATGCGGGTTGAGCCTGGCGATCGCCGCCGCAGCACTGTCGACCTTGGGAGCGCCGATCCCGGCAGTGTCGTGAATGACCTGTCGCTGCAGGTTTGACAGCGCAACGCAGTCGTCGTCGACGACGCCGAGCACGCCCACTCCCGCCGCGGCGAGGTAGAGCAGCGCCGGCGCACCCAATCCGCCGGCGCCGATGACCAGGACGCGGGCGCGCTTGAGCGCGGTTTGCCCGGGCCCACCCACCTCGCGCAGCACGATGTGGCGAGCATAGCGTTCGAGCTCGTCTGGGCTGAGCATGCACGTTCCTCGCCGGTTTCCCGCCTCTTATCCGCTCGAGGGTGGCCTGGCAAACCGGCGGCGAGGCGCGCTCGTCCATCCTGGCCTATTCAGGGCTCGATTTGCCGCAGCCTCGGGATCGGCTAAATTGGTGTTGGGCGACGCGGGTTGCGCAGGGTCTATGTCCATGAGGTTGGTGGGTGCCGTTCTTGCGCTCGTCGTCGGCACGCTTGCCGCGCTCGCTCAGACCGAGAACGCGGCCGCGCCTCCGGGTCCCGCCGCCAGACCAGCCGCGCAGCCGGGCAAGTTCCGCAAGCCCGTGCTGCGGCCCAAGAGCCTGCATGCGCTTGCCGCCGCTCGGCGAGCGCGCGTCACCGGGCAGCCTTCGAGCCCGTCGGCGGGGGCCGCCAGCGACGGCACCATACGCAGCGCCGCGACCGCCGGGCGAAAACGGACGCCGGCACCGGCGGCGCCGGCCACCCCGAAGCGGGAGGGCTCGCTGCCGCTTGGCGATCGAATGGCCATGCAGTTCGAGCTGGCCTGGACCGGTGACTACAACGGCGCGATCAATGGCGAGCTCAACGAGAAGCTGACCGCGGCGATCAAGTCTTTCCAGCGCAATCGCAAGTTCAAGGAAACCGGAGCGCTCAACACGCAGGAGCGCGCGTTGCTCGCTTCCGTGGCCAAGGCCCGCCAGTCCCAGGTCGGCTGGGTCACGGTGGATGATCCTGCTACCGGGGCGCGGCTTGGGCTTCCGACCAAGCAAGTGCCGTTCAAGACCCAGAGCAGGACTGGAACCCATTGGGCCTCCGCACAAGGTCAGGTCCAGGTCGAGACCTTTCGCCTGCGGGACCCCGGCACGACGCTGGCGGCGGTTTACGAGCAGCAGAAGAAGGAGCCGTCGACGCGCAAGCTCGATATCAACCTGCTGCGTCCGGATTTCTTCGTGCTCGCCGGAATGCAGGGGCTGAAACGATTCGCGGTCCGCGCCGACTTCAAGGGTGGGGAGGTCCGCGGGCTCACGGTGCTGTACGATCAGGCGACCGAGACGATCATGGAGCCGGTCGCAGCGGCGATGGTGGGCGCCTTCACCGCGTTCCCCGGCGTTGCTGCCGTCGCACAGATCGGACCGCCCTCCAGGCGCAAGGTGGAGTACGGCACCGGGATTGTGGTGAGCGCCGCCGGCCACATTCTCGCCGACCGGCAGATTACCGACGGTTGTAATGTCATCGTGGCGGCGGGATACGGGGATGCCGATCGGCAGGCAGAGGACAAGACCAGCGATCTTGCGCTGTTACGGGTCTATGGCGTCGCCGATCTGGTGCCAGCGGAGTTTTCCGGCGAGCCGGTGAAAGCCGTCGACGTCACGCTGCTCGGCATTGCCGACCCGCAGACGCAAGGAGGGGGATCGGCCAATTCGGCGGTCGCCGCCAGGCTCAGGGGCGATGCGCTGGAGCCCGCTCCGCAAATCGGCTTCTCGGGGGGCGCGGCCGTCGACGCCCAAGGCCGCCTCGTGGGCATGGTGAAGCTCAAGAACGCCGTGGTTGCCCAGGTCGGCAGCAGCGAAGCACCGTTGCAGGCGACCCTGGTGCCGGCGTCCACAATCCGCGGCTTTCTCGAGCCCAAGAAGCTCGCGCCTGTCGCCGCTCGCAGCGGTATCGAGGCGGCCAGAGCCGCGCTGGTGCGGGTGATCTGCGTGCGGAAATAGAGGAAGCTGCCCGCGTCGCGAAGCGGTCCCTCAGCGCGCGTCATCTCCGGCTGCGAAAGTCATTCGTTCTTGAACTGCGCCGGCCGCTTGTCGACGAAGGCGGCCATGCCCTCCTTCTGATCCCGCGTGGAGAACAGGGCATGGAACGCGCGCCGCTCGAAGCGCAGCCCCTCGGCCAGCGGCATCTCCGCGGCGCGGTTGACGGCCTCCTTGGCGGTGAGCACCGAGGGAAGCGACATGGAGGCGATGGCCTGCGCGACCTTCATCGTCTCCTCGAGCAGCTTGGCCGCCGGAACCACACGGGCGACCAGCCCCGCGCGCTCGGCCTCGGCTGCGTCCATCATCCGCCCCGTGAGGATCAGATCCATCGCCTTGGCCTTGCCCACGGCGCGGATGAGACGCTGCGTCCCGCCCATTCCGGGAATGACGCCGAGCTTGATCTCCGGCTGCCCGAACCTGGCGTTGTCGGCGGCGATGATGAGATCGCACATCATCGCGACCTCGCAGCCGCCGCCCAGCGCGAATCCGGCGACGGCGGCAATGACCGGCTTGCGCAGCCTGGTCAATCGCTCCCAGTCGGCGGCGAAGTCGGCACCGAACACGTCGACGAAAGACTTGTTCGCCATCTCCTTGATGTCGGCACCGGCGGCGAAGGCCTTCTCAGAGCCGGTCAGCACCAGGCAACCAATGCCGGTATCGGCGTCCAGGGCTTCGGCGGCCGCGAGCAGCTCGTCCTTGAGCCTGGCGCTCAGCGCATTCAGCGCCTGTGGACGGTTCATCCGGATCAGGCCCACACGCCCGCTCGTTTCGACAACGATCGTCTGAGAGCTCATGGTTCTCCTTGCGGTTACTTCTGGCATACCGGGCAGAAGAACGTTGCTCGGCCGCCTTGCACGATGCGTCTTACCTTGCCGGGGCAGCCGCTCGTCGGGCAGGCCAGGCCGGCCCGGTCGTAGACCCGGAAATCATGCTGGAAATCGCCCAGCTCACCATCGGTGCGGCGATGATCGCGCAGGGATGAGCCGCCGGCTGCTATGGCGGCCTTGAGCACCGCCTTGATGGCGCTGACCAGCCGGTGCGCCCGCTCGTTGGCAGCCCCCGAGCGCGCGGCGATGCTCGAGGCGCGTCGCTTGGGCGAGAGCTGCGCCCGATGCAGCGCTTCGCACACATAGATATTGCCGAGCCCGGCCACGATGCGTTGGTCGGAGAGGGCGGCCTTGAGCGACGTCTTTTTCCCCCTGCAGGCGTGCGCCAGCATCCCGGCGTCGAACGCATTGCCCAGCGGCTCGGGTCCCAGCGAGCACAACAGCGGCTCGCGCTCGATCCGATCCTGACCCAACAGCTTCATGCAGCCGAACCGCCGCGGATCGTTGAACGTGATGGTAGCGCCATTGTCCATGTGGAATACGACGTGATCGTGCGCGGCATGCCGGTCGCGTTCGTGGTGGTACTTCCCCGGCGCGGCAGTGCGGCCGGCGTGAGAGACCCGAAACGACCCCGACATGCCGAGATGCATGAGCAGCACCTCGCCCGAAGAGAGATGGGCAAGGAGGTATTTCGCGCGCCGTCCCAAGCCGGCGACCGTGCGGCCTTCGAGCCGCGCGGCGAAATCCTCGGGCAACGGCCAGCGCAGGTCGCCGCGGCGCGCCTCGACCTTGCTGAAGCGTGCGCCTTCCATCACCGGCTGCAGCCCGCGACGGACGGTCTCGACTTCCGGCAGTTCCGGCATCGGCAATGCGGCCCTCGAGGTTGGCGGCGGAGACATAGCGCCGCCGGGGGCGGCGCGCTATGGTCCTGCGTGAAAAGGGCTATTTGCGATGGACGCGGAGCGCGAAAGTGCCGATTTCGGCTTTCGACGGGTGCCGCTCGAGCACAAGCAGGCGCTGGTCGACGAGGTCTTCCGCAGTGTCGCCGGCCGCTACGATCTCATGAATGACCTGATGTCGGGCGGGCTGCACCGCCTGTGGAAGGACGCCCTGGTCAGCGCCGTCAATCCGCCGAAAGGCAACCGGCCGTTTTCCCTGCTCGACGTCGCCGGCGGCACCGGCGACATCGCGGCGCGGGTGGCCCGCGCGGGCGGCAGCGGCACATTCGCGATGGTGGTGGACGCCAATCCGCAAATGCTCGACGTCGGCCGAGCCCGCGCCGCCGAGAGCGGGCTCGACCTCGCCTTCATTGCCGGCAATGCCGAGGCGCTGCCGATCGCTGACCGCACCTGCGATGCCGTCACCATTGCATTCGGCATCCGCAACGTGCCGCGCATCGCCGCAGCGCTCGCCGAGGCGCATCGCGTGCTGCGCATCGGCGGCCGCTTTCTCTGTCTTGAATTCTCCAGTGTCGACCTGCCGGGTCTCGACAGGCTTTACGATTGGTACTCGTTCAACCTGATCCCGGCGCTCGGCCGTGCGGTCACCGGCGATGCCGAGGCGTACCGCTACCTCGTCGAATCGATCCGCCGCTTCCCGCGGCCGCCGGCCTTCGCGGCGATGATTCGGGCCGCCGGCTTTGCCCGCGTCTCGTTCAAGCCCATGAGCGGGGGCATCGTCGCGTTGCACTCGGGCTGGCGATTGTGATCGCAGGCCTGGTCCACCTGGCCCGTCTCGGCCGCGCCGGCCTGGTTCTTGCGCGCGAGGGCGTGCTCGCGCTGATCGACACCACGCGTTTGCCGCTGGCCGCGCGGATCGCGATCCATGCGGCGCGCTTGATCGAGCGGCCGGCGAGCAGCGTAGCCGCCAACCGGTTGGCCGTGGCACTGACCCGCCTGGGCCCGAGCTACGTGAAGCTCGGCCAATTCCTGGCTACCCGACCGGACGTCGTCGGGGTCGTGCTGGCGCGCGATCTCGAAACCCTGCAGGACAAGATGCCGCCGTTCCCGCAGGCCGATGCCGAGCGCATGGTGGAAGCGGGATTGGCAAAGCCGGTCGCCGAGTTGTTCGTCTGGTTCGGGCCGCCGGTTGCCGCCGCCTCCATTGCGCAGGTGCACCGCGCCGAAGTCGCCGGCAGCACCGCTCCCCGCGCGGTTGCGGTGAAGGTGCTGCGGCCCGGGGTCGAGCGCCGCTTCAAGACCGACCTCGATGCCTTCACCTTTGCCGCGTCCTCCGCCGAGGCATTCTCTGCCGAGGCCAGGCGGCTGCGGCTCGTCGAGGTCGTCGATACGCTCCGCCGGACCGTGGCGAT
>DASXAP010000318.1:0-5485 GCA_036406655.1 Xanthobacteraceae bacterium | reverse complement strand
TTCCGTGCCGGCATCAAGGCGGCGCAGGACGCAAAGCGCCGCCTCGTCCATGGCGGTCGCCGCTTCGAGAACGGCTTTGCCTTGTGCAGTCAGCGCGTAGCCGCCGGCACGGCGGTCGAACAAGGCGCGGCCGATCAGCGCTTCCAGGCTCGCGATACGGCGCGCAACGGTCGCGTGGTTGACGCGCAACGAGCGCGCGGTCGCCGACAGCGTGCCTTGCCGAGCCAGCGCCACGAAATAGCGGACGTCCTCCCAGTTAAGCCTGGCTGTGCGTTTTTTATCAGGCATGGAGAAGTAATAGGGGATTATCGCCCAACCGGCCATTCCTAACTATTCGGCGCGGCATGCGGTGCTTTGCGATCCGGCGTGGATCGCTCTTCGTGCCGCACAGCCCCAGGAGGGCAGGTGAGGCCCACAGGAGGAAGCAAGTCATGCACAATCGGCATTATGTGGACAGGGCGAAGCTGACCCCGGCGCGAATGTTCAAATCGCCGATGGCTGTCGTCGAGACCGACGACATCGAGCCCGCCGAGAAGCTCGCCATTCTGAAGGCCTGGGAGGCCGACGAACGAGCCCTTCTGCGCGCCGAGGACGAAGGGATGGGCGGAGGCGAGCATGCGCACCTTCACAAGGTGCAGGCGGCGATCGACCTCCTCAATCGGCGTGATGCCTCCGAGACGATTTCAAGGCAGCGCGTGACCGCATAGAGGTGCAGCTCGTCGGTTTGAAAGCTTTCGAAAGTATGGTTCCGCGTGAACCGTTCGGCGAGATCGATGTGGCGAATGATGTCGAGCAGTGCGCCCTGCTCGGTGTCAGAAGGCATAGACCATGTCCCGCGCCGTTGGTGCGCGGAGATGCGGCTTCAGAGCCTCGCGGTCAATGACGTCAACCGGTCCATCAAACAGGCTGGCAATGTAGTCTTTCAATCCGACGTAATCGAAAAGGGTGATGTGAGCCTCAGGATCGATGTCGATCATGATGTCGAGATCGCTCTCGGGCCGGCTCTCGCGGCGCGCCACAGAACCGAAAACAGCGGCATGCGTGACGCCCCGGGCGCGCAGGACGTCCTCGTGCCGGCGCAGGGTTGAAACGGCATCCTGAGCGTTCATTTTGACAAGATAGCACAACTTCTCGACGACATGCGTGCACATTCGACCACCCCCGCGCTCTATTCGATGTCGATCGATAATGAGCCAAGAACGCAGACGCGGACGGCCGCGGCAGGCGCGCACCGGCAGAGCCGACCAAGGCGTCGAAGCCGACCGGAATTTGTGGTTGGCTGCTGTGCAGCGGCAGTGATTGCCAGCGCGAGTGATGAGACGAGCATTCGCTGATCGGATCTCTCGTGACCTCGCTCGTCCCAATCGCACAGGTGTAGTCGCCGCCGCATCATGACACCGGCGGCCGCCCGCTCGAATTGATCCCGTCTCGAAGATCGACGTCCCCCCAGGCGGCCTGGACAGCTTGCGCGAATCGCGGGCAAGGTGCAGCGCCTCGGGGATGCAGATGACGACTCGACCCTCTCAGCCGATGGAAGCCGCCATCGCCGAGCTGATGGAGAGCACGCCTGCCTGGCCGGTGCCGGTCCGGCTCGGGGCGACGGCGCGAGCGCTGGCCCGTGCTCTCGCTGCGCTGACAATTCTTTCCGTCGCCGGTTTCATGCTGCTCGTGCTGATCGGCCTGTGGGACCGTCATGAGCAGCAAACGGCAGCATGGTTCGGCGGCCTTTACGCGTCGGCCGTCGGTGTGCTCGGCGGCGCCCAATCCCGGCCAGCCACCGACCCCGGGCTCGGTCGAAAGCAGCTGCCGGCCGCGCTCCTCTTTCCACCGGCGCAAAAGCTGGGGGGCGCGGCAATCGCCGCAAGCACGTATCAGGGCATGTCGGTCGCGCTGTCGGCGGACGGCAGGACCGCCGTCGTCGGTGCGCCTGGTCCCAATGCTGCCGACCGCGACCGCGCGGCCTCCGTCGGGCCCGCCGGCGCGGCATGGGTGTTCGCCCGCGCCGGCGCTGTCTGGAGGCGGGAAGCCAAGCTCGTCGGCTCGACGAGCGCGCAGGGAGGGGGACTGTGGTCGCAAGGCATGTCGGTCGCGCTGTCGGCCGACGGCACCACCGCGGTCGTGGGCGGGCCCAGCGACGACATGGGCAACGGCGCGGCGTGGATATTCACCCGCGGCACCGGCCCCTGGCGGCAGCAGGGCGAGAAGCTCGTCGGCAGCGGCCCGCATTCGCCGGCCGATGCGGCATCGTCGCCCGGCCGCGGCCTCTCGGTTGCGCTTTCGGCTGACGGCAATACCGCGCTCGTCGGCGGGTGGCGGACGGAGGGCGCGTGGGTGTTCACGCGCAGCGGCGATGTGTGGACCCAGCAGGGCAGGAAGCTCGTTGGCTCCGGTGCGGCTGGAAGTGCCCGGCAGGGAATATCGGTGGCGTTGTCCGCGGATGGCAACACCGCCATCCTCGGCGGATCGTCGGATAACGGAAACACCGGCGCAGCCTGGATATTCGTCCGCAGCGGCGAGGCCTGGGCCCAGCAGGGCAGGAAGCTCGTCGGTAGCGGCGCCGTGGGAGGCGCCCGCCAGGGCACGTCGGTTGCCCTGTCGGCCGATGGCAACATCGCCCTCCTGGGCGGGCCCGGCGACAACCCGTGGGACGGATCGGTGCCCTTCGGCCTCGGCGCCGCGGGGGCGGCGTGGGTGTTTGCCCGCCACGGCAGCAGCTGGGAGCAGCAGGGCAGCAAGCTCGTCGGCGGCAGCGGCGCCGCGCGGATCGCCCGCCGCGGCACGGCGGTCGCACTGTCCGCCGACGGCAAGGTCGCGCTGCTGGGCGGGGTTGCCGGCGATCGAGGCAACGCTGCGGCAGTTCTGTTCACCCGCAGCGGTGTCGACTGGACGCAGGAGAGGAAGCTCACGGCTCTCGGCGGGATGGGAAGCTCGGCGTCCGCTGTCGCCCTGTCCGCCGACGGCGGCATCGCCCTCATCGGCGACGCCGACGACGACGGGGGCATCGGCGCGGCGTGGGTGCCTGAGCGCGGCAATGGCGGCTCCGACGAGCAGACCCCGCCGATGCCGTCGGTCTCGCGCAATCTGAACATTCCCATGCGCGTGGAGCGATGAGCGAAACGGCAGCCGTAATGCCGGTTCGTGCCGGCTTGCGCTGCAAGAGCATGCTGCAGTGCCCGAGCCTCGACGGCCGATGTTCCGTTGCCGGCGAGCGCCGGGTATCATTCCCTTCATGACGGCAGTGCCGAAGCCGCATATGACGGTCGAGGAGTACCTCGCCTGGGCCGCGGATCAGCCCGGGCGCTATGAGCTGCGCGACGGCGCCGTCTACGCGATGTCGCCGGAAGGAGCCGGCCACGCCGAGAGGAAGGCGGCCGTGCACGCCGCGCTGCTCGCGCAAGTTCGCGCGCGGCGACTGGCTTGTCATGCGTTGCCGGACGGCATGACGGTCCGCATCGACGAGACGACCGCCTACGAGCCGGACGCGCTCGTCTACTGCGGGGCCAAGCTCGATCCGGCGGCCGTGGAAGTGCCCAATCCCGTCGTCGTAGCCGAGGTCCTGTCGCCCTCGACGCGGCACATCGATCTATCGGCCAAGCTCGCGGATTATTTCCGGCTCGCGAGCATCGCGCATTATCTGATCGTCGACCCGCAGCGGCCCCGGATCGTGCATCACGCGCGCGCGAGCGGCAACACCATCCTGACCCGGATCGTCACGGAAGGTCGCATCAGCCTCGATCTGCCGGGGATCGAGCTCGACATCGGCGATATCTACGCAGGTTGATTCAGCGCGGCTTGTTGCGCAGGAACGCGGCGACCTCCGGGTCGCGCCCGAGTGCCGCGAGATCGTCGGGCGAGGGCAATTGCGGCTTGTCGCGGGTGGCGTTCACCATGCAGAGAAAGCCCAAGGGCTCGCCACGCGTGGCGCGGAACTGGTGCCAGGTCAGCGCCGGGACGGTGACGAGGTCGCGGGTCTCGATCGGCTTGACTTCCTGCCCGACCAGGCAATGGCCGCGCCCGCGCAGGATCAGCACCGCGTGCATGTGCTCGTGCCGCTCGAGCGTGGAGAAGCCGCCGGGCGCGACCTCGAAATAGCGCAGCTCCCCGTGCAGCTCGGGGTCGGCGAACAGCACCTGCCGGGTGATCGACCTGAACGGCGCGCGCTCGTCCTCCTTGTAGGGAAGCTCCTCCACTCCCTCCCAGCGATAGCCCGCGGCCCGGCGATGGATGGGGCGGCTCGACATGCTGCTACTCGTAAGTGCAGGCGTGGACCGCGGCAACGAAGGCTGCGGTCGCCGCGACCAGCTCCTCGCGCGCCTCGAGGAGCGCGCCGCCGATGAGCAGCATCACCTCGGCGCCGTAGAAATCCAGCATCTCGCCCACGCGCTCCATGCTCATGCCGCCGGCCGGCACCGGCACCGACGGACGCAGCCCTTCCCAGTCCGCGCGCGCCGCCTGCGCCAGTGCCCGGCAGGTATCTAGCGAATAGCCGAAACGTCCGCCATGGTTGGGGAACACCACGGCATCGGCGCCGAGCAGGCGGAAAATTCTGCCAATGAGGAGCGGCGGCGCGATCCGCGCGGCTCCGCCCATGCTGGGATGGGCGAGGAAAGCGAGGTCGGGATTGTCGCGCACCAGCCGGTGGAAGTTGGACGCGCCCATGATCATCGGCGCGACCATCACCGTGTCGATGCCCGCGTCACGGGCGGCGGCGAGCTCGCTCCGCATCGTCTCGAGGTCGCCCGAGAGGCTCGGCACGTAGCGCGGAGATCGGCCCGTGGCCTCGCCCGCCTCGCGCACTGCCGCCGAGATCGCCGCGACCCGGGCAGCAAACGGGGAATAGGCCTGGTCGGCGAGTCCGTGGTCGTCCTTGACGTAGTCAAGGCCGCCCTGGGCGAAGCGCCGCGCCAGATCGGCGAGCCGTTGCGGGGGAAGGCCCTGCGGCTTGAGCGCCGAGCAGGTCAGCGCGCGGCCAGACGCGCCGACGCGGCGGCGCAGCCCGCCAACGCCGTGGCGCGGGCCGCCGAGGAAGCTGACGAGCTCGGCCGGGAACGCGACGTCGTGCAGCACGACGTCGTCCTGCAGCGAGCTGTTGCCGAACAGCATGTTGAGGAGCTGCCCCGGGTCGTTGCCGACCGTCGCCGGCGAAAGCGAGATGCGCACCTCAAACCATGCTTCCTTGATTGCGGCGATCTCCTCGACTCGCCCGACGATCTCCGACAGCACGTAGGCGTCCTCGATCGCCGCGACCGGCATCTCGACGCTTTGCTCGACCGCAAGGGCGCGGGCGCGCTGCTCGATCGAGCGCGGATCGCAGCGGACCCGATAGATCGCCTCAAGGCGCGAGGGCACGAACCCCGATCCGGCTTGCTGGTTGGGAGAGCTGGGTTGCGCGCGATTATCCTGCGAGCTGCCGGTCGACGGCGATCGCCGGCCTGCGGCGGAGCAGGGCGCGCAGCAGGTCGAAGCCGCTGATGCCGGCCGCCAG
>DASXAP010000317.1:0-40575 GCA_036406655.1 Xanthobacteraceae bacterium | reverse complement strand
TCTACGTCGAGCAGGATCGCGAGCTGATCGAGGCGGGCGGGAAGCGTGGGAAGGCGATTGATCATGAGCTGGTTCGTAGCAGCCGTTGCCGCGAGCCGGAAAGGCCGCGCGGCGTCGGTCGGCAGGGGGAACGCGGCGGTGCCCGAATTAAGCCCCCACCGGTCAACAACTCGTTGATTTGACGATGGTTCCCTGTGTAATCCACGGCTGGCGCAACCCCGTCATGCCCGGCAGCCGGCTCGGCTAGAGCGCCATGCCGCCGTCGACCAGATGCGCCTGGCCGGTAATGTAGCTCGCCTCGTCGGAAGCGAGAAAGAGCGCGAGCGCCGCCACCTCTTCCGGCTTGCCCAGCCGTCCCATGGGCTGGCGCTCGATGAAGGCTTGCTCGACCTCGGCGAGCGATTTGCCCGTCGCTGCCGAGCGATCCCTGATCCGGCCCTCGAGCGAGGGCGACTCGATGGTGCCCGGGCAGATCGCGTTGGCCCGGATGCCCCGCCTGATGAAGTCGGCGGCGACCGCCTTGGTCAGGCCGATGACCGCGGCCTTGGTCGCGCCGTAGGCATAGCGGTCGGGAACGCCCCGAATGGAGGACACCGCCGAAGATATGTTGACGATCGAGCCTGTGTTCTTCTGCAGCATCCCCGGCAGGAACGCGCTGATGGTTCGGTGCATCGATTTGACGTTGAGATCGAACGAGAAGTCCCAGTCCTGCTCGGAGCAGTCGAGCACGCTTCCGTGGTGCACGAAGCCCGCGCAATTGACCAGCACGTCGAGCGTGCCGAGCTCGGCGCCGATGCTTCTCGCCAGGCTTCCGACGGCGGCGGTCGAGCGCACATCGAGCTTGAGGCATTTCGCGGCGGCGAGCCCCGCAAGCTTGCTTTCCTCCAGATCGGTCGCGATCACGCGCGCGCCTTCGGCGGCGAACGCTGCGGCGATGGCTCGGCCGATGCCTTGTCCCGCCGCCGTGACCAGCGCGACTTTTCCCTGCAGACGATGCGCCATGGCACTCCTCGCAATCCTGCTTCAACGGCGTCCCGACCGGTTGGTTCACTTGCCGCGCAATCTCGATGATGAGCTCATCGCTCGATCGAGCCGGCGTGCCGCCCGGCCCGGCCCGCCGCCGGCGCGACCGAACCACAATGACGGCTCTTCGGACCGCGGCGGCGAACAGGCGGCCGCAGCTCAATGATTGTCGCGCGGGATGAACTTCTGCGCCACGCGCCGATAGTGCACCGCCGGCCTCAGCACCATGCCGTCGGCGAGCTGGTCGACCATGCCGCGCTGGATCTCCTGCCACGGCGTCTGGCTCGGCGGATATTTGTAACCCCCTCGACTTTCCAGCTCGGCGCGGCGGCGGGCGAGCTCGGCGTCCGAAATCAGGATGTCGGCAGTGCCGGTGTTCAGGTCGATGCGGACGCGGTCGCCGGTTCTCAGCAGGGCGAGCCCGCCGCCCGCCGCCGCTTCGGGGGAGGCATTGAGGATCGAGGGCGAGCCCGAGGTGCCGGACTGGCGGCCGTCGCCGAGGCAGGGCAGCGACGTGACGCCCTGCTTGAGCAGCGCCGCCGGCGGCTGCATGTTGACGACCTCGGCCGAGCCCGGATAGCCGATCGCCCCGACGCCGCGCATGAACAGCATCGTGTCGGCATCGATCGCCAGCGATGGATCGTCAATGCGGTGGTGGTAGTCCTCCGGTCCCTCGAACACGACGGCGCGGCCTTCGAAGGCGTTGGGATCGTTCGGATTCGACAGGTAGCGCTGGCGGAACTCGTCGGAGATCACGCTCGTCTTCATGATCGCCGACTCGAACAGGTTTCCCGACAGCACCTTGAAGCCCGCCTGCGCCTTGAGCGGCCGCGAATAGGGACGGATCACGTCGGCATCGGCCGCCTTGCGATGCTCGACGTTCTCACCCATGGTCCTGCCGTTGATCGTGCGTGCGCTCGCTCGCAGGCGCCCGGCGCCGAGCAGCTCGTGCATCACGGCGGGCAGGCCGCCGGCGCGGTAATAGTCCTCGCCGAGATACTCACCCGCAGGCTGCATGTTGACGAGCAGCGGCACGTCGTAACCGACCGTCTCCCAATCCTCGATGGCGATAGGGACCCCGACATGCCGGGCGATCGCGCTGATGTGGATCGGGGCATTGGTGGACCCGCCTATCGCCGAGCAGGCGACGATCGCATTCTCGAAGGCGTCGCGCGTGAGAATGTCGGACGGCTTCAGGTCCTCGCGCACGATCTCGACCGCGCGGCGGCCGGTCTCGTAGGCCATCTGGCCGCGCTCGCGGTAGGGCGCCGGAATTGCGGCGCAGCCGGGCAGCGACATCCCGAGCGCTTCGGCGAGCGCATTCATGGTCGAGGCCGTGCCCATCGTGTTGCAATGGCCGACCGAGGGGGCCGACGAAGCAACGAGGTCGAGAAATTCCTTGTAGTCCATCCGCCCGGCGGCGTGCTCCTGGCGGGCCCACCACACCACGGTGCCCGAGCCCGCCCGCTTGCCCTTCCACCAACCGTTGAGCATGGGCCCGCCGGAGAGCACGATCGCCGGAATGTCGACCGTGGCCGCGGCCATGATCGCGGCCGGCGTGCTCTTGTCGCAGCCGGTCGTGAGCACCACGCCGTCGAGCGGATAGCCGAACAGCACCTCGACGAGGCCCAGATAGGCGAGGTTGCGGTCGAGCGCGGCGGTCGGACGCTTGCCGGTCTCCTGCAGGGGATGCATCGGGAACTCGAAAGCCACCCCTCCGGCGTCGACGATGCCGTCACGCACACGCTTGGCCAGCTCCAGATGATGCCGGTTGCAGGGCACCAGGTCGGAGCCGGATTGGGCGATGCCGATGATCGGCTTGCCGGAGGTCAATTCCGCCCGGGTGAGCCCGAAATTGAGATAGCGCTCAAGGTAGACGGCAGTCATGCCCGGGTTGTCGGGATTGTCGAACCACAACTGGGAGCGCAGCCGCACTCCTTGCGGGCCCTTACCGTTCGTCGACATGCTCAAGCCTCCGCATTCCGCGGTTCCGTAGATTGGGACTGAAGGAGCTCATCGCACCGTCAGCGGTTCCCGATCGCGCGGCCCGGCGAGCAAGAGCCTCCCGGGGGAAATCGCGATCAGCGCTCACGCTTTAGAAGGGAAGCCGGATCGGGTGTGTCAAGGCGGCATCCTCACGTGAGGATTGCGCGCAATGCGCCCGAGCCATCAGCTCATGCCCGTTGGCGCCGCCGCCGACGGCGCGGGCAAGCCGGTCACAGCGCAAACCGCCCGCCGGCGAGCTTGCCGGCAGGCGAGCAGGTGATGCGGAATGTGCCGATGTCCCGGTCTTCAGGGACCGTAGGGAGGAATGGAGGCGAGGACCGGCCGGTCGGCCTTCCGGAGCTTCTCGATCAACTCGCGCCGCAGCGCAGCCGGCAGCTCAGAGGCAGGGGACTGATCCTCCAGCCGGTCGGTCCGGAGCTCATGGTCCTTCGAGGCCGCAAGACGAACGTCGCGCTGAGGCTGCATGATCCTGCTCCAACAATGATGACTTCCGGGACGCGCAAGCTAGCATAGCCCTCACCGCCGTGCAATGCTGGGCGCACAGGCATGCGGACACGTGATGTCGCGAAGCTGGGCGGTGAGATGCCATGCCCGATCGGTCAGCTGATTTTCGCCGTCAGATCGACGAGCTGTTTCCTCGACATGTCGAATCGGTCCTGCGCATTGCCCTGAATGAAGCCGGAGCCCCGCTCGGCCATCGTCACGTCGAATATCTGGATTCCTGGGCGCCGCCGAATCTCGAGCCTTCCATCGCGCGCGACCTGCAGACGGCCTACGTGCTCTTCGTTGCTGCGGTCTTTGCGATCGATCATCTCTGGGACGAGCAGAGTCAGAGCGAGGACGACATCCTCTACCCGAGCTTCGTCACCCTGGCCGCAGCCAAGCTCGTGCAGGGGATCCAATCGAGGTCCGGCGTCACCGGGCTCATCGACACCTTTCTGAAGTCGTTCGACGAGTTCGCGGTGGCAATGAAGCTCGAACGGGCTGCCAGAGCCTCCCGCAGCCCCGACGAGGAGATGGACAGGCGCCATCTCGTCAACCGCTCGCGGCTGTTCGTCGCGCTGTTCGAAGTGATCTGCCAGCTCAAGAAGAGGCCGGCAACGGCGGCCGAGGTCAGGATCCTCGAGGAATTCATATTCTGGATGCAGCGCGGCGACGATCTGGGAGACTGGCGCGAAGATTATCGAAATGCTCAGAAATCCTATTTCATACGAAGCTGCGCCGAGGCGATGGGAGAGTTGCCGCGCTCGGAAGCCGAGCTGGAGGAATACGTCTATCTGAGCGGCGCCTACGAGGAGGAGGCAAGCCGGATCATCAAGGGCCTCGAGGACGTGGAGCGGCATGTCCGCGACTTCTCCGCTGGTCCGGCGAACACTCTCGCCTTTGCCGCCTTCGTGGAAAAGCAGCACCTGGTCGCGCGTCAGGTCCTGTCGGACTTTCGCTCCATCAAGCAGCAGTATCTCGTCACCGAGCCGGAGGATGACGAGCGCGACCGCTGACGGGCGATTGCGCCAGCGCCGCGACGATCCGGTCCGGTGTCAATGGCATCCGGGCAAGATGGGCGCCCGCGACCGAAAGGGCGTCCTCGATGGCCGAGACGATCGCCGCCGGCGCCGGGATGGTGCCGCCTTCGCCTGCGCCCTTCACCCCGAGCGGATTGAGTGGATTTGGCGTCTCGACATGCTCGATCCGGCAGGACGGCACGTCGGGCGCGCCCGGCAGCAGGTAGTCCTGGAAGCTGGTGGTCAGCGGCTGGCCGCCGTCGTCATAAAGCATCTGCTCGAACAGCGCATTGCCGATTCCGTGCGCCACGCCGCCCTGGACCTGGCCGTCGACGATGAGCGGATTGATGATGTTGCCGCTGTCGTGGGCGACCGTGTAACCGAGAATCCTGACCGCGCCGGTGAACGGGTCGACCTCGACCTCGGCGACATGGGTGCCGTTGCAATAGGATGCCTGCGGCGGCGTGAAGTAGGCGGTGTGCTCGAGCCCCGGCGCCTGTCCGGCGGCGAGCGAGAAGCCGGGCATGCCCTGGGCGAGCCGGGCCAGCTCCGCAAACGAGAGGGAGGGCTTGTTGCCGGTGCGCGCGGTGGCGCGCCCGTCCTCGATCTCGAGGTCGCTCTCCAAGAGGCCGAGCACGCGCGCGGCCAGCGCCAGCATCTGCGCCCGCACGCTCTTGCCGGCAATGGCCGCGGATGAGCCGGCGTTGATTGCCTGCCGGCTGGCGAAGGCGCCGACCCCCTGCGCGATCGCCCCGGTGTCCCCGCTGGTCAGCACGATGTCCCCGATCGGGCAGCCGACCGCGTCGGCGACGATCTGCGAGAGCGTCGTGCGCGTGCCTTGCCCCTGGGTCGTCGCGCCGGTGGCGACCGCCACCCTGCCGTTGGGGAGCACGCGCACGGTGACCCCCTCGAACGGACCGAGCCCCGTCCCCTCGACGTAGTTGGCGATCCCGATGCCGAGGTAGCGACCGTGCTCGCGCGCCTTCGCCTGCCGAGCGGGAAAGCCCCGGTAATCGGCGCGCTCGAGCGCGCGGCTCTGGCTCTTCGGAAAGTCGCCGCTGGCATAGACGAGCGGCTTGCCGTCGCGAAAGGTCAGCCCGACCGAGTAGGGCATTTGCTGCGGCCCGATCATGTTGCGGCGGCGGACCTCGGCGCGGTCGAGGCCGAGCTCGCGCGCCACGCGGTCCATCAGCCGCTCCATCGCGAACACGGCCTGCGGCCGCCCGGCGCCGCGCACGACCGTGGTCGGCACCCGGTTGGTGAAGACCACGGTTGCCTCCATGCGGTAGGCGGGCACGACATAGGGGCCGGGAAAGGTGGTCGCGGCAATGTAGGGCACGATGATGCCCCAGGGCAGATAGGCGCCGGTATCGTGCAGCAGCGTCCCGGAGAGCCCGAGTATGCTTGCGTCGGCGTCGACGGCGATGGCGACCTTCCAATGCTGGTCGCGTTCCTGGGTCGCCGACAGAAAATGCTCACGGCGATCCTCCTGCCAGCAAACCGGACGGTTGAGCCGCATTGCCGCCGCGGGAATGACGGCCTCCTCGGCATAGAATGTCGCCTTGGTGCCGAAGCCGCCGCCGACCAGGGGTGCGATCACCCGGATCGATTCGAGATTGCGGTCGAGGAGATCGGCGAGCGTGCCGCGACAGAGATGCGGCGTCTGCGTCGCCGACCACACGGTCAGCGCGTCGGCTGCCGGATCGTAGCTGGCGAGCACGGCGCGGCCCTCGAGCGGCATGGCGCCGCCGCGATGCAGTGCAAGCTCCTCCTCGAACACGTGCGCTGCCCGCGCGAAAGCGGCTTCGACATCGCCGTAGCTCATCGGCACGACGGCGGCGATATTGCTGCCGAGATCGCCGTGCGCCGTGGCCGCTCCGGGCTTGGCCGCATCGCGGAAATCGCTCACCGAGGGGAGGACATCGAAGCCGACCGCGACTGCCGCGGCGGCATCCTCGGCGAGGTAGCGGCTCTCGGCGATGACGACGGCGATGGTCTGGCCGGCGTAGCAGACTTCATCGTCCGCCAGCGCGAGCTGCGTGCGCGGGGCGCGGATCGCAGGGTTTGGCACCAGCATCGGGATCTGCCTTCCCGCCATCGACGCCGGCAGATCGGCGGCGGTGAGCACCGCGTGGACTCCCGGCATGGTGCGCGCCCTTGCCGCGTCGATCGAGCGGATTCGCGCGTGCGCATGCGGGCTGCGGACAAATGCCGCCTGCAGCGTGCCGGGAAGCTTCAGATCATCGACGAAACGGCCGCGCCCGGTGAGCAGCGCCGGATCCTCGAGCCGGGCGATGCGGGCGCCGAACTGCTTCGCGCCCATCCTGGAGCCTCCGGAAAGCGCAACGGGCCGGCGACGATACACCGACGACATTGCATTGCAATCGCGGGAGCGGAACGCGGATCGGGAGAGATCGGCGACCGACTTGTGCGATCCGAGGGCATCAGCGACCGTCGGAACGGTCGTGGGGTGCAAGCGCTCCGGATCAGCACTATGCGCTCGCGGAAAGGCTTGAATAACCATCGGCAAAAGGTTCGGCCGGCTTTTCCATCCGTTTCACGCTTCGGAAAGCTTGACCCGTTAGGGCTCGGTGTACGGGACGGGGAAGGAGTGTGACAAGGAGCCAGCCTGATGATCGAGTGCATTCGACGTTTCATCCAGAACCAGGAAGGTGCGACCGCGATCGAGTACGGCCTGATCGCGGCCGGTATCTCGGTCGCCATCATTGCCGTGGTGCAGACCCTCGGCAGCAACCTCAACACGACGTTTACCTCGGTCTCGACTGCACTGAAGTAAGCGCCACCCACGACCGGCGTGAGCAAGGGTCCCGGCCTGTGGCCGGGACCTTTGTGACGTTCGGGGAAGCCCATCGACGGATCAGGCGAGGGGACACGCTCTCGCTCTTCGGGCGTTCGGCTGCAGCCGCGCCGATGCCGTAGTCGAGGCCGCTTGCAGGCGTCACGGCGTCAGCCGTCCGAGCCATCGGCCCGCTGGAGAAGGCTCCTCCGTATCAATTCAATTTGATGCAGAGCGGTCATTCCCGGGTGGAGACGTCCGAAGGTAGAATGTCGGCGCCGGCTCGCGGGGGCATGCATGGCGTACGCGGGAGAGCGCTTCCATGATTTGGCGATCCGTCATTGCGGTGGCGGCGATGCTCGCCGCCCTGCTGCTCGTGACGGCGGCGGACGCGGCCAAGAAGCAGGCTCGCTCCCGCTCTGAGCCCAGCGGCCGGGCCGAGACGCCTTCGCTCGACGGCCGCGTTCTCGGCTATCCGCGGACCTGCGGGAGCACCACCTTCGTGTACGACATCGACGGAACTCCGGTCGGGCCCTATTGCCATTGAAGTCGACGGGCCTGATCGCCGATTGAAGATAAGTCAATTCCGCGTGATCCCTGCGGCTTTGACGAGCGCCGCGTTGGTTTCAATCTCGCGGCTGATGAAGGCGTCGAATTTCTCCGGCGTCAGCGGCATCGGCTCGGCGGCAAGCTTCCTGATCCCGTTCTGAACCTCCGGGTCGGCGAGCGCCTTGACGACCGCCGCGTGCAGGCGCTGCACGATCTCGCGCGGTGTAGCTGCGGGCGCGAAGGCGCCGATCCAGAACACGTATTCCGAATCGGGAAAGCCTGCCTCGAGCGTGGTCGGGACATCGGGCAGCGAGGGGCTGCGTTGCGGGCTGGTGACCGCCAGCGCCCGCAGCTGACCGCTTTCGATCAGCGGGATCGCCGAGGCGAGCGGCGAGAAATAGAAATCGAGGCGGCCGCCCAGAATCTCGCGCAGCACATCGGGCGCACCCTTGAATGGAACATGCACAGCCTTGATGCCGGCGCTGAGCATGAAGCGCTCGGCGGTGAGATGGGTTGCCGCACCGACGCCGCCCGAGCCGAAGGTCAGCGAGGCGGGCTTCGCCCTGGCGGCGGCGACCAGGTCGGAGATGCTCTGGAAGCCCGAAAGCGGCACGACCAGCACGTTGGGAAACTGCGCCAGCGGCGCAATGCCGGCGAAGTCGCGCGCCACGTCGAAGGCCAGCGTATAGGTGGAGGGGGTGATCGTCTGCACCGAGGAATTGAGAAGGAGCGTGTAGCCGTCATCGGCCTTGGCGACCTGCGCCATGCCGAGCGTGCCGCCGGCGCCCGGGCGATGCTCGAAGACGAAGGATTGGCCGATCTGCCTTGCCACATGGTCGAGCACCGGCCGCCCGAGCGTGTCGAGCGAGCTTCCCGGGGAGAATGGGAGGATCACGCGGATTGGCTGCCGGGCGGGCCATGGCTGGGCGGCGCCGGGACCGGCGAGCGCGAGCAGCAGTGCGCTCGCGAGGAAGGGTCGGCTGAGCATGTCGGCTCCTCGTGCTTGCGATGCGCGGAGGGTAGCGCGAGCCCGGCGGAGCAGGCAAAGGCGGACGAGTGCGGCGGCGGCCCGACGAGGCTCGAGGAGCGCCGTTGCCGTCGTGCCCGAACCCCGATCTCGACTTCAGCGACCGGGATCGGGGCGGCCGGAAGCGGGCGCTGCGGGCTCGGCGCTCAGGCGCTTCAACGCCGAGACCACCCTGGCACGCAGCCGTTCGCAGCCGAGCTCCCGCTCGAGGCGCTTGAGGTCGTTCCTTGCCCAACCCTGGCCGCCTGCCGCTTCGAGCGTGACAAGCAGAGCCTCTTCACGCCTGCACTGCGCATCCGGCTCCGATGCGGGAGCCGCCAGGCTGCGCATGCCAACGGGACCGTCGTCCGGCTCGGCGCGTGCGACCGGCGGTGACGGGGCGGGCGCCGGGACTGCCGGGACTGCGCCCTCGGGACCGAGCCGCTCCAGCGCCGCCGCCACGCCCGGACGCAGCCGCTCGCAGCCGAGCTCCCGCTCCAGCCGCTTCAGGTCCTGCCTCACCCAGCCCTGGCGACCGGCGGCATTGAGGGTGGCGAGCAGCTCCTCTTCACGATTGCAGACCGGGTCTGTCTGCTCGATGCGGGAGCCCGGCTCGACATTCGCGCGCCGCTCCTGTTCGGGAGGCTTGAGCGCATTGTCCCGCTCCCGCGTCGGCTGCTCCGCAGCTCCCTTTGCGGAGGCGGGCGGGTTGGCGCGCGATTGCGCGGCGTCGAGCTCGTCGAGCTGCCGGCGGACGCGGCTGGAATAGAGCCCGGCCGGGTGCTGCTCGAGAAACAGCTCCCAGGCTTCCTTCCTGCCGATGTTCACGATCAGCTCGTAATCGATGGGCTCGCCGGCGCGCACCTGGATGCCGGCTGCAGCCGCCGCTGCCGGCCCTACGGCGGGGGGGACGAGCGAAACGAAGCCGCTGCCGAGAGATCCCGCGACGTACGGCTCCTGCTGATGCCGCGTCCTCTCCAGCACCTCGTTGCGCACCCGCCCAAACGCGAACCGCACCTCGAGCCCGGGCACGAAGAGGTGGTGCAGCAGCGCCCCGGTGAACGGACTGTCGGGGCCGGCGACGTCTTCCACCGCGCTGCCGCGCCGGGCGGCGTAGGCGATGAGCGTGTGCGGGCTCGTCGGCTCGACGACGCTCAATCCGGCTGCGGGCAGCGGCGCGTCGCCCGTGCGTTGCATCGAATCCACGAGCTGGCTCTCGCGACAGGCATCGAGAATGACCAGGCCCATGCGCCTTGCGCCCTTGACCGCTTGGCTGAGCCGATCCACCGCGATCGCCTGCTCGCCGGCACCGCGGTCGCCGGCGAGTGTTGCGTCGACCGGCAGGACGTAGTTGACGCCGTGGATTTGCGCCCCGTGCCCGGAAAAATAGACGATGGCAATGTCGGCATCGACGGCGTCAGCCGCGAAGTCGTGAATCGCCTGCTTGAACTGCATATTGTCCAGGTCATGGTAGGCCCTGACCAGGTCGAAGCCCGCGTCCCTGAGCTTGGTCTCCATCGCCGCCGCGTCTTTCGCCGGGCTGCGGAGAGGGGTGGCGTAGGCGGAATTGCCGACCACCAGCGCAACGCGGCGCGCGGCATGGGCCGAGTGGCACCATGCGGGCACCAGCAACAGCACCAGCAACAGCGCTTGCACCAGGCTGGCAGAGCGGACCAGCATCTTCATTCCCTGACGGCGACGGCAATCGCGACACCGGCTGTCGACCGCGCCACGAAGCTTCCCATCTCGTCCTCTTGTTGCATCACCCGGCAAGCCTTGGCGCGAGAGACGTGTAGCGCGAACGGGATCGGCGCAATGTGACCGCAATCACAGAGATTACGATCGGCATATTGTGTGGCGAAGCTTTGGATGAGCTTCGCGCACGCAGAAAGTTTTCGATCATCGTCTGACGGGAACCCCGGAATACCTCACCGGTGACGGGTTTTCGACGGGATAAGCCGGTCGGCTGCCGAAGGTTGCTGCGTATCGTTGCGGCAGCTATGTTGCAACGTAGAACACGAGCCGAAACCATGCGCGAAATGTCCGTTCGAGAAGCCAACCAGAATTTTTCTCAGCTCATAGCGGCGGCTGAGCGTGGCGAGACGATTGTGATCACCAAGAACGGCACTCCGATTGCCAAGATCACGCCCCAGGCGCCGGACCGCGCGCGTGACCCGCAGTGGCAAGCAGCGTTCGCGGCACTGGAAAGGAGCCTGCGGTCTAAACCAAAGCTCGGGTATCGCGTCGGAACCGTCGCGGAGGAGGAGAAATACGACGGCGGTGATCCATGACCCGGGTGGCGCTCGACAGCAACATCCTGATCTATGCCGAGCTCGAGCCGGAATCGGACAAGGGGGCGCGCTCGATCGACCTGATCCTGCGAGCCGCCCGCGATGGTGTCATTCCGGTACAGGTGCTCGGGGAATATCTGCGTTTCATCCAACGGCGCGTGCCCGCCGCATTCGACGGCGCCATTCGACAGGTGTCGATTTATGAAGCGGCGTTTGTGACGCCCCCGACCACGAGTGCTGTGATGGGGACGGCTTGTGGCTTGGCACGCGAATACCGCATGCAATTGTGGGACTGCGTAGTGTGCGCGGCATCCATTCAAGCCGGAGCGAAGCTATTGCTGACGGAAGAGTTGCAGGACGGCCGCACCCTCAGCGGGTTGCGGCTGATCAATCCATTTGCAGCAGCGAACACCGACACGATCGACGCCTTGCTGGGCGGCTGATGATCGGCCTCACTTTGTTGCGGGATGATGTTGCATCAAGCTCACCGAGACGCATTGACAGGGTCCCGCTCGGGTCTGAGGCTGCAACATGCTCGAAGTGAGCGCCCAACGAGGCAGAACCGGCCAGCCGCCGGCCGGTCCGCCGCTCGATTTCCAGGAGCATCTCGCCGCACTGGAACGGCAGGGGCTGCTGCTGCGGGTCGAGCGGACGATCGACAAGGACACCGAGCTGCACCCGCTGGTGCGCTGGCAGTTTCAGGGCGGCCTTGCCGAAGATCAGCGGCGCGCATTCCTGTTCACCAATGTCGTCGATGCGTCGGGCAGCCGCTACGACATGCCGGTCGCGGTCGGCGCGCTCGCGGCCTCGCCGCGGATTTACGCGATCGGCATGGGGTGTGCGGTCGCCGAGATCGAATCTGCGTGGACGCGTGCCATGGCCCGCCCGATCCCGCCCGTTCGGGTCGCATCCCCGGCCTGCCAGGCGGTGGTGATCGCGGCCGACGAGCTGCGCCGGCCGGGCGGCGGGCTCGCCCGGCTGCCGGTGCCGATCTCGACGCCCGGCTTCGACGCCGCCCCCTATCTCACCGCGACGCTGTGCGTGACGCGGGATCCGGAGAGCGGCATCCAGAACATGGGCACCTACCGCGCGGCGTTGAAGGCTGTGGACCGGCTGGGGGTGCGCATGTCCGCCCGGATCGGCGGAGCCGGCGGCTACCTGCACTGGCGGAAGCATCGGGCTCGCGGCGAGCCGATGCCCTGTGCCGTCGTCGTCGGCTGCGCGCCGGTCGCCATGTTCACCGGTGGGATGAAGCTTCCCGTCGATCTCGACGAGATGGCGGTGGCGGGAGGGCTCGCGGGGGAGCCCATCCGCGTGGCGCCAGCGGTGACCGTGGACCTCGCCGTGCCGGCCGACGCCGAGCTCGTGATTGAAGGGCTGATCGATCCCGAGCTGCTCGAGGCGGAAGGGCCGTTCGGCGAAAGCCACGGCCACGTTGCGCTCGAGGATTTCAACATGTCGATGCGCGTCACCGCGATCACGCATCGGCGCTCGCCGGTGCTCGCCTCGGTCGTCAGCCAGGTGACGCCGAGCGAATCGAGCGTGCTCAAGAAGCTGGCGATGGAGCCGCTGTTCCTCAGCCATCTGCGCGAGCGGCTGGCAGTCCAGGGGGTGCGGCGGGTCGTGCTGCACGAGCCGCTCTCGAACCTCCGCAAGGTCGTGTTCGTGCAGTTCGCGCAGGGCACCGTTCGCAGCGAGGTCTGGCGCGGGCTGATTGGCGCCGCCACCTTGCTCGCCGACTGCGGAAAGATCTGCATCGCGGTCAGCGAGGACATCGATCCGCGCAATGCCGACGCGGTGCTCTGGTCGCTCGCCTATCGCTGCAATCCGCGCGAGGACGTCCACGTCGTGCCCTACCGTTCGCCCGGGCACGGACCCAGATCGGCGCCGCGCGGGGAGGACTCGACCCTGCTCGTCGACGCGACGCTGCGCCAGGCCGCGCCGCCGCTCGCACTGCCGAGCCGCGAATTCATGGAGCGCGCGAAGCTGATCTGGCAGGAGCTCGGGCTGCCTGCGCTCACGCCGCAACCGCCGTGGCACGGCTATTCCCTCGGCGACTGGTCGGCCCGCTGGGATCTCTATGCCCAGCGCGCCATCGCCGGCCGCTGGGAGGAAAGCGGCGCCGAGACGTTCGCTCGCCGGCGCAGCGGCCTCGCCCCGGAGACGCCGGCGCGGGACGTGGAGAGCGGGAGCGAGGCGGGTTGAAGCCTCGCCCTCACCAGATGCCGGGAAAGAAGCGATAGCGCACCCGTGCCGCATACTGGCGATAGCCGGGAAGCTCCTCGGCCAGCGTGCGCTCCTCGAGAACGGCGCGGCCGGCCAGCACCGCGATCAGGATCGGCGCGGTCGCAAGCCCCCACCAGGACCCGAGCAGCAGCGCCGTCCCGATGAAGAACGGCACCGTGCCGGCATACATGGGATGGCGGACCAAGGCGTAGGGGCCGGTGCTGACCACGCGGTGACCGCGCTCGCGCTGAATCGAGACGACCGGCGCCGCATAGCTGTTTTCCCGGAAAGTGAGATAGAAGACATAATAGCCGAGCGCGATGGCAACGGCGCCGATGCCCTGCAGCCAGGCCGGCACCTGCGACCATTGAAAGCGAACGGCATCGAACGCGCCGAGCACCAGCCAGCCGATCCACAGCACCATGAAGATTGCGATTATTGCCTTGTCCCAGGCCCGCTGCGCCGGCACGAACGCGCCGGCGAGCCGCTCGCTCAGGAGTCCGGGGTCGTGCCGCGCGAGCCACAGGCCGATGGCCAGCCAGAGCCCGCCCATTTCGGCGAGGTAGATCCAGCCGGCCGGCCAATCCACCGTTCCCGCCGACACGAACAGCAGCAACGCGAATGCCGCCAGCCAGGCTGCGGTCCTGATCGTGAGCTGCGCGACCAGCCTCGTTCCCTCAATACCGTGCGTTCCCTCCCCCGCTTGCGGGTCGCAGGCGGGGGAGGGGGCGGAGCCCGTGTGCCGCACGCTTCCGAACCAGCCGCATCAGCGATCTCCGCCCGGCTGCGGTCACCGCTTGCTGTGGCAGCGGAATGCCGGATCGAACGCGAGCTCGCCGCGCGCCTTGTCGATCGCGTAGGCGCCGTCGTCATCGGCGATGTTGTAGATGCCGGGCGCCCCGCGCGTGATCGCCAGCCGCGCCGCGTTCGCCGCCGCGTCGACGTGCAGGCCTCCGGGGCCCGATGGACCGGACGCATACCAGGTGCCCGGCCCGTAGAGACGGCCATAGCGCAGCACGATCCCCTCGATGCCCGCCGCGCCGAGCACCTGCTCCTCCAGCGCCAGCACTCCGCGCAGCGTGTTGCTGTAGCTGCCGTCGGGCGCAACGGCGAGGGGATCGCCTTCGGCGCGCGGCCCCGCGCCGGCAGCATAGACGAAGGCGATGCTCTGGGCGACGACCCGCCGCGCACCCGCCGCGCCGGCTGCGCTCATGAGGTTGCGCGTGCCGATCATGCGCAGCCTGGCATTGGCCTCGAGCGCCGCCGGCATCGCCGGCGGGGCGAGCACCTGCGGCAGGTCGGTAAGCTGATGCACGACGACGTCCGGCCGTGCCGAGATCATCGCCCTGGTCAAGGCATCGGCATCGAAAGCATCCACCACCGCCGGGTCCGCCCCGAGACCCCGCAACATCGCGCTCTTGGCCGCCGATCGCGTGGTGCCGGTGACCGAATGCCCGTCGGCAACCAATAGCGGCGTCAGCACCCGCCCGATCGCCCCGGTCGCTCCGGCGAGGAAAATTCGCATTCGCTCTCCACGTCACATCCGCCTGCGCTCGATGTCCACCGTCGGATGAATGCAGCGGGATACCGAAGCGCCGGGAGCCCGGCTTGCTGCATTCATGGCGATGTAGACGCCGTGAATGGCGGCACCTATCGCATTGCGGGATCGGGTGCAAACCGCATCGGGCAGCGGCGCGTGCTCACAGCACCACGGTGAGCCGCTTCGCCGCCCGGGTGATGCCGGTATAGAGCCAGCGCCCGCGGTTCTCAGCGAATACGGCCGATTCGTCGAACAGCACCACGTCGTCCCATTGCGAGCCCTGTGCCTTGTGCACCGTCAGCACGTAACCGTAATCGAACTCGTCGAAGGGCTTGCGTTCGAGCCAGGTGAGCTCCTCGAGGCGGCCCTGGAAGCATTCCGGCCGCACCGATACCTTGACGAGCTCCTTGGGCTCGCCGAGATCCTCGTCCGCCTCGAGCCGCATGCGCAGGATCTTCCGCCGCGGCTTGGGCTTCTCCTTCACCACCCAGAGCCCGCCGTTGAACAGTCCCTTGTTGCGGTTGTTGCGCAGGCAGACCAGCTTGTCGCCCGCGACCGGCACCGGGCTGGCGAAGCCCCGCCGCTCGCGCAGCCGGGCGTTGTAGGCACGGCGGGTCAGGTTGCGGCCGACCAGCACCTGATCGGCGCCGATCACGCGCCGGGAATCGAGCTCGGCACGGCTCACCACCAGCGTCTCGCCGTATCGGCCGGGCAGGAGCGGCCTGCCGGCGCGGATATCCATGGAAAGCCGGATGATCGGATTGTCCTGCGCCTGCCGGTGCACCTCGGTGAGCATCGCGTCGGGCCTGGCGTCGGTGAAGAAGCCGCCGCCCTGGATCGGAGGCAGCTGCGCGGGGTCGCCGAGCACCAGGAGGGGCACCTCGAACGAGAGGAGGTCCTCGGCGAGCTCGGCATCCACCATCGAGCATTCGTCGATGATGATCAGCTTGGCATGGGAGGCGGGCGCCTTGTTCCAGAGCTCGAAAGTCGGGTTCTGCTCCTGGCTTTCCGGCGGCTTGTAGATCAGCCGGTGGATGGTGGATGCGCCGAGACAGCCTTTGCTGCGCATGACGCAGGCGGCTTTGCCGGTGAAGGCCGCGAACATCACCTTGCCCTCGACCCCCTCGGCAAGATGGCGGGCGAGCGTGGTCTTGCCGGTTCCGGCATAGCCGAACAAGCGAAAGATCGGCGCCCGCCCGCGCCCGGCCTTGAGCCACTTGGCAGCGGCCGTCAGCGCGGCGTCCTGGTGCGGCGTGAAGATCGGCATGGCTGGCAGTCGGCAGAGGGCTGTCGCGCGTGACGATAGCCGAGCAGATGCAAACGATATTCGGCGATCGGCGCGGCCAGCAAGCTTCGCGTCGGGCGAGCGCGGCGGCGTGGCACGCTTCAATTGCCCGGCGGGTTGAGCTTCGCGGCGGGGCGGCTGAAGCTGCGGCGGCCCCCCTTCAACCCGAACAGGGGTTGGGCCAGCTCCGCCACCGCCATGGCCGGATCGCGGCTGTCGAGAACGACGAGATCGGCCGGGCGGCCGACCGCAGTCCCATAGTCTGCCGCACGCATGAGCCTGGCCGGCAGCGTCGTCACCATGTCGAAGCACAGCTTGAGATCGGCGGGATGGCCGACCTGCGCGACATTGGCGAAAAGATTCGCCATGCGAATGAGCGAGCAGTCGCCGAACGGCGTGAACGGATTGAGCACGTTGTTGGTTGCGAGCGAGCAGGTGACCCCGTGCCGGAGCAGTCGATGTGCTGGCGCTACCCCGCGGGGCACGTGATGGTCGTGCTCGCGCCCCATCAGGAACAGGTCGGTTGCCGGCAGCACGGTGACGGCGACGCCGGCATCGGCAAGCCGGCGGCCGATCTCCGCGACCCGGGCACAATCGACGGCGGAGAGCTTGGTGGCGTGGCCGATCGTCACTCGTCCGCCCCACCCCCACGCATCGGCCTGCCGGCACACTTCGTCGAGGTGCATCCATGCCGGGTCGAGGTCGAAATCGAGATGAAAGTCGATGTCGAGGTCGAAGCGGCAGGCGACGTCGAAGATGCGCGCGATCTGCTGCTGCGGATCGCTGTCGGTGTAGGGGCAGCCGCCGATCAGGTCGGCGCCCTGCCGACAGGCTTCGACCAGCAGCTCCTCGGCACCCGGATCGTTGGTCAGGCCTTCCTGCGGAAAGACGCAGATCTGCAGATCGAGCGCCCAGCGGTAGTCACGCTTGAGGCTCTGCAGCGCATGAAAGCCGTTCAATCCCACGCGCGGATCCACCTCCACATGGGTCCGAGCCATGGTCGTGCCCTGGAGGATGGCCTTTTCCAGGGTTCGTCGGCCACGGTCGTAGATGTCGCGCTCGTCGAAGCTGCGCTTGGCTTCCGCGACCGCGGCGATCGCCTCGGCAAGCGTTCCCTGCTCGGTTCGGCAACGATCGAGGATGCAGGACTTGTCGAGATGGATATGGCTCTCGACGAAGCCGCCGGTGACCAGCCGTCCGTCGAGCCGTTCCGCCGGCCCGTCGCCGGCGATGGAGCCGGCGATCTCGACGATCCGGCCGTTGGCGATGCCGATATCGACGAGGGCCCGCCCCTCGGGAAGCATCGCCTGGCGCAAGACGAGATCGAGCGACATTGTCCCGGCTGGAGTGCAAGAGCTTCGTTACACTTTGTCATCGCCGGGCTCGTCCAGGCTCGTCCCGGCGATCCCGATGTGGATGGCACCCTTGGCGAATGGCACCATTGTGCCTTGAGAATCGAGATGGCCGGGACAAGCCAGGACAAGCCCGGCCATGACGAGCTTGTTCGGTTCGTTACACTTTTGAGTAAATTCCGAGCCCCCGGGTTGGGCCTTCGTAGATTTTCGCCTGCCATCGTTTCAGCCGGATCAATCCTGGTCGGATCGGATCGGGCCAATGTTGCGCACAGCGGTCATCGCCCTGGCCGTGCTGGCGGCCATCGATCTCTACCTCTTCGGCGGCAGCTACACGTCCGCCGCCGTCGAGATGGCGGCTTGTTTCCTGCATCACTTCCGGCTGACATAGAGCCTACTTGCCGGGAAGCTTGTCGTCGAAGCCCTTGACGTAGAAATTCATGCCGAGAATCTGCCCGTCGTCGAGGTGAGTGCCGCCCTTGCACTCGACCGCGCTGCCGTCCTGCCCCAGCACCGGGCACTTGAACGGATGCAGCTTGCCCTCGGCGATCTGCGCCTGGGTGTCGCTTGCCATCTGCTTCACGTCGTCGGGCATGTTGGTGTAGGGGGCCATCATCACCATTGTCGATTTGAGCCCGCCCCAGACGTCCCCCGAGGTCCACTTGCCGTCCAGCACCGCCTGCACGCGCTCGACGTAATAAGGCGCCCAGTTGTTGATGATCGCGGTGAGCTGCGCCTTGGAGCCGAACTTGACCATGTCGGAGTCCTGGCCGAAGGCGAAGGCGCCGCGTGCCTCGGCGACCTGCATCGCCGCCGGGCTGTCGGTATGCTGCATGATCACGTCGGCGCCCTGGTCGAGCAGCGCCTTGGCGGCATCGGCTTCCTTGCCGGGATCGAACCAGGCGTTGACCCAGATGATCTTGATCTTGATGTTGGGGTTGATCGTCTGCGCCCCCAGCATGGTCGAGTTCATTCCGGAAACCACTTCCGGGATCGGGAACGAGCCGATGTAGCCGAGGACGCCGGTCTTCGACATCCTGGCGGCGATCCGCCCCTGGATGTAGCGGCCCTCGTAGAACCGGGCGGAATAGGTGGCAACGTTCTTCTCGCGCTTGTAGCCGGTGTTGTGCTCGAACAGGACGTTCGGATATTTCCTCGCCACCTTGATCGTCGACTCCATGTAGCCGAACGAGGTGGTGAAGATCAGCTTGTGGCCGGAGCGCGCCAGCTGCTCGATCGAGCGCTCGGAATCGGGGCCTTCGCTGACGTTCTCCAGATAGGTGGTCTCGACCCGGTCGCCGAGCGCCTTCATCACCGCCTGCCGGCCCAGCTCGTGCTGATAGCTCCAGCCGAAATCGCCGGCGGGGCCCACATAGATGAAGCCGACCTTGAGCTTGCCCTGGGCGGCGGCGTGGAGGAGGCCTGAGCCGGTGACGAGCATCACCACGGCGGCGGCGGTCAGGATTCTGCGCATGGGTCCACTCCCGGTTCCTCGGCGGGTGATGCTTCTTTCGCGCGCGGCCCCGCGACCCGCGATCGGCTCCCGTCAGCGGTCCGGCACGAAGGCCAGGCCCAGCGATGCCGGCGCCGCCGAGCCCGTGCCGGCGCGCCCGCGCGAGATTGCAACCAATACCAGGATGGTCGCAAGATAGGGAAGCGAGCTCATCAGCTGCGAGGGAATGCCGAAGCCGGCGCCCTGGGCGTGCAGCTGGAGGATGCTGACCGCGCCGAACAGGTAGGCGCCGAGGACGAGTCGCCGCGGCAGCCACGAGGCGAACACGACCAATGCGAGCGCGATCCAGCCGCGTCCGGCGGTCATTCCGGGGATGAAGAACGGCGTGTAGGCGAGCGGCAGGTAGGCTCCGGCGACTCCGGCGCAGGCGCCGCCGAACAGAGCCGCACCGGCGCGGATGCGCAGCACGGGATAGCCGAGCGCATGCGCCGAGCCATGGTTGTCGCCGATCGCCCGCAGCACGAGGCCTGCGCGCGTGCGATAGAGGAACCACCAGATCCCGGCAAGGAGCGCCAGCGACGCATAGACGAAACCGTCCTGCCCGAACAGGATGCGGCCGACGAACGGCAGCTCGCTCAGCCCGGGAACGAAGAGGCGCGGCGCCGCGGTTATGCGTTGGCCGACGAAGCTTGCGCCGATCAGCCCGGAGAGCCCGACACCGAGAATGGTGAGCGCAAGCCCGGTCGCCACCTGATTGACCGCGAGCCCGAGCGTCAGCGCGGCGAAGATGGCGGCGAGCGCCGCTCCCGCGACCAGTCCGCAGAGCGCGCCGACGAGCGTGGAGCCCGTCAGCCATGCGCCGGCGAAACCGCAGGCGGCGCCCATGATCATCATTCCTTCCACCCCGAGATTGAGAACGCCGGCGCGCTCGACCACCAGCTCGCCTGCCGCCGCCAGCAGCAGCGGCGTGGAGGCGGCGAGCACCGCGAGAATGATCGCTTCAAGCAGTCCCATGCAGGCTCGACTTCGCCGAAGCGCGCTCGAGGCGGATGCGGTATCCGATCGCCGAATCGCAGGCGAGCACGTAGAACAGGAGGAGGCCCTGGAGGACCTTGGTCAGGTCGAGGGGTATCTTCATGGCGATCTGCGCCTGCTCGCCGCCGATGAAGGTCAGCGCCAGGAACAGGCCGGCGATCAGGATTCCGATCGGGTTGAGACGCCCGAGAAAGGCGACGATGATTGCGGTGAAGCCGTAACCCGGGGAAATGCCGGGCTGCAGATGCCCGACCGGTCCCGCGACCTCGATGATCCCTGCAAGCCCCGCCAGCGCTCCCGATACCAGGAAGGTGAACACCGTCGACCGGTCGGCGTTGAACCCGGCAAAGCGCGCTGCTTTCGGGGCGGCGCCGACGAGGCGTATCTCGAACCCCTTGATGGTGCGGCCGAGCATCACTGCGGCCAGTGCGGTCACGGTCAGCGCGATGACCGCGCCGAGATGCAGCCGGCTTCCCTCGATCAGGATCGGCACCGTCGCCACCGGATCGAACTCGGCCGTGGTGGGGAAATTGTAGCCCTTCGGATCCCGCCAGGGGCCGCGGACGAGATAGTCGAGCAGCAGGTCGGCGACATAGACGAGCATCAGGCTGGTGAGAATCTCGCTCGCTCCGAACCGGACCTTGCAGATCGCGGGAACGAGCGCGTAGAGCGCGCCGCCGAGGGCGCCGAGCAGCAGCATTGCCGGCAGCACCCACGGCCCGGCACCGCTGCCGTGGGTAGCCACCGCGAGCCAGGAGCCGGCAACGGCGCCGATCAGGAACTGGCCCTCGGCGCCGATGTTCCAGACATTGGCCAGATAGCACAGCGACAGGCCTGTCGCGATCATCACCAGCGGCGTTGCCTTGACGGCGATCTCCTGCAGCGAATAGGCGTCGGTCAGCGGCTCGAGGAAGTAGGCACCGAGCGCGGCAACCGGGTCCTTGCCGATGAATGCGAACAGCACGATCATCGTCGCCCCGGTGAGCGCGACGGCGATTAACGGCGAAAGGACCGCGATCGCCGCCGAGCGTTCGCTGCGCCGTTCAAGCACGAGGCGCATGCAATCCTTCCTCCCGCGCCGCCGCATTGCCGCCCATCAGGAGCCCGAGCTTCTCGCGGCTGGCCGCGGCGGCATCGAGGGGCGCCGACAGCCGGCCGTGAAACATGACCGCAATCCGGTCGGCGATCTCGATGAGCTCATCGAGATCCTGGCTGATCAGGAGCACCGCCGCCCCGCGCGCGGCAAGGTCGAGAAGCGCCTGGCGGATCACCGCGGCAGCCCCCGCATCGACGCCCCAGGTCGGCTGGCTTACGACCAGAACGCCCGGCTCGCGCAGGATCTCGCGCCCGACCACGAATTTCTGCAGGTTGCCGCCGGACAGGCTCGCCGCCTCGGGGTCGCGCCTGGCCTTGCGAACGTCGAAAGCGGAGGTGGTGCGATCCACCGCCGCGAGCATCGCCGCGCGGTCGACGAACCCGCGGCGGACCATGCCGCCCGCTGCATGCCCGCTCAGCAAGGCGTTCTCGGAGAGCCGCATGCGCGGCGCGGCGGCGTGGCCAAGCCGTTCCTCGGGCACGAAGGCGGCGCCGAGCCGGCGCCGCGCGGTCACCGACAGCTGCCCCGCTGCCTGCCCGTCGATGACGATCGATCCGGCCTGGGGCGCGAGACGCTCGCCGGAAAGCGCGGCGAACAGCTCATCCTGGCCGTTGCCGGCGACGCCAGCGATGCCGAGGACTTCACCACCCCTGACCTCGAGCGACACCTCAGATAGCCGCACGCCGTGCGGATCCTCGGGATCGAGCGAGAGCGAGCGGATCGCGAGCCGCGGCTGCGCCGCCGCCTTGCCGGCGGCGGGCCTCACCTCGCCGACCTCGCTTCCCACCATCATCCGCGCGAGCGTGGCCGCCGTCTCGCGGCGCGGATCGCAGGTCGCGATCTTCCGGCCGGCGCGCAGGATGGTTGCGGTGTCGCACAGGCGTTTCACCTCGTCGAGCTTGTGGCTGATGTAGACTATTGCCCGCTCCTCTCCCTTGAGCCGCTCGAGAACGGCGAAAAGCGCCTCGGCTTCCTGGGGCGTGAGGACGGCGGTCGGCTCGTCGAGGATCAGCAGGCGGGGATTTTGCATCAGCGCGCGCACGATCTCGATGCGCTGACGCTCCCCGACCGAGAGGCGCCAGACTTCGCGCCTGGGATCGAGCGGCAGCCCGTAGAGGCGTGAAACCTCGGCGAGCCGTTTCGAGATTGCGGCGAAGGTCTCGCTCGGCGGAAGGCCGAGCGCCACGTTCTCGGCGACCGTGAGATTCTCGAACAGGGAGAAGTGCTGGAACACCATGCCGATGCCGAGCGCGCGCGCCTCGGCGGGACCGTTCGGCTCGATTTTCCGCCCCCGCCAGTAGAGCTCGCCCGAGCTGGGCTGCATCAGGCCGTAGATGATCTTCATCAGCGTCGACTTCCCGGCGCCGTTCTCGCCCAGAAGCGCGTGGATTTCCGCCGGCCAAAGCTCGAGATCGATGCCCGCATTGGCGAGGAAGCTCCCGAAACGCTTGGTGATCCCGACCGCCCGCAACAGCGGCTCGCGCGGCGGCGGCTTCGCGGACGATGGGTCGAGCATGATGCCTGCTGCGGAGGGCTAGGTATTCACGTTGCCGCCGTCCACGGCGATGGTCTGGCCGGTGACGAAGTCGCTGTCGGAGGAGGCGAGGAAGACGAGCGCCCCGAGCAGGTCCACCGGATGCTCGTCGCGCCGGAGCGAGCGCGACTGCACCGCGCGCTCGCGGGCGGTGGCGACATGGCCGGGATTCTCCGCCTGAACCGTCTCGCTCAGCGTGAAGCCCGGCGCCAGGGTGTTGACCCGGATGCCGTGCTCGCCGAGCTCGCGGGCGAGGGCACGCGTCAACGCCATGATCCCGCCTTTGCTGGTGACGTAGTGAAGCATCCAGGGGATTCCGCGCAAAGCGGTCCCCGAGCCGATATTGATGATCTTGCCGTAGCCTTGTGCCTGCATCTGCGGTGCCACGTGCTTCACCATCAGGAACGGTCCGCGCAGGTTCACGGCCATCACCCTATCCCACAGCGCAGCGTCGATCTCGGTGCATCTGGTCTCCCGCAGCGGCGCATAGAGGGCGGCGTTGTTGACCAGGATGTCGATCCTGCCGAACCGATCGAGGGTGGCGGCGACGAGCGCGCGCACCGCGCTTTCGTCGCTCACATCGGTGACGCTGCTGGCAACCGAATTGCTGCCGTGCGCGGCGGCGATCTTCTGCGCCACGGCGCTCCCGTCGGCGATGTCGGCGATCATCACCTGAGCGCCCTCCGCGGCGAGCGCTTCGGAATAGTGCCGGCCGATGTCTCTCGCCCCTCCGGTGACGATCGCGGTGCGGCCCGCCAGTCGTGCCATGCTGCTGCTCCCTGTTGCCGCCTAGGCCGCGAGCTCCTGCGCCCGGTGCAGGCTCGCGATCATCGACACGCGCAGGAGAAAATCACGGATACGCCCCCTGTCGGCGGCGATCTCGGCCAGGCTGCGGCCGAATTCGCCCCCGTCGGATTCCAGATTACGCTTGTTCTGGATCGACTGCTTCTCGATGTATTCGAGCGTCACCGGCCGGCGCTGCCGGTCGTAACGCTCGAGCTCGGTTTCCGGGCAGGTGCCGCGCCAGACATCGATCAGCCGTGCCGTCAGGTTCATCGCGTCGTGGATGCCTCCGTTCATTCCCATGCCGCCGAGCGGATTGTTGATGTGGGCGGCATCGCCCGCCAGGAACACGCGCCCGAGCTTGAATCTCTTCGCCACCCGCTGGTGCACCTTGTAGAGGGTGACGTGCGCGACCGGGTCTCGCGTGATCCCGGGCACCACCGTGGCCAGGAGCGATTGCGCGAAATCGCCGCTCAACGCCAGCTCGTCGCTCTCCTCGGCGGCAATGGGAAACATCACCCGGCAGAGCCCCGGAATCTGCAGCAGGAAGTGCCAGCGCCGCGGGTCGGCAATATAGGTCACTGCCACGAGCTCGGGGATCACGGTCGTGAAATCGAATGGCGTGCTCACGACCAGGAAGCGCTCCGGCCAGGTGAAGCCCTCGAAGGCGATGCCGAGCGAGCGGCGGACACTGCTGCCGGCACCGTCGGCGCCGATCAGGAAGCGGCCGGATCGCGTCTCACGCCGGCCGCCGCGCTCGATCGTGACCTCCACGCCGCCCGGGTGCTGAGCGGCACCCTTGACGCGGCAACCGAGCTGCAGCTGGAAGTCACTCCGCTCGCGCAGCTGCTCGTAGAGGATGCGGGTGAGCTTCGACTGCTCGCACTGCAGCCGGAAGGGATGCCCGGTTGCGTCGGCGATGGCGGCGAAGTCGAACTGGCCCAGTATCCCGTGCCGCTTGCTGCGATACTGGAAAGAGGGGGCGAGGAGCCCCTTCGCGATCAGCGGTCGCGCGGCGCCGAGCGAATCGAGCATGTCGAGCGTCGGCGGATGGAAGGTCGAGGCGCGCGACTCCTCGCTCAGGTCGGCTCCGGCCTCCAGCACCGTGACCGGCACGCCGGCGCGCACGAGGTTGGCGGCCGCCACCAGCCCGACCGGCCCGGCCCCGGCGATCAGCACCCGCTCATCGGCCCTGGTCATGGGCGTAGGCGAATCGACCGCGCGGTGCCCGCGCCCGGCGTGCGCTATTGAATCTGCTCAATGCCCGCCTTGTGAATGATGTCGCGCCATTTGCCGACTTCCGAGCTCACGAACCTCCCCACCTCCTGCGGCGAGGCGACGACCAGTTGCGCGCCTTGCTCGGTCGCTCGCGCGCGCACCTTCTCGTCCGCCATCGCCGCGTTGAGCTCCTGGTTGAGCCGCGCGATGACCGGTTGCGGCGTGCCCTTGGGTGCCAGCATCATGAACCAGCCCGAGGACACGTATGACGGCAGCCCGGCCTCGGCGGTGGTGGGGACGTCCGGCAAGGCCGCCATTCGCTCCTTGGCGGCCACGGCCAAGGCTCTGGCCCCGCCGCTCTTGAGCGCCGCGAGAATATTCGGGAGCCACTGGAAACCGAGCGGAACGGTGCCCGCTATCATGTCCGGGGTATATTGCGCGATGTTGCGATAGGGCACATGGGTGAGCTTGACGCCGACCACCTGCTCGAAATAGGCGCCCGACAGGTGCTGCGAGCTGCCGATCCCGACCGAGCCGTAGTTGAGCCCCGGGTGCTCCTTGGCATAGGCGATCAATTCGGCAAGGCTCTGCACCGGCAGCTTGGTGCTGGCGGTGACGATGATCGGGAACACCCCGATCATCGCGATCGGCTCGAGGTCCTTCTCCGGATCGTAACCGAGGTCCCGATAGAGCGTCTTGTTGGCGGCGATCGGTCCGGTGCCGCTGGCGACCACGGTGTAGCCGTCGGGCGTGGACTTGACCGCCGCCAGCGTTCCGATGTTGCCGCCGGCGCCCGGCCGGTTGTCGACGACGAAGGCGTGGCCGAGCGATCTGCCGGCACGGTCGAGAAGGATGCGGGTCACGACGTCGCTCGCGCTGCCGCCGGCGAACGGAAGTATCACCGTGACCGGCCGGCTGGGATAGCTCTGCGCGGCCGCCGAATGCGGCGCGACCGCGGCCAGCAGCGTGCCGGCCAGCAGCAACCATCTCGCTCTGCTCATCTCGTCATCCCTATCAATGCTGATTGTATCCGATCGGAATGACCACGCTTACGCAATCCGTTGCGCCTGTAAAGGTGCGCCGAGCTCGGGCTCGTATTCCCCGGCCACGAGCTTGCGGCGCAGGAGCTTGCCGACCGGCGACTTCGGGATGGTCTCGACGAAGGTGTACTGCCGCGGCCGCTTGTGGCGGGCGAGCCCGGCATTGCGGCAGAACTGATCGAGCTCGGCCGGCTCGACCGCGGCGACGCGCTTGATGAAGGCGCAGACGATCTTGCCCCAGCGCTCGTCGGCGAGCCCGACCACGGCCACCTCGGAGACGGCCGGGTGCAGCGAGAGGCAGCTCTCGACCTCGACCGGCGAGACGTTCTCCCCGCCGGTGATGATCATGTCGTCGACCCGGCCGGTGACGAACAGGTCGCCCTCGGCATCGAGATAACCGGTGTCGCCGCTGAAGTACCAGCCGCCGCGCAGGGCCTTGGCGTCGGCCTCGGTGCGGCGCCAGTAGCCCTCGAACGATTCGTCGCCCTTGAGCAGCGCGATGACCTCGCCTTCCTCGCCGGGCCCGGCGACCTCGTCGGGCGAGGCGGCGCCGAGCCGCACCACCCGGACCATCTGGTTGATGCCCGCCCGGCCGGCCGAGCCCGGCTTTGCCGGCGCGTTCTGCTCGATGGTGAAGGTGTAGATTTCCGAGGAGCCGTAATGGTTGACGAAGAGCTCCGGCTCGAATGCCGCCTGCAGCTGCTTGAGCAGCCCGTCGGTCATCGGCGCGCCGGCAAAGCCCAGCCTGCGCACCGAGCCGAGGCTCGCCTCCGCGAAGCGCTCGTGATGGATGAGGTCGTGATAGAGGGTCGGCACCAGATAGAGGTTGCTGATCCGCTCGGCGGCGATGAGCTCGATCGCGCGGGCGGCGTCGAAGCGCGGCAGGCAGACGAAGGCGCCGCCGACGAGCGACATCGCCAGCAGCGAGCGCACCCCCATGGTGTGATAGAGCGGCATGACGCCGAGGGTTCGCTCGCCGTTGCGGTAGAGATTCTGTGCCACATGGGCGAGCGCGGCGGCGCGCTCGGCATGCTGGCGGCGCGGCACACCCTTGGGCCGCGCGGTGGTGCCGGAGGTGTAGAGCATCACCGACCAGGCATCGGCCTCCACCCGCGGCGCTGCCGGGGCTGCCGGCGCGCTGCCCCCGGCGATGAGCGCTTCGAGTGCAAGCGCCTGCGGCATCGCCGCGCCGATCCCGATGCAGGGGCGCCGGCGCGCCTCGCTCGAGGATCGCACGGCTTCCGCCGACACCGGCTCGTAGACGACCGCCCTGGCCTGCGCGTCGTCGATGCAGAAATCGAGCTCGGCCGCGCTCGAGCGCCAATTCAGGGGCGTGATGATGATCCCGGCGAGCTGGCACGCCCAATGGATCGTTGCTGCTTCCCAGCGGTTGGTCAGCACGGTGACGAGGTGATCGCCGACCTCGAGGCCGAGCCGGTCGAAAGCCGCGACCAGCGCCGAGATCCGCTCGAGCCAGCCGGCGTAGGTCAGGCGCAGCTCGCCGTCGACGATGGCGGTCGCCTGCGGGTCGCGCGCAACGCTGGCGAGGAAGCTGGTGCCGAGATCAAGCATGGTTGGCCCGGCATCCTCGCGGTGATACACGTCTGAGAAAGGCAGTCATCGTGACGAGTATGACCGACCCTCGCGGCACTGTTCAACCGGCGAGAGCAGTCGACGGCGAGCGCCGGCGCGGCGACAACGCGCCGCAGCCGGTCAGGTCGTTGCGCGACTGGCTCGATCACCTCGCCGCGCGCGAGCGCCTCCTGGTCAGCAAGCCCGGCGTCCGGCTCAAATTCGAGCTCGCCGCGATTGCCAAGCGCCTCGACGGCCGGCGCGCCACCTTGTTTCCCCATCCCGACGGGCATGCTCTGCCGGTCGTGTCCGGGCTCGTGTCCGATCGCGGCTGGATCGCGGAAGCCATGGGCGTGGAGCCGGAGCAGCTGCTGGAGCGATTTCAGGAGGCGGCGCTCGACCCCGTGCCCTGGCGGGAAACCGCAACCGCGCCGGCGCAGGAGGTGATTCATCGGCAGGTGGATCTCGCCCGCCTGCTGCCGCTGGCGACGCATAACGAGCACGACAGCGGGCCCTACATCACCGCCGGCCTGATGATCACGCGCAACCCGCGCACCGGCAAGCAGAACGTCTCGATCCACCGCTGCCAATTGACCGGGCCCAACCGGCTGGGCGTGCTGCTGCTGCCGCGCCACGCCCACATGTTCTTCGAGATGGCCGAGCAGGGCGGCCGCCCGCTTGCCGCCGCCATCGTCGTCGGCGTCGACCCGCTGACGCTGCTTGCCTCCCAGGCGATCGCTCCGATCGACGTGGACGAGCTCGAGATCGCCGGGGCGCTGCACGGCCGGCCGCTGCCGGTGGTGAAGTGCCTGACCAGCGATCTGCGGGTCCCGGCCGAGGCGGAGGTCGTGATCGAGGGGCGTCTGCTGCCGCGGGTGCGCGAGCCGGAAGGGCCGTTCGGCGAGTTTCCGCAATATTACGGCGAGCGCGCCGAGCGCCACGTCATGGAGGTCGACGCGGTGACCCACCGCAGGGATGCGATCTATCATACCATCGTCGGCGGGGGCCTCGAGCATCTGCTGCTCGGCGCCATCCCGCGCGAGGCGACGCTGCTGGCGCAGCTGCGGCGCTCGTTTCCCAATGTGCGGGACGTGCACCTCGCGCGCGGCGGAGCCTGCCGCTATCACCTCTATGTGCAGATTCGCAAGCGCCAGGAAGGCGAGGCCAAGAACATCATGCTCGGCGCCTTTGCCGGCCACTACGACGTCAAGCACGTGATCGTCGTCGACGAGGACGTCGACATTCACAATTCCGAGGAGGTCGAATGGGCGGTGGCGACGCGCTTCCAGGCCGACCGCGACCTGGTCGTCGTCACCGAGAGCCAGGGATCGAAGCTCGATCCGTCCACCCGCAACGGGGTCGGCGCCAAGATGGGGCTCGACGCGACCAAGCCGCTGACCGCTCCCGAGATGACGTTCAAGCGCATTCGTGTTCCCGGCGAGGAGAAGGTCAACGTCGCGGCGCTGCTGGCCGCCTGCGGCGAAGCGAGCTGGCGCGACGCGCTTAGTTGAACCGTTCTGCTTTGCGCAAGCGGAAAGGCATGCCGCGCCGCACCGGCATGCAGCGTCCGGTCGGGGCCAGGATGCGCGCTACCAGTCCTTCCTGCCCGGGTCGAAATTCCGCTTCAGACCGGACCAGCATTCCGCATAAGCCCGGTCGAGCAGCTCCAGCCGGGAGGCAAAGCCGGTCGGGCTCAGCGGGTATCGCGTCTCGAACATGAAGGCGAGGGTGCCGGCAAGCTTCTGCGGCTCGAGCCGGGCTCGGCTGCCGCTCTCGAATGCCTCGGCATCGGGGCCGTGGGCGACGAGCGCATTGTGCAGGCTCATGCCGCCGGGCACGAAGCCGCCCGGCTTGGCGTCGTAGACGCCGTAGAGGAGACCCATGAACTCGCTCATGACGTTCATGTGGTACCAGGGCGGCCGGAACGAGTCCTCCATCACCAGCCAGCGCTCGGGAAAGATGACGAAATCGACATTGGCGGTGCCCGGCCGCTCCGATGCCGACGTCAGCACGGTATAGATCGACGGATCCGGATGGTCGAACAGGGTCGCGCCTACCGGCGCGAAGCGGCGCAGGTCGTATTTGCAGGGGGCGTAGTTGCCGTGCCAGGCGACCACGTCGAGCGGCGACTGGTCGATCTCGGCCCGGTAGAGCCTGCCGCCGGACTTCACGTAGAGCTCGCACGGCTCTTCGAGGTCTTCATAGGCGGCGCGCGGATAGAGAAAGTCGCGGGCATTGGCGAGGCAGTTGGCGCCGATCGGGCCGCGCTCCGGCAGCTCGAAATAGGCGCCGTAATTCTCGCAGACATAGCCGCGCGCATTGCGCTCGGTCAGATCCACCGCGAACTTCAGCCCGCGCGGCACGAGGCAAATCTCGCCGGGAGCGACCTCCAGCAGGCCGCACTCGGTGCGCAGCCGCAGCCCATTGAGCTCGGGGACGATCAGCAGCTCGCCGTCGGCATTGTAGAAGTACCGGTTCCCCATCGATCTGGTCGCGGCATAGACGTGGCTCGCCATGCCGAGCTGCAGCGCGGCGTCCCCGCAGGTGGCGATGGTGCGCAGCCCCGACAGGAAATCGACCGGCTCGTCGGGAATCGCGATCGGGTTCCAGCGCAGCTGCCCGATCGGAAGCTCGCTCTCGCCGCGACAGGGTGCGGTGCGGATCAGCCCGCAATCCACCGCTGCAAAACCGCGGGCGTGCAGCGCCGATGGCCTGATGCGGTAGAACCAGGTGCGCCGATTGCTCGCACGCGGCGCCGTGAATGCGGTCCCGCTCAGCTGCTCGGCATAGAGCCCGTAGGGCGGCCTTTGCGGCGAGTTGCGTCCGATCGGCAGGGCGCCTTCGAGCGCTTCGCTCTCGTGTGTCCCCAGGAAGCCGGACTGATAGGCGAGCGGGGCCTGCGTGAGGCCCGCCGCTGCGCCTCTCCCGAAAGCTCGATCGAGCATGGCCGCCTCCGCTGGCACGAATGTCGACGACTGTCGAAAGACAATAGCACCGGACCAGGCGGATTTCGGTGAGATTGGATCACAACGGCGCCACCCGACGGGATCCGCTCCCTCTCCCCGAAGGGGAGAGGGTTGGGGTGAGGGGGTTCCCCGAGCAGGCCCCTCACCCCACCCCTCTCCTCCCCGCGAAGACGCGGGAAGAGGGAGCGGGTTGTGTCTCTGACGGTTCTCTCAGATGCGTGTCCCGGATGCGGTGCAGCACGAGCGCTCCGAAGGCATTCGAATTGATCCGGACGATAGTGCGCTCGTGGGTGCACCGCTGATCCGGGACCGCCATAAAGATCGAGTTTCGGGCGGTCCCGGGTCTGCAGCGCAACACTTCGTGCTGCGCCGCGCCCGGGACACACGCTCAGTGCCTCACTCCCATTCGCCCGAAGCTTCCGAAACCGATCGGCCGGCTCATTCCCGTCGTCGCGCGACCCATTCCGATCATCCCGCTCGACCGCGGCTTGAAGACCGAGGTGGCCGGCTTGAAGGAGCGGACCGTGCTGCTGCCGGGCACCTCCCGGCTCACCCGGCTGGTGATCGCTTCGTGGTGGCTGATGCTCGCCTCGCGGTTCACGCGTGCCCGGTTGCCGACGCTCGTCCCGGGGCTGTCGGTCGAGCCGGCCGAGGAGCCTTTGCCCCTGGACGAGAGGATCGTGCCGGTCCCCGAGGCGCCGCTGGTGCCGCCTCCTCCCGTAGCGGTGGTGGTCGAGCCGGTCCCGCTGCCCTTGGGAGGATTATGGGTGGTGCCCGTGCCTCTGGGAGGGTTCTGGGTCGAGCCGCCGCCGGCCGGAGGATTGTCGCCTCCGGTCGGGCGCGGCCCGTGGTAGCCCGGCCGACCCGGCAGGATCACGGGCGGCAGGATGACCGGGGGCGGAGCCGGATCAGGATAGATCACCGGTGGAGGAGCAACCGCGGTCACGCCGCCCGTCCCGGGGGTCGGGGCGCCGCCGCCGGTCGGAGCGCCCTGCTCGACCGGGGTGTAATTCTGCGTCGGGCCTAGATCGGTGCGCCTCGGCAATGGCGCCGGCGCCACCGGCTGGCTGCACGGGCAGGTTGCCGCATAGGCGAGCGCGGAGCCCGCATCGGCGACGGATCGCGCCAGCGAGCGTGACAGCAGGCGGCTCGCGGTCTGCGCGAAATCGCTGCTGCCGTAGCGGGCCAGGAAAGCCTCATACGATGCCGGCGTGTTGATGATGACGGCGGTGTACCAGGCGATGACGACTTGCCGCCGGTCGAGAATGGTCCGCACCGTGGGGGCCATGGACTGGCTTGGATAGAGCGCGAGATAGGCCTGATAGGCCTCGACCTTGTCCTCGCGGATCACGGTCGAGTAGGCTTCCCGGGCCGTCTTCGACCTGAGCTCGTGGCGCCAGGAATCGACCGACCTCGCGTCAGAGCGTGCCGGGAGGCTGGCGCCGGGCTGCGTCGCTTTTGCCGCGACCTCCTTCGCCGCAGCCGGCTTGTCCTCTTGGCCCTCCTTCGGGAAAAAGGAGAATTCGGAGGTCAGCGAGGAGCTTTCCCAGGGAAATTGCTGCCGGCCCGTGGACTCGCTGACTGACAGCCGGACCCGCTTGAGCGCCTGCTCGATCGGAAGTCCCGGTTCCTGGCCGACTTTCAGCAGCGCTGCGGTAAAGGGGCTGTTCTCGCCGTCACCGTCGAGAGCCTCGGTGCCGGGCGCAGTCGAGTAGGAGACGAGCGAGCCGTTGGGCGCGTCGACGATGGCCAGCCCGCGGCCGGTGGTCTTGTTGATGGCCGAGAACGGGTTGTTGCGGCAGGCGTCGAGGATCACGATGCGGGTCTTGCTCGGGACTGCCGACAACGCGTTCATCAGATCCGCCAGTCGCATGGCCTGCAGCGGAACGTCCGCTTCGCGGGTGATGTGGGCGTCGACCGGCACCAAAAAGTTCTCCCCGTCGACCTGCAGCCCATGACCGGCATAGAAAACCAGCGCCACGGTGTCGGGTCCCTTCTCTGCAGCCATGCTCGCGAAATCGCCGATGGTGCGGCGCATGTCGCTTTGGGTGAGATTGGGCGCCTGCACGATCTCGAAGCCGGCGGAGCTCAGGAATTTCGCCATCGCCTTGGCATCATTGGCCGGATTCGGCAGGACCTGGACCGCGGTATAGTCCGAGTTGCCGATAACGAGGGCTATTCTGCTCTCGGCCATGGCCTGGCTCAGGCTGAGCCAGCAGGTGGACGCCAAGGCTGCCAACCTGATCAGGAATCGTAATGACATGCGCGCCTCCTTTGCATTCCTGGGCAGGGCGTCGGGGCGGCATCGGCGGGCTTCGGCGGCCTCGACCCCCATTGGTCACTCGGCTGAAGTCTTCGGTTCAAAAGCCCAGGACGGCACCGAGTGCCACACGGTGAGCGGAGCCTGGGCTCGGGAAGCATGCGGCTCGACCTACTGGATCACGACGATGATGGGACCCGTCCGCCTGGCCGCGCCGGCCTTGAGCATCATCTTCAGCTCGCTGCCGTCGGCACGTTGCACAACCAGGACGTAGGCGCGTCCATCCTCGAGGATCGGACGCGCGGCCTGCCGGTCGAAGGTCTCGATCGCGTTCTGCTCGTCGCCATTCCACAGGCTTATCCGGCTGACCGGGACCTTGCTCCGATTGGCGACCTTGACGACGGGACGCAGCGGCACGTCGATCGATTGCATGACGACCCCGCGGGCAAGCAGGCCGCCCTGGAACCTGGACACCACGGGCGCCACGCACCTTCCGGCGGCGGCAGCCGGCGGCTTGCCGGTCTCACTGGCCAGACCAGTGCCGGAAACCGAGGCGCGGGAGGGTCCCGTCAATCCGAGCACCTGCTGCGTCCGGTAATGGCAGATCTGCAGCTCGCTGTTCTTTTGCAGATCGAGCCGCGTCCCGTCCTCGATCATGTCCAGCGGCTCGAGCAGCACCGGCTTTGCCTGGGCAAAGGCCACCACGCGTCCATTCACCGACTGGACGTAGGCGACGTCGGCCGCCCCATTCTGCGCCGCCGCCGGTGCAGCGCAGGCCGCCGCGATCGAGCAGGCGAATGACAGGCAGGCTGCGCCGTTCATCGCGCCGGCCACCGGTTTCCTCCGGCTGGTTGTCCGACACTCGGAAGGGTCTGGTCGCATCGTTCATCTCCTCGGATTCCCCGCCCCGGGTCGGCTTGGCTCACCGATGCGATTGCTGCATCGCTTCGGCCGTCTGCGCAGGCGGGCAGACGGCCGCCGCAGCTCGATGGCTCTACTTGTCGGCGACGTTGACGATCTGGACGCGGCGGTTCTCGGCCGCCAGCGGGTCGGTCGAATTCTTCAGCTGGGTCTTGCCGTAGCCGACGGTCAGCAGGTTGGCGGGCTCGATGCCGTATCGCTGATGCAGGTAGCGCTTCACCGACTCGGCCCGTCGTTCCGACAGATCCTGATTGTAGGTTTCCGTGCCCTTCGCATCGGTGTGTCCGGCCAGGATGAACGTGCGTCCCTTGAGGTCGCTGCTGGTGAGGGCGGAGCCCAGAGCCGCCACTTGCGGCGTCGCCTTGCGGCCGATCGTCGCCGAATCGAACTCGAAGTTGATCTCGAGGTCGATGCTCGGCTTGTCCTGGACCAGCGAGGCGATCTTCTCCCGTTCCTCGGTGCTGAGCGAGCGGCTCGTGCGGTTGCGCAGCGAATTGACGAGACGGGCGTCCTGCGTCGCGTGGGCGATATCGGCCGGCGACGTCGTGAGGCTGCGCGTGAGCTTGGGCGGCTTGAGCGCCTGGATGATCTGCTCGCTGGAAACCGGCTCGGCGGCGAAGGCCGAGCCCATGCCGGTGGGCAGCACAAGGCTCAAGGCCACTATCGCGCCGGCCAGGCAGAATTTCGGAGCATCGAATCGGGTAGACATTCTCCCCTCCCGGGTTCTCTCGGATTGCTCGGCTATCTTCCGAACGGCCGCAGAGCGATGAGCCGGCGGTCGCTCGTCATGATCCGCAGGTTTACCGAGGGACCGGCTCCCTCGATGTGACGGCGGTCACAAAAACGCTGAATATTGTCTGGCGCCGTATGGCCTGGCGACGACCGCCCCTGCGGCCGTCCTGCGGCAGCGCACGCGTTGCACGCCATGACCGGCGGCGGGCCCGCGAGCAGCGGAAGCCAGGGTTAAGGATCGATGTTTTTCGCCGCCGTGAGACCGGGGCTCCCCATCGCGGGGTCTGCCCCGCCCGCCGCCGAGGTCGGCGTTCGTCGGCGGGCGGATGGATGAGGAAAATTCTGCCGGATGTGAAATCCTTCACTGGCGCACACGGGCTTTATCCGCTACGTTGGGCTTTGGGGAATGGTGGGGGCTGCGAGGAGACCGCCATTGCCCGCGCGCTACGTGCATCCCGAGTTCGGCTATCTGTGTCCCACGTCGCGGCTGCGCGGCGTCCTGCGCGGCGCCCTCGTCGTCAGCGCTCTCGGTATGCTCGGCGGCGTGGTTGCGCTCAGGGCCGGCCATGGGCCGGCAGTCGTCGACGCGCTCAGCGTGATATCGATCGGCCCCTCTCAATCCGAATTGACGCCCCGCGCCGGCGCGGTGAAGGCTGCCGAGGATGCGGGCGGCAGCCGGGCTGGCCCCATCAGGACCGACCGTCTCACATTCCAGGTGAGGCCGCCCGTCGCGAAGGCCGATACTGCCAAGCCCGAGCCCGGCCAGGTCGCTTCCGCCAAGCCGGCATGCGAGGACAACACCTGGGCCTATCTCGACGGCAAGTGCGCGGCGGTCAAGCCGCGTTGGGTGCGTGTGCGTGTGCCCGCGGACACTCCCAAGGCCGCCGCCCCGGCGGCGAACCCCGGCAAGACAAAAGCCGCATCGTCCGGCAACGCGGACGAAGCGGGCAAGCGTGCATCGTCGTCCAATTCCAGATCGTCGTCCAATTCGAGACAGGCTGCCGAGACTTCCCGAGCGGCCGCGAGCAAGAAGACGCAGACCGCGGCGCGCAACCAGAGCAGGCGGTTGCGGGAAGCGAGCGAGAAGTATGCCGGGCGTGACGAGCGCTCGGGCTTCTTCAATTCCTATGCCGCCTACGCCCCCGAATACGGTCGCAGCGGCGGCTATCCCACCCGCGAGGGCGCAGCGGGATGGGGCCGAGCCTGGTGAGGCCGAGGCCTCGCTCCGCCAAGCTACGCCTATTCTGATCGATCAGCTTCGACTGCCGCGACCTGATTAGTCGGCCTTGAGGCCGACAAGCTTGACCATTGCCCGGCGCCATCACCTACTCGTTCACCTCGTCGGCCATGCTGACCAGTGGGCGGCACCGAAGGCGAACTTGTCAGTCCGCCCCGGCCTCGCGCCAACCCGTGGATGGCCGGCAGGGTGCGGCGCTCTGCCAGAGCGACGATCCGATGACGCATGGCGGTGAAGAACGGCTGGTCGCTGATGGCCAGCGCGTCGAGGTGGCCGTGGACCGCAGCGGCAAAGGCCGCCTCAAGATCAGCATCAGTTGATGCCGCAAGAAGAGTCAGCGCAAACCCAAGCTTGCGCCCAGCGTCATCTCGGCCCTATCAGGGTCTGCGGGAGCGCGCGGACGTGGCAGCGGAGGCAGCTCTGTGGTGGCGGGTGCGATGCCAATTTCATCGCTAATTTTTCGCCGGCTGTCGAAACTCCTCTCCCCGCCGCTCTCCCTCTCTTCGCCACCGGCCTCGGGGTGCTCGGCCTCCTTGGCTCGCGCAGGAAGCGAAAGGGTGTAGCCGCCGCCTGACAACAACGCTGCAATCTCGGACTGACCGCCTCAGGGCGGTCTTTCTTTTCGAACGTGCTGCACAGCGCGGTCGCTCGAGCCGGCGCTGCCGTGCTCGCACCAGCAGGCTCGCCAAGAGCAGGCGGCGGGCTGTCCCGGATGTTTACCTCTGGCGTTACCTTGGCCGTTCCACGACGCATCTGCCGGTCGGCGTCTTCATTGCTGAACCTTTGAGATAGTTGGCGGTCCCGAGAGGACTCGAACCTCCGACCTTCGGTTTAGGAAACCGCTGCTCTATCCGGCTGAGCTACGGGACCGTCGTTTAGGAACAAGGGCTTGGCGATTGCCCGTTTGTTCTTTGGCACTTCCCTGGCACCTCGTGCAACAGCACTATGCCCAGAGCGAAAATTTTTTTCAGCCGGTGAATGCGCGCTGTGAAGTTGCCGGCGCGCGTCGAACACGACTGCTCCGCGCGAGCGGGAACGCGCGCCCGCGCTTGCACACGAGGGTCTCCATGTCGAGTTCGGCGCGGTAACCGCACTCGCGCCGGTGCTTCATCCCCTCGCGGACATCGTCGAGGAAGCCTGATGCGCCAGCCCCGGTTCCAGGCGTCCCCGAGGGCCTCTATTGAGGTACTTGAGCCTGTAGTCCATCGCCTTGGCCACAGGCTTGTCTCGGCGACGTTTATTTCCCGGTTTCGAGGATAGCAATGTCCTTCTTGAGCAGGTCATTGGCGAGTTCGGAAAGCGGCACACCTTTCCTCGCCGCCAGGGCAGCAAGGTAGGCCTGCACGTCGGCGTCAAGGTACACCGGCAAATTGAGCCGGGCGTTTGGCCGATAAAATTTACCCCGCGTGCCGCCGCTAAAGTCGATCTCCGCGGGAATTTCGTCTTCTTCCCGATTGTTCGTGTTCATGCGGCACCTATCGCGGTTTGTCTTCGTAAGAACGTCGTTCACGTCTGTTAGCTATACGGGCCGAAATGATGCGCACGCGAACGTTGGTCGAGCCGCTCACCTCGTGAGTATGGGACACAACCAACAGTCGGCCACCGGCATCGTAACCGAGCGTAAACCACCGGTCTTCGTTCTGGCTGTTCGGCTCATCGTAAACCGTCAACGCCAGCGCATCCAGGAACACGGTCGCCGCTTGATCGAAGGTCACCCCATGCTTGCGAGCGTTATACAGCGCTTTTGCAGGGTCCCACTCAAAATCGTAGACAGTCTCAGGGCTCATGGGGGTGATATCAGCTTTCCGGCCTCGACGCGACCGGACCGGCCGGCGGCGATACCTTCATCCCAGCGTGAGCGCGGACGATTTCAAGCGCAAGCAGGATTGCGTATTGCGCACGCTCTTGGAATTGCCCGTTGACTTCCTGCAAGCCGGTGCGCACATGCTACGTGATTGCTCGCCGGACCTGCGTCCCGAGGCCCGGCCCCGTCGTGGCGACTTCAAGCCTGGCGGGACCATCTTTTCAGGCCGCCGGCGAAACCCCCGGCCGCGCGGCGACCGATGGCTGGAAGGTGACGCCCTGTCAGGTGCCAGAATTAGCGCGCGCGAACCGGCGAAAGTTTAATGTTTCACCGCCGGGCTGCACGAGCTACCAGCGTCTTCGCCTGTCACCTACCTCACCATCGGCAAGGCAACCCTGCCCGCCTTCGGAAAAATAACCCCGCGCGATCCAGAGTCGCAGGGATTCATCAGCGATGACTTTCCTCACGAGTCGTCGGCGAGTCGACGCAAGACTTGCCAGAATTCCAGCCGCAGTACCGCCCCATTCCCGCCTTGGTCTTCTACCCCTCCCCGGCAAGTCGGGCAATCGGCGCGGACCTCCGAGTTTATGGCCGACCGGCGAAAGCGACAGCAGGATCGCAGCGGCGTGATGACCCCCGCATTTCCTGTCTGCGGAGGGCCTTCCCGCCGCCGTTTTGATCCCTCAAAATGCCGTGTGGCGGGCCGTCCGGGCGGGGGAAGATGCTGCCGACGGGCAATTTCGGGTTCTTGGCCGCACACGATCCACAGCTGGTCCAGCTGGGGGCGCTAGCCGAGCGATATTTTCGTGATGATCCCGGCACGACCATCTTCAAGCTGCGCCAGTTTGCAGAGCTGTTGTCCAAGAGCATTGCCGCCCGTCACGCCCTGTACCTCGGTGATCGGGAGACCTTCGAGGACACGCTTCGCCGGCTGGCCTTCGAACGCATCATCCCCAAAGAGGCAGCCGACGTTTTCCACGCGCTTCGCAAGGCAGGCAACAGAGCGGCCCACGAAGCCAAGGGAAGTCACACCGATGCATTGTCGGCGCTGAAATTCGCCCGCCAGCTTGGCATCTGGTTCCACCGTGCCTATGGCAAGAAGGCGGATTTCAAGCCCGGGCCGTTTGTGCCACCGCCGGAGCCGGTCGATGCCACTGCACCGCTCCGGGAAGAAATCGAGGCGCTACGCCGCCGTGTTGCCGAGAGCGAGGATGCAGCGAGCCGCGCGAAGCGCGAGGCCGAAGACCACGCGCGCGCCCGCGAAAGCGTCGAGCAGAGGTTGGCGCGGGAAGCTGAGGAACGCGCCATATGGGAGAGGCTGGCTGCCGAAACCGAAAGCAAGATGGCGGAAATCGCCAGCCGCCTTGCCGCCGTGCAGGCTGCGGCCGAGCAAGCCCCCAAGGCTGAGAGACTTGAACTGATCCAGCGGGGCGAGGAAGCGTCCACCAAGATCGACCTAGACGAAGCGGCCACTCGTGCGTTGATCGATCAACAACTCCTAGACAGCGGCTGGGAGGCTGACACCAAGACGCTGCGTTATGCCAACGGGACGCGGCCGGTACGGGGGCGCAATCTCGCTATTGCCGAGTGGCCGACCGCGAGCGGGCCGGCGGACTATGCACTGTTCGCCGGCCTGACGCTGGTCGGGGTCGCGGAAGCAAAGCGGCGACGGAAGAACGTCTCGGCTGCTATCGATCAAGCTGAACGGTATTCCAGCGGCATCGCCGGCAGCGATGATTTCTCTTTTGCGGACGGTGGACCTTGGGACAAGTACAAGGTGCCGTTCGTGTTCTCTGCCAACGGCCGCTCCTATCTCAAGCAGATTGAAACCGAGAGCGGCATTTGGTTCCGCGACACACGCCGTTCAGCAAACCACCGCCGCGCGCTGGTCAGTTGGCCAACGCCGGACGGGCTGACCGGCCAGCTTGAAATCAACCAAGATGCCGCAGCCGCCGCCCTCAAGGAACTGCCATTCGAGTTTGGCTTTCCGCTTCGCGATTACCAGCAGGCCGCGATCAAGGCCGTGGAGAATGCGTTGGCAGCGGAGCGGCGATCCATGCTGCTCGCAATGGCTACCGGCACCGGCAAGACCAAGCTGGCCATCGCCCTGCTCTATCGCCTGCTCGCCACCAAACGGTTCCGGCGCATCTGCTTCGTGGTTGACCGCTCCGCCCTTGGCGATCAAGCGGAAGGCGAGTTCACCACCACCAAGATCGTTTCGGGCAAAGCCTTTGCCGATATTTTTGGGCTCAAGGCGCTTGGCGACGTGACACCCGAGGCCGAAACCAAGGTTCACATCTGCACCATTCAGGGCTTGGTCAAGCGCGTCCTGTACGCGGCCGATAGCTCGGAAGCGCCGCCGGTCGATCAATACGATCTGATGGTGATTGACGAATGCCACCGCGGCTATCTGCTTGACCGTGAAATGTCGGACGACGAACTGAGTTTCCGCGGCCAAGAGGACTACATATCGAAATATCGCCGCGTGCTCGAATATTTCGACGCCGTGAAGGTCGGGCTCACGGCGACGCCTGCGCTGCACACGACACAAATCTTTGGCGAGCCCATCTTCACCTATTCGTATCGGCAGGCCGTCATTGACGGCTTCCTGATCGATCATGAACCTCCGGTACGGATCGAGACTGCACTTGCCAAATCCGGCATCGGCTTTTCCCAAGGCGAGCAGGTTGAGTACATCTCAACGACCACCGGAGAAGTACAGCTTGCTCTACTCCCCGATGAAATCCGCTTCGAGGTTGAGCAGTTCAACAGGCAGGTGGTCACCACCGATTTCAATCGCGCCGTTGCCGAAGAACTGGCGAACCATATCGATCCCGCTTTGCCGGGAAAAACTCTGATCTTCGCGGCCACCGATGCCCACGCCGATATCGTTGTCGCAGAAATCAAGAAGGCGTTCGCCAAGTGGGACATCGACGACGCCGCGGTCAAGAAGATCACGGGCAGCGTGGACCGGGTGCGCAAACTCATTCTTGCGTTCAAGAACGACGCCGATCCCAAGATTGCCGTCACTGTCGATCTGCTCACGACCGGCGTGGACGTGCCTTCGATCGTCAACCTTGTGTTCCTGCGCAGGGTAAACAGCCGCATTCTCTATGAGCAGATGATAGGCCGCGCCACGCGGCTGTGCCCCGATATCGGGAAGGAAGTATTCCGCATCTTCGATGCTGTGGACCTGTATCCGCATCTGCAAAACCTCACCGACATGAAGCCGGTGGTGGTCAACCCCTCGATCAGCTTCGATCAACTGGTCAAGGAATTGATTGCGGCCGACAAGGACGCGCATCGCGACGCCATCCGCCAGCAGCTTGCCGTGAAGCTGCGCCGT
>DASXAP010000316.1:0-14738 GCA_036406655.1 Xanthobacteraceae bacterium | reverse complement strand
ATATCGGCGCTGATATGCGTCGGTCCGAGCTCGCGCTGCATCAGCTTGATGGCGCTGAACACCGGGCGCTCCGGGCAGCCGGTGCAGAAGCTCGGCGGCCGCGCCGGGATGTCGCCGAGCGCCGCCGCCGCGACCGCCCTGGCGGCGACGAGAGTTTCGGCGCGCGCCGCAACCGCCGCGGCGTCGATGCCGGAAGGGCGCACCGCCGACACGAATGCGGCGAGGCCCCCGAGCAGCGCCTGCGAATCGTACTCGCCGGCGGCCGGCAGCGGCCCCTTGCCCAGCACCCGGGTCTCGATGCCGGCGCGGCGCAGCTCGGCATTGACCGCCTGCTCGACGTATTCGGGCGCGCCTTCCTCCACCACCAGCACGGCGCGCTTGCCGGCGCAGAAGCCGCACAGCTCTGCCGGCACCAGCGGATAGGCCACGTTGAGCAGGTAGAGCGGAACGCGGCTTGCCCCGTTGATGTCGGCGAGATCGAGCCGCGCCAGCGCCCGCAGCACGCCGTTGCTCAGTCCGCCGAGCACGATGATGCCGATATCGGCGAGGTCGCCGGGAATGAGCTCGTTGAGCGCGTGCTCGACGATGAAGGCGCGGGCGGCCGGGAGCCGCTCCTCGATCTTGCTGCGTTCCTGGACGTAGGTGACCGGCGGGTGCGCCAGCCGCGCGTAGTCGAACTGCGGCGGACCGGCGATGCGGTGCCTGCCGGAAAATCGGGCGGGCCGGTTCGCCTTGGCCTTGAACTCGCCGGTGAGGTGGCAGGCGCGCACCCGCAGCTCCATCATCACCGGCGCGCGGCTCGCCTCCGACAGCTCGAAGCCCTGCTCGACCAGCCGCACGATGGTCGGCAGATCCGGCCGCGGATCGAGGAGCCACATCGACGATTTCATCGCGTAGGCGTAGGAGCGCTCCTGGATGACGCTGGCGCCTTCGCCGTAGTCCTCGCCGATGATGATCATCACCCCGCCGATCACCCCGGGCGAGGCGAGGTTCGACAGCGCGTCGGCGGCGACGTTGGTGCCGACGATGGATTTCCAGGTCACCGCGCCGCGCAGCGGGTAGTTGATCGAGGCGCCGAGCATGGCCGCGGCGGCCGCCTCGTTGGTGCAGGTCTCGAGGTGCACGCCGAGCTCGGCGATGATGTCCTCGGCATCGACGAGGACGTCGAGCAGGTGCGAGACCGGTGCGCCCTGGTAGCCGCCCACATAGCTCACGCCGGACTGCAGCAGGGCCTTGGCGACCGCCAGGATGCCCTCGCCGCGGAAGGTCTCGCCCTCGCCGAGCTTGAGCGCCTCGACCTCTTTCCTGAACGAGCGTTCCATGGGCCCGACGCTAGAGCATCCCGTTGCTGTTGGCGGCTTTCTCCGGGATCGGCTGCACCACGTCCCAGTGCTCGACCACCTTGCCGTCCTCGAGACGGAAGATGTCGACGATGGCGTTGCCGCGCGTTCCGGGCTCGCGCACCGCATGCACGTGAACGATGACGTAATCGCCGTCGGCGAAGATGCGCTTGATCTCGCTGTGATTGTCGGGAAACTTCTCGCGCAGGAATGCGATGAATCCCTTGAGGCCCTCCGGGCCGTCGGCGGCGCCGGGATTGTGCTGGATGTATTTCGGGCCGAGATATTTCGCCGCCTCGGCGAAATCCTTCTTGTTGAGCACCGCTTCGTAGAGCGCGCGAACGGTGCTCTTGTTCGCTTCCATCTGCCCGGGATCGGCGGCGCCGGCGGCGCGCGCGAGCAGCAATGTCGCGATCAGCACCGAACAGGCGAGCGGGATGCGCTGGGACATGGCGGGGCTCCTCGTTGGCGCTTCCTCCATTCAGCCCCAGCCGCGCCGTGCTGTAAAGTCTCGGCCGGCCGCGCTCGCGACGCAATCGCCGGGCTCGGTCAGGGCGGCGCGCCGCAGATACCGCTGCGGCCTTCATCGCGCTTGCGCCGCTGGCCTCCACCGCCGAATTGGTCTATGCGGGTCAGCCGCCGCGGCGGGGGTGCCGGCCTCATGCGGAAAGAGGATCGTGGCTGAGACAAGCGATCAATCGTCCGAGGCCGATCCGGCGCTGCTGCACAAGCGAATGCTGCAACTCTTGAGCAGCCTGTGGGTGACACGGGCGGTGGGAAGCTTCGCGCGGCTCGGGCTTGCCGACGTGATGGAGGCGGGCGCGGAGGAGCACGCGGCGATTGCCGCCGGCCGCGGGCTCGATCCGGATCGCGTCTACCGGCTGCTGCGCGCGCTCTCGACGGTGGGCATCGTGCGCGAGCCGCACCGCGGGCGGTTCCGGCTCACCCCGCTCGGGCGGCTATTGGCCTCGCACGCGCCGAGCACGACCCGGACCACCGCGATCTTTCTCAACGACTACTTCGCCGACATGTGGACGCATCTCGACCATGCGCTCGCCGGCGGGCGCACCGCCTTCGAGGCGCTCAAGGGCCGGCCGTTCTTCGAGTGGCTGGCGGATCATCCGGACGAGGCCCGGCGCTTCAATCGCATGATGCTGGAGGTGCACGGGCCGGAGACGCCGGCGATCGTCGCTGCCTACGACTTCTCGGGATTCCGCCATGTCGTCGATGTCGGCGGCGGCAACGGCTCGTTGCTCTCGGCGGTGCTCGCCGCCTATCCGAGCCGGCGCGGCACGCTGTTCGACATGTCGGAAGCCGTCGCGGCGGCGCGGCGCGGGGAGGGCGGACCGTTGCCCGGCGTCAGCTTCGCGACCGGGGACGTGCTGCGGACGGCGGCGCCCGAAGGAGGCGACGCCTATCTGCTGCGCCACGTGCTGCACGATTACGACGATGCCGAGTGCCTGCGCATTCTCGCCAATGTCCGGCGGGCGATGCAGCCGGAGGCGCGGGTGCTGGTGCTGGAGGCGCCGTTGCCGTCCGACGACAGTCCCGGCCCCGGCCGCTGGCTCGATCTGCAGGTCATGATGCTTTGCGGCGGCCGCGAGCGCACGCTCGAGGAATATTCCGCCCTGCTCGCGCGCGCGGGGCTGCAGCTCGTGCGCACGCTCCCGACCGCGCACCCGGCGATGACGGTGGTCGAGGCAATCGCAGCGGACGGTGCTCGTGACTGAGACGATTCGCGCGCGCCCCGCGCGGGCCCCCATCCGCGGGCGGCACGTCATCTACGTGGAAGGATACGATCCGCAGGGCGCCGAAGGCTACTATCGGCTTTTCCAGCGTTCCTGGCGCTGGTTCCTAGAGATCTGGCCGATCAAGGCGGAGCTCGGCCCCCTCGAGCTCGAGTCACAGGACTTCGCGCACTGGAACCTGCACAGCGCTGCGCCCAACTGGCGGGTCGCCACCCGCTACGACTTCCTGCGCCAGGAGCACATCGTCCGCGCCAACATGGCGGAGCCGCTGCTGCGGCGGCAGCTGCCGCGCGCGCTCGGCTGGGCGCTCGATTACCTGCTCAGCGGAGCGCTGGTGCGGGTGTTTCACGCCTCCCTCGAATTCGGGCTGGCGCTGGTGCATTTCCAGACCCAGGTGATCTTCTGGATCGCGAACTCGCTTCTCGGCGGCGGTCTCGCCGCGCTCGCGGCGCTCCATGCCGGCTTGCCCGCGCCCGCCGCTGCCGCGATCGGCATTGCCGTCGCCGCCGCGCTCTTCGTCGCCGGCCGGCTGCTCGCGCGGCGCACATTCGTGATCCAGATCAACAGCCACTGGCCCTACCTCTGCGAGTTCGCACGCGGCGAGCCGAGCTGCTTCGACGCTCCCGTCGAGGCCGGCGCGCACCGGGTCATCGCCGCGGCGCGGGCGAACGAGGCCGACGAGATCGTCGTGGTCGGCCACAGCGGCGGCGGGGTGCTGGCGCCGGCGGTGATCACGCGGGCGCTCGAGCTCGACCCCGACGTCGGCCGGCGCGGGCCTGCGCTCGTGCTGCTGACGCTCGGCTCGATCGCGCCGGGGGCCGCATTGCATCCGAGGGCGGAGCGGCTGCGCGCCATCTTCGCCCGGCTCGCGATCGAGCCGTCGGTGGCGTGGATCGATTGCCAGTCGCGCAAGGATGTCCTCAACTTCTGGGACTTCGATCCGATCGAAGGCGTCGGCGTCCGGCTCGGTCGAGAGCGCTGCAATCCGCTCGTCTGGAAGGTGCGCTTCCGCGACATGGTGTCGAGCGAGTTCTATCGGCGGATACGCATCAACTATTTCCGCCTGCACTATCAGTTCATCATGGCCAACGACCAGCGGGCGTCCTACGACTATTTCATGCTGATCGGCGGTCCGCTGCCGGTCGCGACCTGGGCGAAGGATCCGAACGCGGCGCTCGCGGCGTTCGCCGCCGATGGAGCCTTGACGGAGCACCGCGCCGCTGCCGCGGCGACACCGGCATAGCGGCGGGGCCGCGCCGCGGTCGAATAACCGGCAACGGGCCACGCCCGGCGTGCACCCCAGCCCCGCCGCCGACCGCGGCGGGCACGGCGCCGGCGCGGGCGCCTCGCCGGCCGCCCAATACTCACCCTTTGCCCAGCCGCTCGATCAGCTCCTGCGGCAGCGGCGCGGGCTTCATCGTCCCCCGCACCGGATCGCCGCGCACCCACACCCGCGTCTCGAAGCATTCCACCGACAGCGCGTCGTCCTTGAACAGGCGATGGCGCAGATCGAAGCTCGAGCGGCGCAGCTCGGTGGCGGTGGTCTCGATCGTGACGTCGTCGCCGAATCGGTTCGGGGAGAGAAACCGCGACCGCGTGTTGACCAGCGGATGACCGCCGGCATCATAGGCTTTCATGTACGCGTGCTTGGTCATGCCGAGCGCACGCTCGATCAGCGCCGTGGTGCAGGCATCGAACATCGCAAAGTAGCGGGGGTAATACACGATGCCGGCGGGATCGCAGTCGCCCCATTCGATGCGGACGGCGCGGGTGTTGACGAGCATGCGACCCCGGCGATCCTCGTCGGCGCTCATGCGCGCGCCGGTCCCGCGCGTCGACGGCGGTTTCGCGCTCCGGGACAGGTGGGGACGGCCGGGACGATTCCGCCCTTGACGAGCCCGTTACGCTTTGCGTGGAGCATCGCTCAGCGCGGCCCCATGCGCAGTGCTCCGTCGAGGCGGATGATCTCGCCGTTGATGTAGGTGTTCTCGATGATGTGGCGGGCGAGTGAAGCGAACTGGTCGGGGCGGCCGAGCAGCTTGGGGAAGGGCACCGCCGCGGCGAGGCTCTTCTGCGCTTCCTCGGGCAGCGCCGCGAGCATCGGGGTGCTGAAGATGCCGGGGGCGATGGCATTGACGCGAATGCCGAACTGGGCGAGCTCGCGCGCGGCCGGCATGGTCAAGGCGGCAACGCCGCCCTTGGACGCGGCGTAGGCGGCCTGCCCGATCTGCCCTTCGAAGGCGGCAACCGAGGCGGTCAGCAGGATGACGCCGCGTTCGCCGTCGGCGAGCGGCGCAAGGCCCTGCATGTCGGCGGCCGCGAGCCGCGTCATGTTGAAGGTGCCGATCAGGTTGATCTCGATCACGCGGGAGAACTCGGCGAGCGGCATCGGGCCGTCGCGACCGACGATGCGTTTCGCCGGGCCTATGCCGGCGCAATTGACCAGGATGCGTGCGGCTCCGTGCTTGCCGCGCGCCTCGGCGAGCGCGGCCGCGGATTGCTCCGCATCGGTCACGTCGCAGCGCGCCCAGTGGCCGCCGATCTCCTCGGCCACGGCGCGCGCGGCATCGACGTTGAGGTCGAGACAGGCGACCCTGGCGCCGGCGCGGGCGAGCTCGCGCGCGGTGGCGGCGCCGAGACCGGAGGCGCCGCCGGTGACGATCGCGGCATGTCCTTTGATGTCCATGGGTCAGCTCCCGGGCGCGGAGGCATTCGCGGCAGCGTCGGGGTTCTCGACGACGAGCGCGATGCCTTGCCCGCCGCTGATGCAGGCGGAGGCGATGCCGTAGCGCAGCCGCGCGCGCCTGAGCTCGCGCGCAAGCGTCAGCGTGAGCCGCACCCCGGTCGCTCCCAGGGGATGACCGATGGCGATCGCGCCGCCGTTGACGTTGAGCTTGCCCTCGTCGATGCCGAGCTCGCGGGCGCAGGCCATGACCTGCGCGCCGAACGCCTCGTTGATCTCGAACCGGTCGACGTCGGCGAGCGCGAGCCCGGCGCGCGCGAGCACCGCCCGGATCGCCGGCACCGGACCGATGCCCATCACCTCCGGCGGAACCCCGACGGTGGCGCCGGCGACGATGCGCGCGAGCGCCGTCCGGCCGCATCTGCCGAGATAGGCGGAGGACGCCACCAGCGCCGCCGCCGCGCCGTCGACGATCGCCGATGAGTTGCCGCCGGTCTGCACGCCGCCGAAGGCCGGGCGGATCTCTGCCAGCGTCTCGACCGGCGAAGGGCGCACATGAGTGTCGACGCCGAGCTCCTTGGCGCCCTTGAGCCTGAAGGCGCGCGGCTGGTAGGGCGCGCGCTCGAATGCCTCGTTCGTCACCGGCGCGATCTCGCCGCCGAGAAATCCCGATCTCTGCGCCGCGATTGCGCGCTCGAAGCTCTGCGCGGCGAAGGCGTCGACCTGCGGCCTCGTGATCTGATACTGCCGCGCGAGATTCTCGGCGGTGTCGCCCATCGTCACGTTGGCGGCGGGGTCGAGCAGCGCTTCCCAGAGGAAGTCCTTGAACTCCACGCCGCCCATGCGGAAGCCGCGCATCGTGTAGGAGGCGACCGGGTTGCGGCTCATCGATTCGGCGCCGACGCAGAGCGCAAGATCGATCGCCCGATGCGCGATGCAGTCGGCCCCCTGCATGATCAGCTCGATGCCGGTGCCGCAGACGCGCTGCACCATGTGCGCCGGCACCTCGATCGGCACCCCGGAATAGATTCCGACGTGGCGCGGCAGGCAGTAGGTGTCGAAGCTCGCCTGCGCCATCGAGCCGGTGATCACCGCGCCCACGTCGTGCGGCGGCACGCCGCTGCGCGCGAACAGCGCGCGCGCCGCCTTGATGCCGAGATCGGTGGGCGACACCGCCGCCAGCGCCCCGTTGTAGTCGGCGAACGGGGTGCGCATGCCGTCGAGCAGCCAGATGTCGCTCCAGCCGGCGGTCAGCCCGGTGCTCCTGTCTGCCATCGTCGGCTCCGGCTTGGTCTCGCCTTCAATCGATGCGAATGACGTGAGGCAGGGGCCGCGGCGCGTAGAGCTCGGCCACGAGCCCGGCCCGGCGGGCGAGCACCGCGCGCTGGTTCAGCGAGCCCTTGTCGGTCATCTCGCCCGCGTCGAGCGAAGGCGGCTCCTCGAGCAGCATTGCGCGCGACACCCGGGTGGAGCTGCCGGTGCTGGTGCCGGCGAGCGCCGCGAGCCTCGTGCGCAGCTCGACCAACAGGCGCGGCGCACGGCTCACGCCGGCGCCGCTGTCGAGGCCGAGCGAGCGGCATGCTTCGATGTCGGGGAAGATGAGCGCGCCGATCTCGTCGCGATCGGCGCCGGCAATCACCACGTCGCGTGCATAGGGCTCGAGCTGCGCGAGCAGGCGCGCCCGCAAAGGCCCGACATTCACCCAGGTGCCAGTCGACAGCTTGAAGTCCTCGGCGATGCGTCCGTCGAACAGCAGGCCCTCGCCCGGGTCGGCGGGATCGGCGAGCTTCAGCGCATCGCCGATCCTGTAGAAGCCTTCCGTGTCGAAGGCCGCGGCGGTGAGCTCGGGCTGGCGCCAATAGCCCGGCATGACATTCGGCCCGCGCAGCCGCGCCTCGAGCTTGTCCTCGTTGGGCACGAGCTTGAGCTCGACGCCCGGCACCGGCACGCCCATGTTGGTGGAATCCTTGCTCTGCCACATGCGCGCCAGCGCCATGGGCGCAGTCTCGGTGGAGCCGAGCCCAGTCAGGAACATGATGCGCTCGCCGCAGCTCGCCAGCGCGAGCTCCTGCATCTCGTCGTAGACGGATTGGCCGAGCGCGGCCCCGGCGAACCAGAGCACCTTGAGCCGGCTGAAGAAGACCCGCCGCAGCTCGGCGTCGGCACGGAAATAGGGCAGCAGCGCCTCGTATCCCTTGGGCACCGTGAAATACCAGTTGGTGGCGATCTCGCGCAGGTTCTCGACCGTGGTCTCGATCGCTCCCGGCAGCGGCTTGCCCTCGTCGATGTAGAGCGTGCCGCCGTTGTAGAGCACGAAGCCGAAATTGTGATTGCCGCCTGCGGTGTGGTGCCAGGGCGACCACTCCAGGATCACCGGCGGCTCGTCGGCGAAGAACGCGAGCTGCGACAGGATCATCGCCTGGTTCGCGCACCACATCCGCTGGGTGTTGATCACCGCCTTGGGCATTCCGGTCGACCCCGAGGTGAACAGGAGCTTGGCGATGGTGTCGGGGCCGACCCTGGCGTGGGCGGCGGCAGCCGCAACAGTCGGGGGTGCCGCGAGCCACGCTTCGAGCGTGGTGGTGCGGCGCCCCGGCAGCGGGCCGCGGGCAACGAGGAGCTCCGTGGCGCTCGGCACGACCGTCTCGATGCCGCGCCGGAACGTGCCGCCGTCCGTGGCAAAGACGAGACCCGGCGTGAGCAGGTCGAAGATGGCTTTGAGCTTGCCGAGATCACTGGAGATGAGGGAATAGGCGGGCGAGATCGGGGCGTAGGGGACCCCGACATACATGGCGGCAAGGCCGATGAGCGCGTGCTCGATATCGTTGCCGGAGAGAATCACCACCGGCCGCTGCGGCCCGAGGCCGCGCGTCGCCAGCGCCGAGCCGATGCGGCGGACCGCGTCCAGCGTCTCGGCGTAGGTGATCGTGCGCCAGGCGCCGGCTCCGTTGCGCTGCGCCAGGAACACGCGGGCAGGCGCGCGCTCCGCCCAATGCTCGAGCCGCTCGGTCAATTTGCCGGGATGGGGCGGCAGCGCATGCGGCGATCGCAGATATATCGTGCCGTCCGGCCGGCGGTCGACCAGCACGTCGCGGGGGCCGAGACGGACCCGGCGCATCGGCGTTGCCGCGGGGCCAGCAAGCTCTTTGACCAGTGCCGGCATGGTGATCGTCAGTTGCGCACGGTCTTGGGCGCGCGCTTTTCCAGGAAGGCCTTGAGCCGCGCCTTGGCCTCGTCGTCGCCCTGCGCGATCGCGGCAATCAGCGACTCCGTCAGATAGCCGCTCATGGGATCGGATTCGGCGATCCGCGGCAGCACCTGGACAACCGCGAAATTGGTCATCGCCGCGTTGCCGGCGATGCGTCGGGCAAGCTCGAAACCTTTGCTCAGGCCCTCGCCCGGCGCCACCAGGTAATGGGAAATCCCGATCGACTGGCCCTCGGCGGCGTCATAGATGCGGCCGGTGAGCATCATGTCGGCCATGCGCGAGGTGCCGATCAGCCGCGGCAGGCGCACCGAGCCGCCGCCCCCGACGAAGATCCCGCGACTGCCCTCCGGCAGCGCGTAATAGGCCGAGCCTTCCGCCACCCGGATGTGGCAGGCGGCGGCGATCTCCAGCCCGCCGCCGACCACCGCCCCGTGCAGCACCGCGACCACCGGCACCGGGCCGAACTCGATGCGCTCGAAGGCGCGATGCCAGCTGCGCGAATGGGCGATGCCCTGGGCAACGTCGCGCTCGCTCAGCTCGGTCAAGTCGAGACCCGAGCAGAAGTGCTCGCCCTCGCCGTTGAACACCACCGCCTTGATCGCTTGCGGCAAGGCGGTGAAGAACGCCTCGATGCCGAGCACGGTCGGGTCGTCGAGGGCGTTGCGCTTGTGCGGCCGCGCGAGCGTGAGGACGGCGATCTCGTCGCGGCGCTCGGCCTTGAGCGACGGCGGCAGCCTGATGTCGAAGCCGGAGGGGGCCGCGCTCACGGGATACCTTGGCGCTCCTCGGAAGAAATGGCCCTCCGTTCGGTGACATTTCCCTTCGGCGAGGTCAAGCATGGCCACGATGCTCCGGAGCATTTGACCGTCGCGGTGCACGCCCGTAAATGAAGCTGCAAGCGATCCGGGTTCGAGCAATGTCGCGTTTTGTCAGCCTGGCCGAAGGCGTGGAAGCGACCATCCGCGACGGCGACAGCGTCGCCATGGAGGGGTTCACCCACCTCATTCCGTTCGCGGCCGGGCACGAGGTCATCCGCCAGCGCCGCCGGCATTTGGCGCTCATCCGGATGACACCCGACCTCGTCTACGACCAGCTGATCGGGATGGGCTGCGCCGACAGGCTGGTCTTCTCCTGGGTCGGCAATCCCGGCGTCGGCTCGCTGCATCGTTTCCGCGATGCCTACGAGAACGGCTGGCCGGCTCCGCTCGCGATCGAGGAGCATTCCCACGCCGGCATGGCCCACGCCTACGAAGCCGGCGCCGCCGGGATGCCGTTCGCGGTGTTCCGCGGCTATGTCGGCGTTGACCTGCCGAAAGTGAATGCGAGGATCAAGCGCATCGCCTGCCCGTTCACCGGCGAGGAGCTCGCCGCCGTGCCGGCGATCCGTCCCGACGCCGCCGTGATCCATGCTCTCCGGGCCGACCGCGCCGGCAACGTGCTGATCGAAGGCATCGTCGGCGTGCAGAAGGAGGCGGTGCTGGCGGCGAAACGCTCGCTGGTGACCGTCGAGGAGATCGTGGAGGACTTCGGGGAGCGCAGCGCCAACGCGGTGATCCTGCCGAGCTGGACCATCGACGTCATCGCCTGCGTGCCCGGCGGCGCGCATCCCTCCTATGCGCACGGCTACTACACGCGCGACAACGCGTATTACAAGGCCTGGGATGCCATATCGCGCGACCGCGACGGCTTTCTCGCCTGGATGAAGAGCAACGTGCTCGACCAGGGCCCGCAAGCGTTCGCCGCGCATCGCCCGGCAAGGCGCGGGACGGGTAAGATTGTGCGAGCAGGCAAGGCGCGAGCCCGTGCCGCAGGATGAGGCTGCCGTGAGCTACAGCGCGACGGAGATGATGACGGTTGCCGCGGCGCGAGCGCTGCGCAACGACGACATCTGCTTTGTCGGGATCGGCATGCCGTCGGCGGCCTGCAATCTCGCGCGGCTCACCCACGCCCCGGGCATCACGCTCATCTACGAATCGGGCACCATTGCCACCAGGCCCGACATTCTGCCCCTGTCGATCGGGGACGGCGAGCTGTGCGACACGGCGCTCACCACCGTCTCGGTGCCGGAAATGTTCCGCTATTGGCTGCAGGGCGGGCGGATCACCGTCGGGTTCCTGGGCGGGGCGCAGATCGACCGTTTCGCCAATCTCAACACTACCGTCGTCGGCCCCTACGAGAAGCCGCGGACCCGGCTGCCCGGCGGCGGCGGGGCACCGGAAATCTCCAGCGCCTGCGGCGAGATCTTCATCATCATGCGCCAGGCGCTGCGCAGCTTCGTTGGCAGGCTCGACTTCGTCACCTCGTTCGGCCACGGCGAGGGCGGCGACCACCGGCTCCGCCTGGGCCTCAAGACCAAGGGCCCGACCAGGCTCGTCACCGATCTCGCGGTCTACGAGCCGGAACCGCAGAGCAGGGAAATGACCGTGGTCTCGATTCATCCCGGCGTGACGCGCGAGCACATCCAGGCCAATACCGGCTGGGCGGTGCGCTTTGCCCGAGACGTCATCGAGACGCCGGCGCCGAGCGAGACGGAACTCGCGGTCCTGCGCGAGCTCAATGCACGCACCGCGCGTGCCCACGGCGAAGCCGCATGAGGATGCCGATCATGCCCGAAGCCTTCATCTGCGCTGGTGTGCGGACCCCGATCGGCCGCTATGGCGGCACGCTGGCGAGCGTGCGCACCGACGATCTCGCAGCCGTCCCGATCAAGGCATTGATGCAGCGGCACCCCGGGGTCGACTGGTCGAGGCTCGACGACGTCTATCTCGGCTGCGCCAACCAGGCGGGGGAGGATAATCGCAACGTCGCCCGCATGGCGCTGCTCTTGGCCGGCTTGCCGCAGACGATCCCGGGGATCACCGTCAACCGGCTGTGCGCCTCGGGGCTCAACGCGGTCGGCGCGGCCGCACAGGCTATTCGCGCCGGCGAGATCGATTTCGCAATCGCCGGCGGGGTCGAATCAATGTCGCGCGCGCCGTTCGTGATGAGCAAGGCGAGCGAGCCGTTCCAGCGCAGCGCCGAGATCCACGACACCACGATCGGCTGGCGCTTCATCAATCCGCTGATGAAGCAGCAATACGGCGTCGACCAGATGCCGGAGACGGCGGAGAACGTGGCCGAGGAATTCCAGATCACCCGCAATGACCAGGACGCTTTCGCCTGGCGCTCGCAGCAGCGCGCCGGCCAGGCGATGACTGCGGGCTTCTTTGCCGCCGAGATCGTTCCGGTCGAGGTGCCCGGCGGCAAGGGTGGCCCGGTCGTGGTCGACAAGGACGAGCATCCGCGGCCGCAGACCACGCTCGAGGGTCTGGCCAAGCTCAAGCCGTTCGTCCGCAATCCCGGGACCATCACTGCCGGCAACGCGTCGGGTGTGAACGACGGCTCGGCTGCCGTCATCGTCGCATCGGAGAAGGCGGCGAACGCACATGGGCTCGTGCCGCAGGCGCGGATTCTCGGCCTCGCAGCGGCCGGGGTGCCGCCGCGCGTGATGGGCATCGGGCCGGTGCCGTCGACCCGCAAGCTCTTGGAGCGGCTCGGGCTCGAGATCGGCGATTTCGACTGGATTGAGCTCAACGAGGCGTTCGCCTCGCAGAGCCTTGCCTGCCTGCGCCAGCTGGGGCTGCCGGACGATTGCGCGCAGGTCAACCCCAACGGCGGTGCGATCGCGCTCGGCCACCCCCTCGGCATGTCGGGAACGAGGCTTGCCTTGACGGCGACCCATCAGCTGGCGGCGCACGGCGGCAAGCGGGCGCTCGCGACCATGTGCGTGGGCGTCGGACAGGGGGTCTCGCTGGCGCTCGAGCGCGTGTGAGACGACATTGCTGGAGCTGCTTCCGTGGCAATGAGTGCGGGCTACATCCCGTTTCACCCCGATCCGTCGAAGCCGAAATTCAGGCCGTCCGCGGGCGCGGTCGACGCGCACTGTCACGTGTTCGGGCCGGAAAGCAGGTTTCCCTACGCGCCCGAGCGCAAATACACGCCTTGCGATGCACCCAAGGAGAAGCTGTTCGCGCTGCGCGATTTTCTCGGCTTCGACAAGAACGTCATCGTGCAGGCCTCCTGCCACAGCAAGGACAACCGGGCGATGGTGGACGCGCTCGAAAGCTCCGCCGGCCGGGCGAAGGGCGTGGCCTTCGTCGGCGAGGAGGTCACCGCGGCGGAGCTCAAATCCATGGACCGCGCCGGGGTGCGCGGCGTGCGCTTCAATTTCGTGCGAAGGCTCGTCGATTTCACGCCGCGCGAGGTGCTGCAGCGGATCGCCGCGCGCATCGCCCCGCTCGGCTGGCATATCGTCGTGTATTTCGAGATGCCCGACCTGCCCGAGCTCGAGCCCTTCTTCACTGCTCTGCCGACAACGGTCGTGGTCGACCACATGGGCACCCCCGACGTGAGGAAGGGCGCCGAGCATCCGGAGAACCAGCGCTTCCATCGGTTGATGGAGCGGCATCGGAACTTCTGGGTGAAGGCGACCTGCCCGGAACGGATGACGATCGCCGGCGCCCCCTATGACGACGTGGTGCCGTTCGGCAGAAGCCTGGTCGAGGAATTTCCCGATCGGGTCATCTGGGGCACCGATTGGCCGCATCCGAACATGAAGAAGGAAGCGCCCGACGACGGCGTCCTGGTCGACTACATCCCGAAAATCGCCCCGGGTCCCGCCCAGCAGCGGGCGCTGCTGGTCGACAACCCGATGCGGCTCTATTGGACGTAAGAGAGAGGCCGCCGCGCCGGCGGCGCTCGCCGGCTACGTTGCCAATGCAATTTGCGCTATATATGTCGGGGAAGCTTTGTGATCGCCCGGCATCGAGCCGGCGATCGCAACCGGCACCCGATTGGAGGAGCCGATGCCGCGCAGGCAGCAGGAGTATGACGACATCCCCGGCACCTTCGTGTTCGACGCCGAGCGCTCGCGTCAGGGCTACGGGATCAACATGTTCTGCATGTCGCTGATGAAGGAGGAGAACCGCAAGGCGTTCAAGGCGAACGAGCCGGAGTACCTCAAGAGGTTCAAGCTCACCCCGGAGCAGACCGAGGCGGTGCTCCGGCGCGACTACAACCGGATGCTCGAGCTCGGCGGCAACATCTATTTCACCGCCAAGCTCGGCGCGACCGATGGTCATTCGTTCCAGCATCTCGCTGCGCTGATGACCGGATCCACCCAGCAGGATTATGCGGCGATGATGCTGGCCGGCGGCCGCTCGATCGAAGGCAACCGCAGCAAGTCGGGCAAAGGCAAGCCGGCAAGCGTCGTCAGGAGCCCGAGATCGAAGGCGAAAAGCAAACCCTCAGCAAAGCGGAAGTGAGCCGTGGCAAGGATCATCGCAGGTATAGGCTCGTCGCATGTCCCCGCCATCGGGGCAGCGCTCGACAACGGCCGGACCGAGGAGCCGTATTGGAAGCGGGTGTTCTCGGGGTTCGAGAGGTCGAAGGAGTGGATGGCGAGGGCGAAGCCCGACGTGGCGATCGTCGTGTACAACGACCACGCCTCGGCGTTCTCGGTCGACGTGATCCCCACCTTCGCGCTCGGCTGCGCGGCGGAATTCCCGCCCGCCGACGAGGGCTGGGGGCCCCGGCCGGTGCCGGTGGTGAAGGGGCATCCCGAGCTTGCCGCCCATATCGCCCAGTCGGTGATCCTCGACGAGTTCGATCTGACCATCGTCAACAAGATGGAGGTCGATCACGGCCTGACCGTGCCGATGAACCTCCTGTTCGGGCAGCCGAAGGACGCCTGGCCCTGCCCGGTGATCCCGCTCGCGGTC
>DASXAP010000315.1:0-1943 GCA_036406655.1 Xanthobacteraceae bacterium | reverse complement strand
ATGATGAACAGGATCGCGACCAGATAGAAGCGCACGTCGAATTTCATGCGCGCATCGTCGAACGCATTGAACCCGCATTCGTAGGCGGAAAGCTTCTCGGGATCCGGCGCCTTGTAGGCGATGACGAACGGCACGACGAGGAGCACGAGGCCGATGGCGAGGGCGACCGCGATGAAGACCACCAGGGGAAGGTAATCCAGCAATAGCTCGTTCATCGGCGACCTCACCTCCTACGCCCCCGGCCTCGCGCGAAAATCCCGGCCTCGCGCCTTACGGCCAAGCCACCGTAGGTGCTTGCGAAATCGCCCTTGTCACAGATCGGATTCGTTCCAAGGACGAGCCCAGGGGAGCCTTAGCGCAGTGCACAATAGGAGGCAAGACGGGGCCGCGTCGCGGGCTCTCCGCCGTGCAGCGGAGGGTCGCGGTTGCGCGCCGCGAACGGACTCGGCTTGTGCGCCGCGCTCGCCTAGAGTCCGCTCCCGGGCAAGGGCGGGAGAAACGGGAGGGAGGCGCCATGCAACGCAAGGTCATGATCTCGTGTGCGGTCACGGGGTCGGCGGACACCCCCGGCCGCAACCCGGCCGTGCCGGTGACGCCGGCGCAGATCGCGCAATCGGCGATCGATGCGGCCAAGGCCGGCGCGGCGATTGTTCACATCCACGTGCGCGATCCCAAGACCACGCGGCCGAGCATGGAACTTTCCCTTTACAGCGAGGTGGTCGAGCGGATCAGGGGGAGCGGCACCGATGTCCTCATCAACCTGACCACCGGGCCGGGCGCGCGCTTCGTGCCCGGGGAGGACGACCCGCAGAAGCCCGGACCCGGCACGACCATCAAGACGCCGGCCGAGCGCGTCCGCCACGTTGTGAAGCTCAAGCCCGACATCTGCAGTCTCGATATGGGCAGCATGAACATGGGCCCCCACGTCTTCGTCAACACGCCCCCTCATCTCGAGGCCATGGCGATCGCGATCCGCGACGCCGGCGTGCTGCCGGAGCTCGAGGTGTTCGAGACCGGCCATCTCCTGCTCGCCAAGCGGCTGATCGAGACCGGGCACGTCAAGGCGCCCGGCATGTTCCAGATCTGCCTGGGCATCTCCTGGGCGCAACCGGCGACGCCGGAGGCCATGAGCTATATGCGAAGCCTCCTGCCGCCGAGTTCGCCTTGGTTCGCGTTCGGCATTTCGCTGCATCAGTTTCCGATGGTGGCGCAGACCGTGCTGCTGGGCGGCCATCCGCGCGTCGGCCTCGAGGACAACATCTACCTCGAGAAGGGCAAGCTTGCGCCGAGCAACGCTGCGCTGGTGGAGAAGGCGGGCAGGATCATCGAGGTCCTCGGCGACATTGTCGCTACTCCCGCCGACGCGCGCGGGATGCTGGGATTGCAGGCGGGAGCGCACTGAGGGCGGCTCCGAAGCGAAGATCACGACCATGGCGTTCGGCTCGTGGCGCGGGACCGTGGGCATCATCCGGCCGACGCTGCGGACCGGAGGGTTCGAAGACCTGGTCCGGATGCTGTCCGAGGGAATCGGAGTCATTCCGTTGTGCCTCGACGTGAGGCGCGGCGCGCTCGACGAATTCCAGAAGGGTGTTCACGCCTACGAGCCGAAGATCGCGCAGCTCGCCGAGGCCGGTGTCGACGTCATCAACCCGTCGGGCGCGCCGCCGTTCATGGTGCTGGGCTATCGCGGCGAGCAGCGGCTGATCGAGGCCTGGGAGAAGAAATACAAGACGGCGATCTTCACCTCCGGCACGACGACGCTGGACGCGCTGCGCGCACTCTCCGTCAGGCGCTTTGTCGGTGCGACCTATTTCCGCGGGGATATCAACAAAAACTACGCCAGGTATTTCGCCGACGCCGGTTTCGACGTCCTCGGCATGGCCGGCATGGATGTCGATTTCGACAAGGCGCAGGAGCTCTCGAGTCGCGAGGTCTACCGGTTC
>DASXAP010000314.1:0-5870 GCA_036406655.1 Xanthobacteraceae bacterium | reverse complement strand
TTGCTGGCCGAGCCGCTCGGATAACCATTGGCCCATGAGGCGCGCAGTGATGTCAGTGCCGCCGCCGGGAGCGAAGCCGACGATGATGCGCACCGGCCGTGACGGATAGGCCTGCGCCTTCGCGATCCGCGACACCGCCGGCAGCGCGGCAGCGCCGGCGACGAGATGGAGAAAATTTCGACGAGGAAGTTTCATTGGCGTCCTCCTCCCTGATCGAGCACGCACCAGAAAGGGCGCGGGCGCGCGATGCGAGCGTGGACAGACCGCACAAATGATGGTCCGAGTGGGATGCCCGCCGACGGCATCAGCCTGCCGCCAATAAGAAGGGGGACTTCGGCACGGCCCGCTGGGGCGGCTCGAATGTCAGGCTACATCAACCACGCCACAGGGCGGAAGTGGCATGATCGCTTGCGGCACAAGCGGGCGCCTTACCGTCACGCAATAAACGGGTCCGCTATCGAAGACTGTGCGGGCGCACGCCGGACACCGCCTCCGCGGCGTGATTCCGCGGTCTTGACCCATCTGCGACATCGGCGACCGAAAAATGCCGTGATGCACAAAGGACCGTCACGTTACAATACGTGGGCCCGCGATCTCGGGCTCAGGCCGACCCATGCGGCGACGCGAGTTCATCAGGCTTGCAGGCGTAGCGGCAGCGCAGCCGTTTGTGGCCCGCGCGCAGCCAGCGCATCCCATTCCAAGGATTGGCTGGCTCAAGATTCAAGGTCGGAAGCACACGCCCGATCAGCTCGAGGCTTTCCGCGAAGCCATGAAAGCGCTTGGGCTGGTCGAGGGACGCGACTTCGTGCTCGAAGAGCGCTATGCCGACGGGGACGAGAGTCGGCTGCCGAGCTTGGCTGCCGAGCTGGCCGACTCGGGCGTGGCCATCATAGTTGCGACCAGCCAGCCTTCGATCGCCGCAGCCTGGCGCGTAACGAAAAGCGTGCCGGTGATCGGACGAATGGTCGATGATCCTGTCGTCGATGGCATGGCCCAGTCACTGGCGCGGCCGGGCGGCAATGTCACCGGCATTTATACGATGACTGAGGAAATGAATCCAAAACGATTGGCGCTGTTGAAGGAGGCCGTCCCACAAGTGCAACGTGTCGGTGTCTTGATGCGCCAGGATTTTCCGAGGGTAAGCATCGCAAGACGTGATTGGCAGAACGCTGAATTGGCGGCTCATCAGCTCGAAGTCGAGCTGGTTGCGTTGAATGTTCAGACGGCGGACGACATCAGAGCGGCATTCGACGCGACATCGACGCAAAGCATCGGCGGGATCATGACGTTCCGCAATCCAACCGTCGTGACCTACCTCGATCTCATTGCAGGCCTGTCGCGGAAGCACCGGCTCCCGGCGGTATTCGATGCACGCGAATACGTCGAGGCTGGCGGTCTAATGTCCTATGGACCGAACATCGATGAAGTCTATCGACAGTTGGCCGGATTCGTCGCAAAGCTTCTGCATGGGACGCCGCTTGGCGAGCTGCCGATCGAGCAGCCCACCAGTTTCGAGCTGGTCATCAACAAGCGCACCGCAGACGATATTGGCCTGTCTATCCCCGAGAGCCTGCTGATTCGCGTGGACAAAGTGATCAAATAGATGGAGGACGCGAAGCTCATGAACAGGGTCGGCCCATTCATCCTGCTCGCATTGCTCTGCGCGCCGGCGGCGGCGCCGGCGCAATCCTTTCCCGCGCGGCCGGTCACCTTGATCGTCACCGCCGCCGCCGGCGGGGTGACCGACGTGGTGGCGCGCGCGGTCGGCCAGCGCCTGTCGGAGCGGTGGGGGCAGCAGGTGGTGATCGAGAACCGCGGCGGCGCCGGGCACATCCTCGGCGCGCAGGCGGTGGCCCGGGCCGCGCCCGACGGCCACACATTGATGGTCGCCGAGGCCGCCACCTACGTGATCAATCCCAACGTCCTGCCGCGGGAGAAGCTCGGCTACGACGTCGAGCGGGATCTCGTGCACATCACCGGGCTGGTGCGCATCCACCATGCCATCGTGACGACGCCGTCGCTCCCGGTAAGCTCGCTCGGCGAGCTGATCGCGCTGGCGAAGGAGAAGCCCGGCACCGTGACCTACGGCACCGCCGGGGTCGGCTCGGGGCCGCACCTCAACGTGGTGCGGCTCGAGCACGCCACCGGCGCGAGATTCGTGGCGGTGCATTACCGCGGCGCCACCCCGGCGCTCACCGACGTCATCGGCGGTCACACCGACATGATGCTGATCAGCGTCGGCTCGGTGCTCGGGCAGCGGCAGACCGGGCAGGTGAAGATGCTGGCGATCGGAAGCGAGCGGCGGTTGCCCTCGCTTCCCGACGTGCCGAGCGCGGGCGAGACGGTTCCCGGCTACACCGCCGGAACCTGGTTCGGATTGTCGGCCCCGGCCGCGACCCCGCCCGAGATCGTCATGAAGATCAACTCGGAAGTGCGGGAGATCATGACCGAGCCCGCGATCAGGGAGCAATTCGTCGACAGGCAGCTGTACGAGCCGATGACGAGCTCGCCCGAGGAGTTCACCCGCTTCATCCGTAACGAGATCCAGCGCTGGGGCGCGGTCATTCGCGAGCAGCACCTGCAGATCGCCCACTGACCGCCGCGCGCCCGCCGGGCAAAGCCGGGATCGCGCCGTCACGGCGGCGCCGCGATCCGCTCCAGCTCACGGCTTGCCGAGAATGGACACGTCGGCGCCGTCGCGATAGGCGCCGTCGCGCCAGCCGTTCTCGTCGTAGTCCGCCATGCAGCGCTCGGCCAGCGCTTCCATCTCCCTGAGCGCGCCCGAGGCCTGCGCCTGATGCAGCGGGAACAGCCGCACCAGCTCGTGACTGCCGGCATAGTTCATCTCGTAAAGCTCGTGCCGCGCCCCGAACTCGCTGCCGATGGCGTCCCACAAAAGCTTCATCAGCTTGATCCGGTCCTTGTAGTCGATCCCGCTCGAGCCGCGCACGTAGCGCGCGAGGTACTTGTCGATATCCGGGTTCTTGAAGTCGCGCGCATGCGACGGCAGATAGATGAGGCCGGAAGCGATCACCTTCTCCACGATCGAGCGCACCGCCGGGTAGGCCTCGGTCATGAACAGCCGATAGACGGTGGAGGCGCGCCCGTTGGGCAGCACGGCGCCGTCGACCCAGGGCTCCGGGTTGCACGCCATCGCGTCGGTCAGCGACCAGAACAGGTTGCGCCAGCCGATCACCTCGCCGATCTGCGCCTGCACACCGCGGAAGCCGTCGACGCCGGTCGTGCGCACAGCCTTGGAGAGCAGCCCGGCGATGAAGTCGAGCTTCACCGCGAGCCGGGTGCAGCCCTGCAGCGTGTAGCCGTTGACGAAGCCCGATTTCGGATAGAAATCGCGGAGCCGCTCGACATCGCGATGGATGAAGACGTTCTCCCAGGGGATGAACGCGTTGTCGAACACGAAGATGGCGTCGTTCTCGTCGAAGCGCGAGGTGAGCGGGTAGTCCCAGGGCGAGCCGGTGGCGGCGGCGGCGAGCTCGTAGGAAGGGCGGCAGATCAGCTTGATGCCGGGGGTGTCCATCGGGGCGATGAACATCACCACCATGCTCGGGTCCCTGATCTCCTGGCCCATGTTCTGGCCGAGGAAGTTGTAGTGGGTGAGCGCCGAGTTGGTCGCGACCACCTTCGCCCCGGAGACGTAGATGCCGGCGTCGGTCTCCTTCTGGATGCTGATGTAGACGTCCTTGACCTCCTCGACCGGCTTGCTGCGGTCGATCGGCGGGTTGACCAGCGCGTGGTTGAGATAGAGCACCGACTCCTGCGCGCGCTTGTGCCAGGCGCGGGCGTTCTCGGCGAACTGCCCGTAGAACGCCGCGTTGGCGCCCAGGGTGTTGAGGAAAGCGGCCTTGTAGTCGGGGCTGCGCCCCATCCAGCCGTAGGTGATGCGCGCCCAGGCGGCAATCGCGTCGCGTTGCGCGATCACCTCCTCGCGCGAGCGGGCGGCCTTGAAGAACTTGTGGGTGTAGCCGCCGGAGCCGGTGTCGGTAGGCGCGGTGAGCACGGGCCGGGTCGCCTCGTCGTGCAGGGCATCGTAGAGCTTGGCGACCGAGGCCGCGGCGTTGCGGAAAGCGGGGTGCGCGGTCACGTCCCTGACCCGCTCGCCGTAGATGTAGACCTCGCGCCCGTCGCGCAGCGATTGGAGGAATTCCGCGCCCGTGAAAGGGCGCTGCCTGCCGCGAATGACGGCCTCGGGCGGCTGCGGCGTGGTTCGGCTCAGAGGGCGATTCATCCTGCTCCTCGCGTGGAATTAGGCCATCATAGCGCAGCCGGCGACCGGGGCGCATCCCGCTCACCGGGACACGATGCCTCGGCACCGGCGCATCGCTATCGCTGTGCACGACGCCTGGAGATGTCAACCGTCATGCGTGAATTCAATCATCTTGTGCCCGCGCGGATGGCCCCAATCGCCAATGTAGCGCGCGCGCCACCCGGTCGCGTCGCCCAGCCTCATGATCGTACTGCGCCGATAGCAGAATGGCCGCAAGCTGTGAGACGGCAGCAGCGATGTCAGCATGGCCAAGCCAGGCTGCCGGCCCCGCTCGAAAAACGTGGCGTATAGCCTGCATCCGGGGCGAACGAAAGCAGCGAGCCGGGCGAGGCAGAGCTTGATGTCAGCTGCGTTGAGCTGGGTGAAGATTGCATGTGCGATGCAGATGTCCGGCTGCTTCGACAGCCGGGAAAACTCGAACCGGTCCGAGATGACGAATTCGGGTTTCTTGGTCCGCACGATGTCAGGTGCGACCTCGGTGCGCAGGGCGTCGTCGATCAGAGCCTTGTGCTTGTCGATGCCGAGGTAATTCCCGGCGCCGAGGTACGGAATGAAATATCGGCCTCCGCGCAATGAGCCGCAGGCTATGTCGAGCAGTGCATGATCAGGCTTTAGACCTTGCTCGACGAGAAAGTCGAGCTGCAGCTTGCCGATCTCCTCCCACATCCCGCCGACCCATTCGCGATGTCCGAGCATCCGAATGGACGCAGCAGAGTCGGGCGGCAGCATTCTGAACACTCGAGCGCTCCCTGGAGGTGGCCATGGCGGCACCGGCGGCCATCCGGCGCAATCCTTATGGCACGTCCCGGTGAAAGCCGCGGCGGCGCGACAGCGTCCCCTCCCCCGCCTGGGGGGGAGGGACAGGGAGGGGGGCGCAAAATGAGCCTGAGCCGTACCCCCTTCCCACCCCTCCCCCGCAAGCGGGGGAGGGAGCAGATCGGTCGCGTTGCACCGATGTGCATCAATCTGACCGGGACATGATCTAGCTGTCCAGCCGGGTGGATGCCAGGCGGTCCGGCGCAACGCCGCATCTCTCCTTCACTCCGGGTGGGGTCCGCCGGCCCGCACTTCCGAGCCGCTCCATCCGGCATCCCCCTGTCCGGCACGCTTCTCGAGCTGCTTCAGCAGCGCGGCAAGGCGCTCGGGCACAGGCTCGGCGAGCGCATCGTATTCGGCGCGCAAATGCCGCCCGATGCTCAGAAGCCACGCCCGACGCTTCAGCGGTACAAGCTCTCTGCGGCCGGCCACATGCCCCTCCCCGCTTCGCTCCACCCCACTGCCGCCTGCCGGCGCAAGGGCCTGCACCAGATGCGAGAACGGCAGCGGCCACGGCGGGCCGATCGTTTCGCCTTCGCGTTAAGGTCTGCTTACCAAAGGCGTCGCCGGCAGGCCCGAATCCCGGTGCGCGGGTGTCGCCTTGCGTCGTTTGCGAGCGGGCAAGGGCTTCAGCCGTCGACCACCTGCCCGCCGTCGTAGCCGCAGGCGATCCGCCCGAGGGCGGCGCGAAACGGCTCCGACTGCACCGTCGCGGCAAGCGTCTCCAGCTCGGCAGCGGCGGTGCACCGGCGCGCCCGCGCCAGGATCG
>DASXAP010000313.1:0-15837 GCA_036406655.1 Xanthobacteraceae bacterium | reverse complement strand
TCGGTTCAACTTTGGTCGCCCGCTGCCGCTGTCTTCGGGCGCTCAGCCGACGCAGGGCGAGGGCCGGCTAATCCTTCAGCCCGGCCATTGCGCATACCACCTTCCATTCCTGCGCGGTCACCGGCTGCACCGACAGGCGCGAATACTTCACCAGCGCCATGTCCTTCAGGCGCGGTGCCGCCTTGACCGCCGCGAGCGTCACCGGTTTCGGCAGCGGCTTGACCGCCTTGACGTCGACCGCGACGAACACGCCCTTCCCGTCGGTCGGATCGGTATAGGCCTCACGGATCACCTCGACGATGCCGACCACCTGCTTCTGGTCTCCGGTGTGGTAGAAGAACGCCTGCTCGCCCTTCTTCATCGCCTTCAGGTGGCGCCTGGCGATGAAATTGCGCACCCCGCTCCAGGGCTCGCCCTTGGCACCGCGCTTCAGCTGATCATCCCAGGAGAATGCCTCGGGCTCGGTCTTCATCAACCAATAGGCCATGGTTCGGCTCCGTGCGAGTGACGATATCGCACATGCTGCTAGAATGACCATATAGCATCGAACCGGCTACGGCTGCCGCTAGCCCTCGGAGCGGAATGGCCGCGTCAGCAACGAATCGATCGCCTCGTCGATGCTCATGCGGCCGGCGAGGATGGCGACAACCGCGCGCGCGATCGGCATCTCCACACCCTCGCGATCCGCCATTTCGAGCAGCACCGGCGCGGTGGAAACGCCTTCGGCGAGCTTGCCGCCAGCCTCCGCCTGCTGCCGCGAATTGCCTTTGCCGAGCGCGAGACCGAGCGAGTAGTTGCGCGACTGGGGGCTCGAGCAGGTGAGGATCAGGTCGCCGAGGCCGGAGAGGCCGGTCAGAGTCTGTGACCGTGCCCCGAGCGCCGTGCCGAAGCGGAACAGCTCGGCAAAGCCCCGCGTCATCAGCGCGGCGGCCGCGCTGGCGCCGAGTCCACGCCCGACGACGATGCCCGCGGCAATGGCGAGGACGTTCTTGGCCGCACCCCCGATCTCGACACCCCGCACGTCGCTCGAGTGATAGGGCCGGAAAGCAGGCGAGCCGAGCGCCTTCGCCAGGGCGGCAGCAATCTGCTCGTCGCCGGCGGCGAGGGTGACCGCCGCGGGCAGACCGCGCCCGACCTCCGCCGCGAAGCTCGGCCCCGAGAGGATCGCCGGCAGCGCCGCCGGAAGCACGGCGGCGATGACCTCGGTCATGAACCGGTGAGTGCCGCGTTCAATTCCCTTGGCGCAGGCGATGACCGGTGTGCCGCGCCGCAGCTCCGGCGCAATCGTGCGCGCCGCATCGCGCAACTGCTGCGCGGGAACCGCGAGCAGGACCGCATCATAGCGTCCTGCTTCCGGACCCGCCGGCGCGACCCCCACGCTCTCCTCGATTCTCACCCCGGGCAGACGCGGGCTTTCGCGGCGGTTCACGATGCGCTCGGCGCCGGCCCGATCGCGGGTGGCCAGCAGCACAGCCCGGCCGGCGCGAGCGATCGCGTTCGCCAGGGCGCAGCCCCAGGCGCCTGCTCCGACGACGGCGATGTGCTCGAAGGCCATGCGCTTTGCCGCCCATTCTCACCGCGCCTCGCGCGGCCCGGGATCGTCAGCAGTCACAGCCGGAGATGCCGCAAGTGCATCCGGCGCAGGTCCACCGTTATGCCGGGGCGATGCGGACCTGCGCACGTCCTTGAGGGGCCAGCGCGCGCGGGGGGCGCAACCGAGCGTGTCGGTGAGACCGAGCGCAAGCCGTTCCGCCCCGGCCCAGGCGACCATCGCGGCGTTGTCGGTGCACAGCGCCGGCGGCGGCAGGACGAGCGCAGTGCCAGCCTCGAAGGCTAAGCGATGCACGACCTGACGGACTGCCTCGTTGACGGCGACGCCACCCGCGGCCACGAGCGCGGTCGGACTGCCATGGCGCTCGCGAAAGATTTTCAGCCCCGCGCGCAGCCGGTCGGCAACCAGATCAACCACTGCCTGCTGGAACGAGGCGCAGAGGTCGCGCACATCCTCCGCGCTCAACGGCGCGATTTTTTCCGCCTCGAGCCGGAGCGCAGTCTTGAGCCCCGACAATGAAAAATCCGCGTGCGGCCGCCCCGCCATCGGCCGCGGCAGCTGGAAACGCGCCGCATTCCCGGCCGCCGCCTCCTTCTCGACGCGAGGCCCGCCCGGATAGCCGAGCCCGAGCAGCTTGGCGGTCTTGTCGAAAGCCTCGCCGATGGCATCGTCGACCGTGCCGCCCAGCCGCTCGTATTCACCGACCCCGAGCACCGCCACGATCTGGGTGTGCCCTCCCGAGGCGAGGAAGAGGCAATAGGGGAACGGCGTGGCGTCGGTGAGCCGGGCGGTCAGCGCGTGCGCCTCGAGGTGATTGACTGCGATCAACGGTCTCTCGCTGACCATCGCAACGGCCTTCGCCGTCGTCAGACCGACGATCAAGCCGCCAATCAGCCCCGGCCCCGCGGCGACGGCGATCCCGTCCAGGGCAGCAAAGGTCGAGCCCGCATCCGCCATGGCCTTGGCGATGATCGTGTCGAGGCTTTCGACATGTGCGCGCGCGGCGATCTCCGGCACGACGCCGCCGAATGCCGCATGCTGGTCGATTTGCGAGAGCACGACGTTGGAGAGGATTCTGCCGCCCCCCGCCGGCGACCCGCCGTCGGCGGACGGCATATCGGGCCGCTGCACCACCGCCGCGCCGGTTTCATCACAGGTCGTCTCGATGCCGAGCACAACCATTCGAGTCTCTATCCGGCGACCATCGCCCGCGTGGAGCAATGTGCGATCCGCGACGGCAGCGTCGCAACCGTCCAGGATTGCTCCATGGCGCGTGACGTCATGGCGCCATCCGGGCTACTACGGTCCCTGCGATGCCATTTGCCGGGCTGACCGGCGTATCATTGCGAGTCACAGGGTGCAATCCTCGCCATCATCGCCGACCCTGCGGATCGGGACCCGGGGCAGTCCACTGGCGCTGGCCCAGGCACGCCTGCTGCTACGGGCCATCGCTGCCGCCAACCCTATCCCCCCCGAGACTATCGCGCTCGAAGTGATCCGCACCACCGGCGACATGATCCGTGATCGTCCGCTGGCCGAGCTGGGCGGCAAGGGGCTGTTCACGAAGGAGATCGAGGAGGCGCTGCTGACCGGGGCCATCGATGCGGCGGTGCATTCGGCGAAAGACATGGAAACCGCGCTGCCGGAGGGGCTCGCGATTGCGGCGACGCTGCGCCGCGAGGATGCGCGCGACGCCTTCGTCAGCCGCGACGGGACGACGCTGCGGCAGCTCCTGAGCGGTTCGCGGGTAGGCACGGCATCGTTGCGCCGGCAGGCGCTGGTGAAGCGGCTGCGGGCCGACCTCGTTGTCGTTCCTCTGCGCGGCAACGTCGAGACCCGCCTGCGCAAGCTCGAGGCAGGCGAGGTCGACGCGATCCTGCTTGCGCTTGCCGGATTGAAACGGCTCGGCCGTGCCGACGTCGCTACCGCCGTGCTGGACGTGGACGAATTCCCCCCCGCCGTGGGACAGGGCGTCATCGCAGTCGAGGCGCGCCTCGACGACGCGCGGACGCGGGCGCTGCTCGAGCGGGTCAACCATGCGGAGACCGCCTCGGCGCTTGTTGCCGAACGCGCGTTTCTGGCGGCGCTGGACGGCTCCTGCCGCACCCCGATCGGCGGCCATGCGACCGTCCAGAGCGGCCGGATCGAGCTCCGCGGCCTGATCGCCAAGCCCGACGGCAGCGAGGTGCACCAATGCGTGCATACGGGGCCGGTGAGCGAGGCCGCAGCCGTGGGGCGGGCGGCCGGAAACGAGTTGAAGGAGCGCGCGGGGGCGGACTTCTTCCGGCAGCTCCCTTCCGCGCGAGCCGAGCACGGAACCGGCGGGGTGCCATGAGGCGATGCGGTTATTGGTGACCCGGCCGCCGCCGGAAGCCGAGCGGACGGCGGCGGCTTTGCGCGCCCGTGGCCACGAGGTGACCGTGGCCTCGCTCTTGCGGATCGAGCCCGTGGAGTTTGCGGTCGGCGGGCTCAAGTACGGGGCGGTGGTGATGACCAGCGCGAACGCCGCGCGCATGCTCGAGCACCATCGCCAGCGCGACGCAATCACGCTCCTGCCGGCGGTCGTGGTGGGCCGTCACACGGCGGAGGCGGCACGAGCGGCGGGTTTCAAGGTGATCACATCTGCCGATGGAGACAAGGAGGAGCTGGCGGGTCTCCTCCGCCGGCGGTTCGCCGAGAGCAGTCGACCCCTTCTTTACCTCGCCGCGCAGGAGCGCGCCGCCGAGCTAGCCGATTGCGGCGTGAGGGTCGATACGGTCGTGGTTTACCGTGCGGTCAAGATCGAGGTCTTCCCCCTGGAGCTGACCGCAGCGCTTCCGGTGCTGGACGGCGTGATGCATTTCTCCCGACGCAGCGCGGAGGCCTATCTCGAATGCGCTGATCATGCTCGCGTTCTCGAGCACGCGCTTGGACGCATCCAATTCTGCCTTTCGCAGCAGGTGGCCGAGCCGCTGGCCGCAGCCGGCGCCGCCGACATTCGCGTGCCCGCACGGCCGACGGCGGCCGCGCTCCTCGAGCTTGTCGAGGCATCCCGGTCTCCGAGCCCGCGAGCCTAGCCTGGTGACTTCCCCCGTCCTCGCTACGAGGCTAGAAGCAGGGAACTACCGTTCCAAGCTGCGCAGGTCTCCACTGCGACCGGGGATCGACGAGCCAAAGACGCCAGGACCGCATGACCGACAAAAAACCATCCTTCGCCACGCCCGGCATGAAGGGCCGCAGGGCTCCCACCATCGATCTGCAGGCTACCGAGATCGCGACCGCGCCATCGACGGGGACAGCGGCCGAGCCTGACCGAGCGGAAGCTTCTGCTCCTTTCGAGCCCGGTGCCAACCCCGAGGCGCCGCACCCGGCCCCTGAACACGCCGAGGCAGCCGCTGAAACGGCGCAGCCGCAACGGCAGCCGGACGCGCCGGCCGGCGCCGGCGGAGATGACCGCGAGCAAACGACGGCAATGGAGGGGGAGCGGCTAGCCTCGGAGGGGCAACGGCCCGAGCAGTCTTTCGGCGGGGCGGCGGCGACGGAAGCGCCGGAGGCGGCAGCGTCGCGGCCTCGGCCCTCCCGTTCCGCGTCCTGGCTGTGGGCGCTGATTGGCGGAGGCTTGGCCGGCGGTGCGGCGGCAGCGGCCCTCGCCTGGGCCGGCCTGTTGGCTTGGCACGATCCCGGCTCCGCTGCCCGGCAGGCCCGGATCGGAGAGCTGGAGCAACAGGTACGCCGGTTTGCGGCTCAGCCGGCCCCGTCCGCCGTCGAGGGCAATGCGCTGGCCGAGCTGCGCAGCCGTGTGGCCAAGCTCGAGACCTCATTGGCGGCGCCACGACCGGCCGGGCTCGACCCGGCGGTCGCCAACCGGCTCTCGGCGATGGAAGGCGAGGTGAAGGCGCTTGGAGAGAATGTCGGCGCGCTCGGTCGGCGGAGCGACGAGGCGGTGGCGACGGCGCGGGAGGCGCGCCAGCGCGCCCAGGCAACCGCCGCCTCAGTCACGCAGCTGACGGACAGGATCGGCGCCGGCGTGGTCGAGCGCGCCGACCTCGAGCAAGTGGTCAGCCGGGTGGCCGCGCTCGAGGCCGCCGCAAAATCGATCCAGGGCGAGCTAGCCAAGCGCCAAGCGGCCGGCGCCGACGACCGTTCCGGCCGGCTCGCCATCGCCGCGCTCGCACTCAAGGAAAACGTCGAGCGGGGGGCGCCTTTTGCGACGGAGCTCGCCATGCTGAAAGCGCTCGCTCCCGACTCCGGAAGCTTGCCGCCGCTCGAGCCGTTTGCCGCCGCGGGCGTGCCGAGCGCCGGCACGCTCGCGCGCCAGCTCTCGGCGCTGATCCCGGCGCTGCAGCAAGCGGCAGACCAGCCGCACGACGGGGGCGGTTTCCTGGACAAGCTCGCGGGAAATGCCGAGAAGCTCGTCCGCATTCACCCAATGACCGAAGCTCCCGGTGCCGCAGCGGGCGCGATCGTCGCCCGCATCGAGATCGACGCGAGCCATGCCGATATCGCCGGCGCGCTCAGCGAGCTGGCGGCATTGCCGGCACCGGTGCGAGCACCGGCCGAGGCCTGGATCAAGCAGGTGCAGACCCGCGCCGCCGCCATCGACGCGAGCCGCCAGCTCGCCGCCGACGCAATTGCAGGGCTGAGCAGGTGAGACCTCCACCATGATGCGGGTCGTCCTCTACCTCGCTGTTGTCTCCGCGCTGGCGTTCGGCGCAGTCTGGCTCGCCGACCGTCCCGGCGACGTCCTGATCACTTGGCAGGGACAGCGCATCGAGACCTCGGTTGGGTTCCTCGTCTTGACCGTCGCGGCAATCGCCTTCCTGGCAGTCGTCCTGTGGGGTCTTGTGCGCGCCATCCTGGGGTCACCCGACGCGCTCTCGGCTTATCTGCGGCGCCGGCGCGGGCTGCGCGGCTATTCGGCCCTCTCGCAAGGACTGGTCGCGGTGGGCTCCGGTGACCTGCGCGCGGCGCGCAAATTCGCCGATGAGGCGGGCCGGATCGCACCGGCCGAACCGCTGACACTGCTCCTGGGCGCCCAGGCGGCACAGCTTGCCGGCGATCATGCGGCGGCGGAGCACGCATTCGAGCAGATGGCGGGTCGCGAGGACACCAAGCTGCTCGGGCTGCATGGCTTGTTCATCGAGGCGCAACGGCGCAGCGACGGGCGGGCGGCACTGGTTTATGCGGAGGAGGCGGCCAAGCATGCCTCCGCCCACGCCGGCGCGGTGCCGGCCTGGGCAGGCCAGGCGGTGCTCGAATTCCGTTCCACGGCGGGCGACTGGTCGGGCGCCCTCGAGCGCCTCGAGCACAATGTGAAGAGCGGACTGATCGACAAGACTGCCTACCGGCGCCAGCGCGCCGTCCTGCTGACGGCACAGGCGCTCGCCGCTGAGGACGCCGAGCCGGCGCGGGCGCGGACGCTCGCGCTCGAGGCGGTGCGCATGGCGCCCACGCTCATCCCGGCGGCGGCGCTCGCCGGCCGGCTCCTGGGCCAGGCGGGCGAGCCGCGTAAGGCGGCGCGCGTCATCGAGGCGGCCTGGCAGGCCGACCCGCATCCCGATCTGGCCGAGGCCTACGCGCATCTGCGGCCGGGCGACTCTGCGCGCGAGCGGCTCAAGCGCATGGAGACGCTCGCGGCAAGATCGCCGGGCAACGTCGAGGCGGCGCTGGCGTTGGCGCGCGCCGCGCTCGACGCCCGGGAATTCGCCCTCGCCCGGCAGGCGCTCACCCCGCTGACCATCGCGCCAACTCGGCGCGTCGCGGCGCTGATGGCCGAGCTCGAGGGGCTGCAGGGCGACGAGGGGCGCGCGCGCGAATGGATGACGCGCGCACTCAATGCCCGGCGCGACCCGGCATGGACCGCCGACGGCTACGTCTGTGACCACTGGCTGCCGGTATCGCCGGTGACCGGAAGGCTGGACGCCTTCGAATGGAAGGATCCGCTCGCCGGCGAGCAGCCGGGCACGATGATCGAGCTAGAGCAGCAACAAGCCCGGAGCGCCGATCACGCAGCCGCCGTTTCCACCGATGTGGCGCTCCTGGACGCCATGACCGCGCCCACGGGCGCGCATCAGGAGCTGCAGGAGCCGGTGAAATCCGACGGCTCGGCTTATGCCGACGCCGGCGCTGGTCGAGAAGCCCCGCGTACCGCGAAGGCGGACGGGCCCGGCCAGGCGGCCGGCCTCGGCGCTCCGGACCGCAGCGCCGCCGCGACCAACGAGGTCCGGCAGCCGCCGGGCCCGGTCCCGATTGCTCCGGCAGTGATCCCGCTGGTGCATGCACCCGATGACCCTGGACCCAACGGAGCCGAGCCGAGCATGGAACCGGCAAGCTGGAGCCGGATAAAGCAGCTGTTCAGGCCGTAGGAGCTTGGATCGGGGTTCATTCTGCCGAGAGGGCCCCTCCCGGATCAGATCACGCCGAGCTTGCCAGATGAATGGCTGTTGACCTCAACATCCATCCAACAAGAATACGTCCGATGCAACCGCCGCCCTGGCTGCCAGCCCACGAGCCTTTCCAGGAAAGCAAATGGTTGCTAAATCCGGGGCAACGCCGCAGTAGCTCAGCGGTAGAGCATCCGCTTCGTAAGCGGGTGGCCGGGGGTTCAAATCCCTCCTGCGGCACCACGGATTTCAAGTCCCGCAAATGGGCCGAGCAGTCGCGCCCTTGCGGTTTTCAAGCGGTCGTGGCCCGCAGGGCCAAGCGCCAGGAAAGGAATCCCCATGCTCCGGACATCCCTCGCCGCCGTCGCCATGGTCAGCATCGCGCTCTGCGCGGTGCCTGCCGAGGCTGCCAAGAAACAGCAAAATCGCCAGCCGGTGGCCAATTCGGGGGCGCCGTCGCTGGATGGCCGGGTGCTGGGTTATCCCCGTACCTGCTGGAGCACCACTTTCATCCGTGACAATCGCGGCGTTCCCGTCGGCCCCTACTGCCACTGACGGCGTCCCGCCTTGCTGCCGGCCGCAGCGGGAGCATCGCCGGCAATGCCGCAGGCGCCGCCTGCGTGGCCCGCTGCGAGGGCCCACGTGCTGCAATGGCGCCCGGCACGCGCCACCCACGATCAGATTGTGTTGCCTCGGCGAGCGCCCGATCCTGACCCTCGGAACCGATCCCGCTCGCACGCTGTTGCACCACCATTGGGCGTGGCAAGCTTGCCTCGCCGACGCCGATCCCGGTGCGGCTGCGATGCAAGGCTCGCATCGACGGCTCGGCGCGTGAAAGCAATCTCGCCCGCCCCGCTGTTTGAGCAAGCGCAATGAACAAGCAGACGCGTTTTCATATCGGCTACTGGGTCGCGGCGCTGGTCGGCATCGCGCTGCTCCAATATTTCTACCTGCACGCGCAGAAGATCGAAGCGATCCCCTACAGCCAGTTCCAGCAACTGCTGCACGACGGCAAGGTCGCGGAGATCGGAGTGTCCGACCGCTACATCCAGGGCAAGCTCAAGGAGCCGCTGCCGAGCGGGAAGAAGCAGTTCGTGACCACGCGCGTCGATCCGCAGTTCGCGGATGAATTGCAGAAGTACGGCGTCACCTATACCGGGCAGGTGGAGAGCACGATCGTTCAGGACCTGCTCTCGTGGTTCGTCCCGGTGCTGTTGTTTGTCGGGCTGTGGATGTTTCTTTCCCGGCGAATCAGCCAGGGGCTCGGCGGCGGCTTGATGTCCATCGGCAAGAGCAAGGCCAAGATCTACGTTCAGTCCGATACCGGCGTGCGCTTCGACGACGTGGCGGGCGTGGACGAGGCCAAGGACGAGCTGCGCGAGGTCGTCGAGTTTCTCAAAAATCCGGAGCGGTACGGCCGGCTCGGCGGCCGGATGCCGAAGGGTGTGCTGCTCGTCGGCCCGCCCGGCACCGGCAAGACCCTGCTCGCCAAGGCGGTGGCCGGCGAGGCGAAGGTGCCGTTCTTCTCGATCTCGGGCTCCGAATTCGTTGAGATGTTCGTCGGGGTCGGCGCGGCGCGGGTGCGTGATCTCTTCCAGCAGGCGCGGACCAAGGCTCCCGGCATCATCTTCATCGACGAGCTCGATGCGCTCGGCCGCGCCCGCGGCCTCGGCCCTTATGCCGGCGGCCATGACGAGAAGGAGCAGACGCTCAATCAACTGCTCTCGGAGATGGACGGTTTCGATTCCAGGAGCGGCCTGGTCATTCTCGCGGCGACCAATCGGCCGGAGATCCTCGACCCGGCGCTGCTGCGCGCCGGCCGCTTCGACCGGCAGGTGCTGGTCGATCGCCCCGACAAGAAGGGCCGCGCCGCAATTCTCCGCGTGCACTTCAGAAACGCCAAGCTCGCCGCCGACGTCGACCCCGAAAAGGTCGCAGCTCTCACCCCCGGCTTCACCGGCGCCGATCTCGCCAACCTGGTCAACGAGGCAGCGCTGCTCGCCACCCGCCGCGGTGCCGACGCGGTGACCATGGCCGATTTCACCAACGCGGTGGAGCGCATCGTCGCCGGTCTCGAGAAGCGCAACCGGCTGCTCAACCCGCGCGAGCGCGAGATCGTCGCCTACCACGAGATGGGGCACGCGCTCATCGCGCTGTCGCTGCCCGGGACCGATCCCGTGCACAAGGTCTCCATCATTCCCCGCGGGGTGGGTGCGCTCGGCTACACGATCCAGCGCCCGACCGAGGACCGCTTCCTGATGACGCGGGAGGAGCTCGAGAACAAGATGACGGTGCTGCTCGGCGGCCGTGCCGCGGAAATGACCGTTTTCGGCCATCTCTCGACGGGCGCGGCGGACGACCTCCGCCGGGTCACCGACATCGCCCGCTCGATGGTTACGCGCTATGGAATGTCGCAGCGCCTCGGCAGCGTCGCCTATGACCGGGATCCACGCACGTTCCTGTCAGGGCCGGATCTGCCCTCGCCGACGCGCGAAGCGGAATATGCCGAGGCGACCGCCGCCACGATCGACGACGAGGTGCGCGCAATCGTGCAGAGCGCGATGCAGCGCGCGCTCGACATCCTCGGCGAGCGGCGCGACATCCTCGAGCGCAGCGCCCGACGCCTTCTCGAGAAGGAAACCCTCGAGGAGAACGAGCTGAGAGAGCTCGTCGGCCCCCCCGGCGGTCCGCCGCTGCGGGAAGCTGCGGAATGATGAATGCAAGGCGGCCAAAGCCAAGCGGAGCTTGGGGGTGGGGCACGACGGCAATTTCATCAGCATCAGCGGCATCCGCATCGAGCTCTTCGAGCAGGGACGCGGGCGGCCCTTGCTGTTCCTGCACCCGGCAACCGGCATCGACGGCAATGCGCCGGTGCTGCAACGGCTCGCCACGCGCTGCCGGGTGATCGCGCCCGTTCATCCCGGATTTGGCCGCTCGGAGCTGCCGAAGGGGTTCGACAGCATCGATGACCTCGCCTATTTCTATCTCGACCTGAGCGAGGCGCTGTCATTGCGCGATGTCGCGATCGTCGGGGTGTCGTTCGGCGGCTGGCTCGCCGCCGAGATCGCGATCAAGTCGACGGCGCGGATCTCGCATCTCGTGCTTGCCAATCCGGTCGGCATCAAGGTCGGCGGCCGCGAGCAGCGCGACATCGCAGACATTTTCGCCGTGACCGAGGAGGAGCTCCTCACCCTTGCCTATTGCGATCCCACCGTTGGCAGGCGCGACTACAAGGCCATGCCCGAGGCGGAGCTGCTCGCGGCGTCGCGCAACCGGGAGGCCGCCGCTCGCTATGGGTGGTCGCCGTATATGCACGACCCCAAGCTCAGGAGCCGCTTGCATCGCATCCGCGTCCCCACACTGATGCTGTGGGGGATGAGCGACCGCATCCTCTCGGAGAGCTACGGCCGGGCCTATTGCGCCGCCATTCCCGGGGCGATCTTCGCGCCGATCGAGCGCGCCGGTCATTTCCCGCACGAGGAGCAGCCGCACGCCTTTGCGGACAAGGTGCTCGCATTTATTGAGCAGGACAGTCGGTAGATTAGGACGTAAGGTGAGCAACGACGCCTCACGGACCTTTCCATCGTGAGTGGGAGCCATGCATGAGGATCTACCACTTCACCGAGCAGCCCTATCCCGAGGCGTGGAACGACCACGCCGGCTCGCTGCGGGTGAACCTGCCCAACCGCAAGTGCGATCCGATCGTCGCCGCCGACCTGTTTCACCGCTATTACGACGAGTGGATGCTCGCCGACGAGCTCGGCTACGACATCATGCTCAACGAGCATCATCAGACCGCGACCTGCATGTCCTCGACGGTGATCGTCGGGCTTGCGGTGCTGGCGCGGCAGACCAGGCGTGCGCGGCTCCTGGTGCTCGGCTATCCGCTCGGACACCGCCAGGACCCGTTGCGAGTAGCCGAGGAGCTCGCGACCATCGACGTGATCTCGCGTGGCCGGCTTGACATGGGCTTCATCAAGGGGGTGCCGTACGAGTTCGCCGCCTCCAACCAGAACCCGGTCGGGGTGATGGACCGCTTCTGGGAGGCGCACGACTTCATCATCAAGGCGATGACCAGCCACGACGCCCCCTTCAACTGGGAGAGCGAGCACTTCCACTACCGGCAGGTCAACATCTGGCCGCGCCCCTGGCAGCGGCCGCACCCGCCGGTGTGGAGCACGACCGGCAGCAAGAGCAACGCGCGGGTGCTGGGCGAGCGTGGCTACGTGATGGCGACGCTCGGCACCGGCTACAACACCCGCGCGCTCTACGACGTCTATCGCGCCGGCTACATCTCGAGCGGGCGGCCGCCGCCCGGCGCCGACCGCTTCGCCTATCTGGGCCTCGTCGCCGTGGCGGGAAGCCGCCGCGATGCGCGAGAGCGGGGCGAGCGGGTGGCGAGCTATCTGCGCACGAGCCCGATCGTGCATGCGCCGTTCCGCAATCCGCCGGGCTTTTTCTCGGTCGAGGACAACGCTCGGCTCCTGCGCGGGGAGACTCCGCCGCGCAGCTACACCAGGGATCGCCGCGTCGTCGACATGCGCAGCGCGGGCGTCGAGGAGCTCGTCGAAGCGGGGATTCTGTTCTGCGGCACTCCCGACGAGGTGCATGAGCAGCTGGTCGAATTTTGCGAGTATTGCGGCGGCATGGGCAATCTGCTGATGATGGGGCACGCCGGCTCGATGTCGCACGCCGACACGGTGGATAACCTCACGCTGTTCGCGCGCGAGGTAATGCCGCGGCTCAGGGAGTACAGGCAGCCGGCGCCGACCGCGACGGCGGCATGAGGCACTGGATTCGGTCCACATGATTTTCGCCCGTCGAGCATTGCTGGCGCTTCTCGCCTGGCTCGCGCTCGCTCTGCCCGCCGCGCCGCAGCTCCTCGATGTCGCGCCGGCTCCCAGAGCGCGCGCTCTGCCGGTTGCCGCGCACAACGGCATGGTGGTGGCGCAGGAAGCGCGCGCCGCCCGGATCGGCGTCGAGGTCCTGCGGCAAGGCGGCAATGCCGTCGATGCCGCGGTCGCGGTCGGCTTCGCGCTCGCGGTGACCTATCCGCGCGCCGGCAATCTCGGCGGCGGCGGCTACATGGTGATCCACCTCGCCGGTCCGCCGCTCGACACCACCATCGACTATCGCGAGACGGCGCCGGCCGCGATCACGCGCGACAGCTTCCTCGACGAGCGGGGCGAGGCCGACGCGGGGAAGTCGCGCGACTCCGCGCTGGCGATCGGCGTGCCCGGCACCGTCGCCGGGCTTACGCTCGCGCACGCCAGATACGGCTCGGGCCGGATGAGGCTCGCCGAGCTCCTGGCGCCGGCGATCGCGCTCGCGCGCGAGGGCTTCCCCATTGCCGACGACCTCGCCGATTCGCTCCCGCGCTCGCGGGCGCGCCTGGCGCGCTGGCCGTCGACGGCGAAGATATTGCTCAGCGACGGCTTGCCCGCCCCCGGCACGGTCCTGCGGCAAGCCGATCTCGCCGAGACGCTCACGGCAATCGCCCGGGAGGGGCCCGCCGCCTTCTATGAAGGCGCCATTGCCGAGCGGATCGTCGCGGCCGTGCGCGACGCGGGCGGCGTGATGACCCGCGAGGACCTCAAGGCATACCGGCCGATCGAGCGTCCGCCCTTGCTCGGGAGCTATCGCGGCTACGAGATCGTAGCCATGCCGCCGTCGTCCTCCGGCGGCGTGCTGTTGATCGAGATGCTCAACATCCTCGAAGGCTGGCGGGATCTCGACGAGGACGCGGTGCGGCGCGCGCATCGCACGATCGAGGCGATGAAGCTCGCCTATGCCGATCGCGCGGCGTTTCTCGGCGACCCCGCCGTTGTCGAGGTGCCGCTCGCGCGATTGCTCTCCAAATCCTACGCCGCCGAGCTGCGCGGGCGCATAACCGAGCGGGCCCGCCCGGCATCGGAGATCGGCCCGGGCGGCCGATCACCGCGCGAAGGGGACAACACCACCCACTTCTCGGTGATCGACAGGTTCGGCAACAGCGTCGCCAATACCTACACGCTCAATTTCAGCTACGGGGTGGGGCTGATCGCCGAGGGAACCGGCGTCCTGCTCAACAACGAGCTCGACGACTTTGCCGCCAAGCCCGGCGCCCCCAACGCCTACGGCCTCACCGGCGGTGACGCCAATGCGCCGGGAGGAGGCAAGCGGCCGCTGTCGTCGATGACGCCGACGATCGTGCTCAAGGACGGCAAGCCGTTCCTCGTCACCGGCTCGCCCGGCGGCAGCCGCATCATCACGACCGTGCTGCAGGTGATCTCGAACGTGATCGACCGCCACATGACGGTCGCGGATGCGGTGAGCGAGCCGCGCATGCACGACCAGTGGCTGCCGGACGAGGTTGCGGTCGAGGCGGGCTTCTCGCCCGAGCTTGCCCGGGCGCTCGCGGCGCGCGGCCACCGCATCGTCGAGGCGCCGCCGGGCACCTCGGCCAACTCCATCGAGGTCACGCCGGACGGTTTTATCGGCGCCGCCGACAACCGCACGCGCGGCGCCCTCGCTGCGGGGTATTGACGCGCCGCTTCCGCTGCCGGCTCACGATGGACATCACTGGAATGCACCGCTCCTCGCGAGAGCCGCCCATTTGCCGATGTCGTCGGCGAGAAAGCGCCCGAGCTGCTCCGGCGTGCCGCCGGCCAGCCGATAGCCGAGCGTGACCGCCCTCGACCGCACGTCGGGCAGCGCGATGATGCGCTCGACCTCGCGGTTGATCTTGCCGATGATCTCCCTGGGCGTTCCCTTGGGAGCGAAGAGCGCGTACCAGGAGGACTCGCCGAACTCGATGCCGAGCTCCTTGAAGGTGGGAATCTCGGGCAAAGCCTCCGCCCGCGCCGGGCCGGAGATGGCGAGCGGGCGCACCTTGCCGGCCTGGATGTTGCCGATCGAGCCGCCGAGCGTCGGTATCCATAGTGCGATCCGGCCGGAGAGGAGGTCGGTGGTGGCCTGCGAGAAAGCGGTATAGGGCACGTGCTGCAGCTTGAGCCCGGCGATGTTGGCCAGCTGCACCGTGGAGAGATGCGAGCTCGTGCCCACGCCCAGCGAGCAATAGTTGAGCTCGCCGGGGTGCGCTTTGGCATAGTCGATCAGCTCGCGCAGCGAGCGGAACGGGGAGCTCAGCGGCACGATCAGCACGTCGGTCGCGGTGGCCACCAGGATGATCGGATCGAAGTCCTTGACCGGATCGAGGCTCTGATACGGCGCCAGCGTCAGGTTGACGGCGAGCGACTGCGCGCCGAAATGCAGCGTGTAGCCGTCGGGCGCCGCCGCGGCGGCGGCCGCTGCACCGATGTTGCCGCCTGCGCCTGCGCGATTCTCGATCACCACGTTCTGCCCCCAGGCGTCGCCGAGCTTCTGCGCCAGGATGCGGCCGAGCGTGTCGATCGTGCCGCCGGCCGGGAACGCGATCAGCAATCGCACCGGACGCTCCGGATAGGTCTGAGCGGTCGCGGCGCTCCACGCGAGCGCCGCCACGACCGCAATCGCCACGGCACTCCATCTCATGCATTCACCTCCATATCGAAGCATACGCACTTCGCGCAGCGGCAGTGACCTGGATCGGAACGAAGCGAATCTGATGGGTATCGCCCGCTGCGCGGGCTCCACCCATCCTACCGCTGATGTCGCGCCCGCGGCATGCCTGTCGGTCTTGATCGAGCCCCGCGTAGGATGGGTGGAGCGCGCGCTCGCCGCGCGCGATCAATAAGTGCCGCGAGGGACCAGGGTCGGCCGTCAGTCAAGCGGCGCCGGCGAGGCTCGGGCCGGTCGCAAACTTGCGATATGACACGCACGCCGCCTCGCCCTTGCTCACTTCCCACGTCGTCCTCTCCCCCTCGCGGCGAAAGCGAATGTCGAATTGCCGTTGCCCGACCCGGAGGTTGACGAGCGTCAGCTCCGGCAGCCAATCCGGCAAGG
>DASXAP010000312.1:0-2706 GCA_036406655.1 Xanthobacteraceae bacterium | reverse complement strand
ATCAACAACGTGTCGCTGGCGCTCGACATCCTCTCATCCGGCAACAACGCTTACCAGTTCGGCGCGGCGGCGGAGCCAGTCGATTTGACCGGCGTTTCGAACCCGGTACCGGTCTCGTTCAGCATCGGCAGCAATAGGGGTTCGACGAATGTGAACGCCATCGGCAACAAGGCGCGGCCCGTGAGTGTGAACGCCACGCCAATGCCCTGAACTGTGGACTGCTGAATAAAGCGGGCCGGGCCCCGTCTCAAAAAGAGTAAAGCGTCAGTGCGTCCAGGAAAGCTGAGGTGATCCAGCCGGTGGAAGTCCGGCCCAGGTAAGGGGTAGCGCCCGCCTGGTAGCGAGTGTTGCGGGGTCGCCGGCGACGGCGGCCGCGAAGCGTACACAGCAATTGCGTGGGGTGGGCTATTGAGCCGCGAAAGTTACAAATCGCAGAGGCCGAGGCCGTTGACGCCGTCGAAGGCAACATGAGCGGTGCCGTTATGCGAGGCGCCGTCGCTCTGCCGTGGTCGAAGACCCCATCACGCACGAAAGGAGCACGTCGGAACTGGAGAGGTCTCGGGTCTGGCCGGGTGGTCGAGGACCGCGCCGGTCCGCGTCGGGAAGGCGATGAGTTGTAGCCGGCGATGAACGGGCACGAGAAGTCAGACCCCGCCGTAGTAGCGTGGAAGCCGACGAACGGAGCCGGGCAACCGGTCGAGGAGCCGGTGGAGCGAAGGGCGGGGGCCGAGGGGAACGCGGACCAGAGCAGCACGCACCGGGCGCAGGACCGGGTGCGCGTGACCCAGGCGCTGGACCGCGTACGGCAAGCGGCAAGGGACAGAAGAAAGGAGCGGTTCACCGCGCTCCTGCACCACGTCAACCCCGACATGCTGCGGGCGGCGTTTTATGCGCTGAAGCGCAAGGCGGCCCCCGGCGTGGACGGCATGAGGTGGGATGACTACGAGGCAGATCTCGATCTTCGGCTCGTGGACCTGCACGATCGTATTCATCGGGGCGCCTATCGGCCGCAGCCCGCCCGCCGGACGTACATCCCGAAGGCGGACGGGCGGCAACGCCCGCTGGCAATCGCCGCGCTCGAAGACAAGATCGTCCAAGGCGCGGTCGTCATAGTGCTGAACGCCATCTACGAGGTGGATTTCCTCGGGTTCTCCTATGGGTTTCGGCCCGGACGCGGACCGCACGATGCGCTCGACGCCCTGACGGTGGGGATCGCCAGTCGCAAGGTGAACTGGATATTGGACGCCGACATCCGGGACTTCTTTGGGTCGGTTAGCCAGGAATGGCTTATCCGGTTCGTCGAACACCGGGTCGGCGACAAGCGCATCGTCCGCCTGATCCGAAAATGGCTCAAGGCGGGGATCCTCGAAGACGGGACGGTGACGGTCAGCGACAGGGGAACGGGTCAGGGCGCGGTCGCTTCGCCGCTGCTCGCCAACATCTACCTGCACTACGTCTTCGACCTGTGGGCCGAGCGCTGGCGACGGCAGGAGGCCACCGGCAATCTGGTCATCGTGCGCTACGCCGATGATCTGGTGGTCGGGTTCGAGCAGGAGGCCGATGCCCATCGGTTCCTCGAAGCGTTGCGCGCGCGCTTTGCGGAGTTCGCCCTCGCGCTCCACCCGGACAAAACCCGCCTGATCGAGTTCGGCCGCCATGCGGCCGCCGACCGCGAGCAGCGCGGGCCGGGCAAGCCGGAGACCTTCAACTTCCTCGGCTTTACCTTCATCTGCGGCAAATCCCGCTCCGGCAAGTTCCTGATCCACAGGAAGAGCCGGCGCGACCGCGTGCGGGCGAAGCTCAAGGAGGTGAAGGCGGAACTGCGGCGGCGCATGCACGCGCCGCTCCACGAACAGGGCGCGTGGCTCAAGCAAGTGGTCACCGGCTTCTTCATCTACCACGCGGTGCCGACGAACGCCCGTGCGCTCGCCGCCTTCCGCTACCACGTCATCGATCTCTGGCGGCGCACGCTGCGGCGGCGCGGCCAACAGCATCGCATGACCTGGGCACAGATCGGGAAGCTCGCCGACCACTGGCTCCCCAAACCCCGCATCCTCCACCCCTGGCCCAACCAGCGCTTCGCCGTCAAACACCCAAGGTGGGAGCCGTATGCGGGAAAGCCGCACGTACGGTTCTGTGCGGGGGGTGCGCGGTAACGCGCATCCCTACCGCAATCCGAAAATTCAAAAATTACGGATCGACGCCATTGTGGAGGAGGCCGATTGCGACAGGCATCAGCAGCAGCACGAGCGGCAGCTGCACGCCGACCCCGGCGATGATCGCGATGGCGAGCGGCTGCAGCATCTGGTCGCCGGAACCGCTGATCGCGGCACCGAGCGGCAGGAGGGCGAGGATCATCGCCAGGGTGCTCATCAGGATCGGGCGCAGGCGGTTGAGTGCGGCTTCGGTCAGCGCCTGGCGCACCGGCATCGTCCGTGCAAGCGCGCGATATTCGGAAGCAAGGAATATCGCCATCTCGGTCGCGATGCCGAGGATCATCACCATTCCCATCATCGCGGTGATGTTGAGCTCGACGCCGGCGAGCCACAGCCCGATGAAGACCGCGCTCGTAGACAACAGCGACGAGAAAATGATTATGAGCGGCAGCGCCCAGCCCTCGTAGAGGAACAGCAGCAGCACCATCTCGGCCACCGCGGCGGCGGCGAACACCTTGATCATGCCGTGCACCGCCAGCTGCTCCTGCCG
>DASXAP010000311.1:0-17303 GCA_036406655.1 Xanthobacteraceae bacterium | reverse complement strand
CGAGACCTCGCCGGGCGCGGAGGTGAAGACCGATGCCGACATCGACGCTTTCATCAGGCGAACGGCGATCACCGCCCACCATCCCTGCGGCACCTGCGCCATGGGCATCGGCCCGGACGCGGTGACCGATCCGCACCTGCGCGTCCGCGGGGTCGAGCGGCTGCGCGTCGTCGATGCCTCGGTCATGCCCGACCTCGTCTCCGCGCATATCAATGCATGCGTCCTCATGATCGCGGAGAGGGCAGCCGACCTGATCCGCGGGAAGCAGGCCCTGCCGCCCGAGGCCGGTGCCTGACGGCAGGGGCATGGACACCGATGCTGCATGATGCGAAGCCCGCCTTCCCGCCGAGCTTCGCGCCCATGATCTTGCGTGTCTGTCGGTCTCAGGGTCTGTGCGCTGTCGTCATAAAGCCCTCGTACGGCTGGAACGCTTCCTTGCTGAGGTCAGCACAGAGCTTGCCGAGCTTGCCGGCTTCAGCAACGTAGTCGTTGAAGGTCGCTTTGGCATACTCGCTTTGCACTTCGATTACCTTGTCAACCGACTTCGCACCAACCAACTTTTCGAGAGTCCTGGTGCTGTTCTCGAGCGACCGCTTCGTATAATCGGTCATCTCGTTTGCGATCGTCCGAACGTTCTTCGTCATCAGGTCAAACGACTTCAGTGACGCGTCGATATTGGCCTTCGCCAAGCTCTGCATTCCCTCGAAATTTTGGAACATCGGATGATCTCCCTGGAATCGTCCAATCGCACTGTGAGCGGACTGGGCGGGTTTTGGTGCTCAGGTAACCCCTCCCATGTGTGCGAAGTATGAGTCACTGCAAAAACATTCAAGGCAAATTTTATGTCGCGTGGAACCGAAGTTCCTCCCTCTTCTCGAGGCGCTCGGCCTCGAAGTGCCACCCACACTGCTGGCCCTCGCCGACGAGGCGATCGAGTAGGCGCGGGTCTTGCTTCGCCTGCTCACGGCGGGAATTGGAGCTGCTGCGGACACGGACGGCCATCCCCGGTAATGAGCCAAAAACGGCGAAGATGACCCGTCTGCGACATACGTCGGACCGCAATCCCGCAGCGCAGCAGTCTCCTGCCGTAGCCGAGGTGTGCTATCCTTAGTGTCGGAAGCACGGGAGACATCGCGCGCACCCGTCCTAATACGGATCGGGATGATTGCAGTGTACAGTGCAGACGGGGCCATGCTCGACGCAATGCCCATAGCAGTGGTTGAGCCCACTGCAGTGGCTTATGCAGTGAGTGTGGCAATGGCTCTGGCAGTGCTGCCTGCAGTGTTCACCGGTGCACTTGAGAACCTCGCCGATGTCGACCACAGGTCCGGGAATGAAGGTCCAGAACGTCTCGGTCAGGTCGTCAATCTTGACATCAGCGCGAGGCATCGGGGTGATAGTCAGCCTCCGCTTCTCGCTGTCGGTCGTTTCCACCATCAGTTCATGGGGACCGAGCGGGATGTTGCGGATGTTCGTGGTCGAGATACCGAACACATCGAGGAGGTTCCGCTCCGCCAGGGCACGAGCGATCGCGGTCAGGAAGGACGCGTGCCGGGTGAGATCCACTTCGTAGGATAGCACGTCATGGCGGCGCACGAATTCCAGAGGAGCCAGCCGCAACCGGCCACCCGGGTCGCGCAAAGCCTTCCAGAGGTACGGCACGGCCTCAACATGTCGCGAGACGGGCCCGCTATGGGCAATCCTTCTCGCGCTGTCGATGTTGCGGACCAGGACCTCGTCGTGATGAAGGTCAAAGTGCTTATGGAGCAAGCTCACCCCGAAAACATTGTGCAGCTTATAATCGATAATGACGCCGCCGAGGTCGCTGATGGAGCCCTTGTGGCGCGACAGCAGCGTCTTCGCCGTACGAAACAAATTGAGTCGATCGAAGACATCCGGATCGTATGACTGAACGGAAGCCTGTCCGTCCGGATCGTGATTCGTAATCATGAGACCCTCTGTAGTTGAGTCGAAACCTTGCTCGACATGATGAAAGTAATCGAAGACAATCTGCGCCGCTGTGATTCTCGTCACGAAACATGCCGGCACCGCTCAACTCTCCCGCCGAATTGCTGATAGTCACTCGTTATGACTGCACTTGATGCTCGTCGACGCTCCTCCACCGACGCGTGCGCGCAGTGGACGCGTCGCTTGCGATAATGAGCACTTGGTCGCAAACGGGGCGAAGCGGACGCGGGTAGTCCTTGTAGCGATTATCCGGTAGCTAGCTGTGGCGTACCGTCTGCGCTTTGAATAGGATTCCACGGAACGGCCGCTCGATGCGGCGACCATAGAGAGGCAGCAACCATGCGACGGCGGGACGTTTTAACCGGTGCTGGAATGGCTACGGGCGCGACATTCGGTTTTGCGATCCCCGCGATCGCTCAGGGAAGCCGGCAGTTGAAGATGGTGACCGACTGGCCGGCAGGGTCGCCGGGGCTTCAGTCAAGTGCGGCTCGCCTGGCGCAGCGCATTGGCGCTGCGACCGGGGGACGCATTGACGTCGAGGTGTTCGCGGCCGGCACGCTCGTTCGCCCCTTCGAGACCTTCGAGGCTGTCGGGAGTGGCGTCGCCGACATGTATCATTCCGCCGAGTATTATTGGGAAAAGAGGTCGGCGGCGTTCAACTTCTTCGCCGCCGTCCCGTTCGGCTTCACCGCGAACGAACTCTTCGCGTGGGTGCAGTACGGCGGCGGCCAGGAGCTATGGGACGCACTCAGCGCTCAATTCAACATCAAGCCCTTGCTCTGCTGCAACACCGGTACCCAGATGGGCGGGTGGTCCACACGCCCGGTTCCCTCACCCGAAGCGTTTAAAGGGCTGCGCTACAGGATGCCGGGGATGGGTGGCGAGGTCCTTCGACGGCTCGACGCGATCGTGGTGAACGTGCCCGGCGGCGAAATCGTGCAGGCGCTCAGGTCCGGCGCCCTCGATGCCAGCGAATGGGTCGGGCCCTGGCTCGACACTGCCTTGGGCCTCCATACCGTCACCGCCTACTATTACTACCCTGGCTTTCACGAGCCCGGGACCGGCATAACGCTAGGCATCAACAAGCGCTTGTGGGAAAGCTTGGACGCCAGCGACCGGCGGCTGATCGAGGACGCAACCGCTGCCGAGTACGCGCGCTCTCTGGCGGAGTTCAACCACAAGAACGCATTGTGGCTGCGCAAGCTGCGCGACGAAGGCGCGATCAAGATTCTGAAGCTCGACGACTCGGTCCTGAAGGAACTTCACCGAATCAGCAAGGATGTGGTAGCCGAGTCCGGCTCGGGCGACGACCTCACCAAAAGGATCTACGCGAGCTACGAGCAATTCCTCCCGTTGATCATAGATTGGAGTGAGATCGCTGAAGGCGCCCTCCTCAACAGCCGCAGACTTCGGGTGATGTAGCTGACCACGAGTTGCGGAGCGAAATCTCTGGTGGGAGCAAACGGCAATCAACGCTGCCTTGGCTGGCGGTGTCCCGTGTTTCTGTTCAAATGAGACGACTTCAATTCCACCTTCGTCCTCAGCTGATCTATGTCAGCTCCTCTGGCACAAAGGGGCGTCTCGCGCGGCGCGCAAATGTCGGTCGCATCGGAGGGTGAGCGGACATAGCCAGCCGCCATCGGCGGCCGGCGTCTTGGCATGGTCGGCGGCTGGTTTCTCCCGCCTCGGCGCCGCACGCGCGCCTACGATTGCGGCGGCTCGTCGTCGAAGCGGGCGGGGCTCTCCGGAGCGACCCCGCCGCGCTGGGCAGCGAGGGTCTCGCGGCCGGTGAGCTCCCAATCGCCGGCTGCGGCACGCCGCGCGAAGGTCTCCCAGCGGTCGCTCCAGTCGCCCAGCCCGTAGCCGTGCCACGGCGACTGCACGTCGAGCGGATAGAGATCCAGCTCCTCCCACAACGCGCGCGCGTGCTCCATGTATTGCCGCGTCGGCAGCGCGAGCGGCGCCATCGGATATTTGCGCGTCGCATCGACCAGCATGCCGGAGTCCGAGGTTTTCGGCCCGTACTGCGCGCCCTGCACGGCGCCGCGGTGCGGCACGAGATGCACGTCCTCGATCGGATTGGTGCGGTAGGCGAGCGACCACAGCACCGCATCCATGCTGGCGGGGTCGATGTCCTCGCTCACCGCGATGACGATCTTGCCGCAGTTCGACTGCAGGCTCGCGGCGCCATGCAGCGCGCGCCACACCTCGCTGCGGGGCACGGCGTCGGCGATCTGCACGAAGATGACCGGACGCAGGTTGGTCAGCCGCTCGTGCATGATCACGCGGCGAACCCCCTTTATGCCCAGGCGGTCGCGCAGGTGGCTCAGGAACAGCGGCTCGTAGGCGACCTTCTTGATCACGCTCGACTCGCTCGGCGTCACCTGGCTGATGATCGAGGTGAACACCGGCGCGCGCTTGCGGGTGATCGCGGTCACGCGCATCGGCATGTTGTAGGCCTCGAGCGCGACATGACCGTTGCTCTCGCCGAACGGCGCCTCCGGCTCGAGCTTCTCGGGATCGATCAGCCCCTCGACCACGATCTCGGCGGACGCCGGGATGTCGAGATCGACGCTGACCGCCTTCGCCACCTCGATGGGCCGGCCGGCGAGCGCGCCGGCGACGCCGAGCTCGTCCATGTCGATCGCGAGCTTCTGCGGGCCGGTGAACATGACCACCGGCGCACATCCGATCACGATCGCGATCGGCATCGGCTCGCGGCGCTCGCGATACTTGAGCCAGTGCAGATAGCCGCCGGCGCCGCTCGCCTCGCGCGCGACCATGCGCACCACCAGCCGGTCCGCGGCCTTCAATGCGGCACGGTAGGTGCCCATGTTCTGAATGCCGCTGTCGGGATCGCGGGTGACGCACAGCGTGGCGGTGAGGTAGGGCGCGGAGTCGAACCCCGGTGTCGACACCGGCACCGGCAGGCGCATCAGCCCGTTGGGAGATTTGAGGTCCTCGCCGCTGATCACGACCTCCTGGCAGCGCGGGGCGCCGATCCGGATCGGCGGTATCGGCTCGGCGATAGCCCGCAGCCAGGCCTCGCCGATCCGCTCCACGCTCCGCCCCATGCCGATGGCATAGATGTCCGGCGAGGCGGCGAGCGCGCCGACCACGACCGGAATGTCGTAGCGGCGTCCCTTCGCGTCGGTCACGTGCGTGAACAGGAACGCTCGCCGCTTGTCCTCCGGCACCCCACCGAGGAATTGCCAGCGCACCAGCGGGTGCAGCTCGGTATCCTTGTTGATCGGCCGCTCGATCCGCACCAGGAGCCCCCTCTCGGCGAGGTCCCCCAGGTGCTCCTGCAGGTCCAGGCGCGGGCTCCCTTGCAGGGAGGCGCGCGGCAGGAGGGCAGGTTGATCGAGCATCCGGGCCTCTCGGTCGGGTGACGCCCCACCCTATCACGGATTGTGGCCGGCGCCCGGCTCCGGTTGCAACGAAGCCGGTTCAATGCCATCGGAAACTCCTCTAAGGTGACGGCGCGAGCGGGTGTCGCGGTGTTCCCGCCCCGCCGGAATGCTCTCGTCCAGCAGCGGATCGCATGCCAATGGCCCAGCCGACCATCGATGTCCACGCTCACGTCCTGACCGAGGAGACGATCCGGCTATTGCAGCGGGAGGCCCCCAAGGTCGCGCCCAAGCTTTCTGCGGTGGACGACCAGTTCGGCACCCTCGATGTCGCCGGGAACGTCTACCGGCAGTTTCCCCGCGGCGGCTGGGATCTGGACCGGCGGCTCAACGACATGGCGGCATCGAAGGTCGACATGCAGGTCCTCTCGGTCTGCCCGCAGACTTTCCTGTATGGACAGCCGCCGGCGGTGGCGGCGGCATTCGCCCGCATCCAGAACGAGCAGCTCGGCAAGCTCGTCAAGGCCCGCCCGGACCGCTTTCTCGGCATAGCGACACTGCCCATGCAGGCACCCGCGCTCGCCGCCGACGAGCTTCGTCATGCGATGAGCGTGCTCGGGCTGCGCGGCGCGCAGATCGGCTCGAACGTGGCGGGCAAGAACCTGGACGATCCGGCGCTCGAGCCGGTCTGGACCACCGCCGCCGAGCTCGGCGCGTTCATCCTGCTCCATCCCATCAATGTCGCAGGCGCCGATCGGCTGTCGTCCTATTATCTCACCAATCTCATCGGCAACCCGCTCGACACCACCATCGCCGCGGCCTGCCTGGTGTTCAGCGGCGTGCTCGAGCGGCATCCCACCCTGAAGATCTGCCTCGCCCATGGCGGCGGGTTCGTCCCCTACCAGGCCGGTCGGCTCCTGCACGGCTGGCACGTGCGCAGCGAGCCCAAGCGCAAGCTGCCCAAGCCCCCGACCGATTCGCTCGGTCGCTTCTGCTTCGACACCATCGTGCACGCCAAGGTCGCGCTACAGTTCCTGGTCGACAGCGCCGGCCCCGAGCGGGTGCTGCTCGGCAGCGACTATCCTTTCGACATGGGCATGACCGATGCCGTGCTCCAGGTTCGCGGACTCTCCATCCCGCCCGGCGATCAAGCCACCATCCTCGGCGGGCGAGCGCAGGCGCTGCTCGGCACCGGCGCCGCAACACGCGCATTCGCCTGACGGCAAGCGGCCGCTCCCGGCGCGGTGGGGTGGGGCCGAATTGAGCGAGCGGCGAAATGGGTCTACGGTCCGTTCAACCCAGGTCGGTTCAAGAAGGCAGCCGCACAAGGGAGCAAAGCAAGCAATGGCGCAAGCAGCTCGAGCCGCTCGCACGCCGGGCGCCACCCGCGCCGGCGAGGGCGAATACCTGTTCGACCTCGCCAAGGTGAACCACATTCTCGGCGGTCCGGATTATTCGACGGCCAACGGCGCCTGCGTCGAAGGCGACCGCATGATCGTCGGGCTCATGCGGATGCCGGCGGGCACCGGCGCCGAGCCGCATTCGCATCCCAACGAGCAATGGATCTATGTTCTGGAAGGGACGTTCCGGGCGACGGTCGGCGGCAAGAGCCTCGAGGCCGGGCCGGGCTCGGTGATCTATGTTCCCTCGAACGTGGTTCACTCCGGCAAGGCGACCGACGAGCGCGACGTGGTGTTCTTCACGGTCAAGGACGCCTCGCACGGCCTGCACGGCATCAAGGCGTAGGTATCGCCCCCATCGGGGGGCGATACCGGGGAAGACCTGCTCGCCATGAGAATGGGTTGCGCTTTGCCGGCCGGATCCGACGCGGAGTCCCAAGGAGAGACGAAGATGAAGCGATTGAGCTTGGCCCTCGCGCTGATCGGCATTGGGCTCCTGCCGGCCACGGCATGGGCACAGGACAAGTATCCGTCCCGGCCGGTGAAGATCATCGTGCCCTATGCCCCGGGCGGGGCAACCGATATCACCGCGCGGCTGTTCGGCGACCAGCTGCGGCAGCTGCTCGGGCAGCAGTTCGTGGTCGAGAACAAGCCCGGCGCGTTCGGGATCGTCGCGATCGAGGAGATGGCTCGCGCCAAGCCGGACGGCTACACGCTGATGATCGGCAACGTCACCACCAACGCGGTGACGCCGGTGCTGTTTCAGAAGAAATTCACGGTCAACTTCGAGCGCGACGTGGTCTCGGTCTCGCGCCTGGCCATCTTTCCGTCCTTTCTCGTCACCACCACTGCCAATTTCGCGCCCAAGTCGGTGGCGGAGCTGGTCGCCTATGCCAAGGCCAATCCCGGCAAGGTGCGCTACAGCAGCGCCGGCGTCGGCAGCTTTCCGCATTTCGACATGGAGGTCTTCGCGAGAAGGGCGGGAGTGGAGATGCTGCACATTCCCAACAAGACCGGCGCCGCCGGCATGATCAACGACCTCGTGGTGGGTGACGCGCAGATTGCCTTCATCAATGCGGTCAGCTCCGCCGCGATGATCAAGGCCGGCAAGCTCAGCCCGATCGCGGTGCTGGCGGAGAAGCGTCTGGACGAGTATCCGAACGTTCCGACGCTCGCCGAAGCCGGCTATCCGGGCGTCGGCACGCTGCACTGGCAGAGCATGCTGGCACCGGCGGCCACCCCGAAGGAGGTCCTGGCGGTGCTGTTCAAGGCGCTCGTCGACGCCGCCGCGGCTCCACAGCTGCAGGACAGCTTCAGGAAGCAGCTGGTCAGCGTGAAGCTGAACGCCTCGCTCGACGACGCGCAGTCCTGGCTCAAGGACGAGCTCGCGTCCTGGCGAAGGACCGTGAGCGAGGTGAAGATCGATCTCGCGGATTAGCGTCCGCCGGCCGGCAGCGGCGGCTCGGGCATGACCGGGCACGGGGCGCAATCGGCAGTATCCGCGCCGGTCCACGGCATCATGGTCGAGAGGGACGTGGATGTGCCGATGCGCGACGGCGCGCGTCTGAAGGCCGACATTTTCCGGCCCGACGGTCCCGGCACTTTTCCCGCCATCCTCAACCTGGGCCCCTACCAGAAGGACAAGCTCTGGATCGCGCCGGACACGCTCGAGGAGAAGCCCAACCCACTGATGAACTGGGAGACCGTGAACCCGCAATGGTGGGTGCCGCGCGGCTACGCCGCGATGCGGGTGGACGGGCGCGGGAGCGGCAAATCACCCGGGCAGTGCGAGCCGTGGTCGCTCGCGGAATCGATCGATTTCCACGATGCGATCGAGTGGGCGGCGGCGCAATCCTGGTGCAACGGAGCGGTCGGGCTTCTGGGGATTTCCTACTTCGCGATCAATCAGTGGTTCGTCGCCAATCACCAGCCGCCCTCGCTCAAGGCGATCATCCCCTGGGAGGGCTTCGCCGATCTCTACCGCGACGCGCTCTTCCACGGCGGCATCTTCAGCCTGTTCATGTCGGGCTGGTTCACCGCCCATCTCCTGCACCACCTGCTCGGCCGGGCGTCGCGGCAGCTGCCGAACGCCTGGCGGAGCAACACCCTGCACCTCTGGATCAGCAACAGCCTCGACAGCGGGGCGCTGCGCGGCGCGCAGGCGCAATGGGACAGGATCACGCTGCCGATGCTGAGCGTCGGCAACTGGACGGGGATGGGTCTGCACCTGCGCGGCAATACCGAGGCCTTCATGCGCGCCGCCTCGCGGCACAAGAAGCTGCGCATCCATGCCAGCACGCATGTGCATCCGTTCTACAGCGAGGAAGGAAGACGCGATCAGCTGCGCTTCTTCGACTACTGGCTCAAGGGCATCGACAACGGCGTCATGGACGAGCCGCCGGTGAAGCTCGCGATCCGCAAGGGCGGCGACCAGATCGAGTGGCGCCACGAGCACGAGTGGCCGCTTGCGCGCACGCGGTGGACTAGGCTCTATCTCGACCTGTCGCCGCCGGCGCCCGACCGCGGCCGGCTGCTCGCCGCCAACCCGCCGACGATGAACCTGCGCCGCTATCCGGCCACCCTTCTCGGCTCCATGGGCTCGACCTCGGCCGCCTCCTCGCAGGTGATGGGCGGCAGCCCCAGGGCGGAGATGGGCGTCTCGCTGGAGAGCGATCCCCTCGCCGAGGACCTCGAGGTCACCGGGCCGCTCGCCGCCGTGCTGTGGGTGTCGAGCTCGACCGAGGACATGGACCTGTTTCTCACCATTCGCAACTTCGATCCCGCGGGCAACGAGGTGCTGGAGACCGGCCAGCAGGGCACGCCCGTCCCGGTGGCCAAGGGATGGCTCAGGGTCTCCCATCGCGAGCTCGATCCGCAGCTGTCGCGGCCCTACCGGCCCTATCACCGGCATCAGCGGCGGCTCTATCTCGAGGCCGATGAGATCGTGCGCATCGAGGTCGAGATCTGGCCGACGTCGATGGTGTTCAAGCGAGGTCATCGCATCCGGCTCGACGTGCAGCCGCGCGACGGGGTCGGCAGCACCGGCTACACGCATTACCACGCCGACTACAACACGGGCACGAACACCATTCACGCCGGCGGTGAGCGCGAATCCTATCTGCTGCTGCCGGTCATTCCGCCCGGCGCCAGGCATGCGGGCGGCGATGTCGTCGGGTGAGCAGCGGCGAGGCGCTCGCGCTCCGCTCGCCGAGACGCTCGCGCGCAAGGACGTGCTCGCCGGCCTGCTCTTCATCGGGGTGGCGCTGCTGGGGCTGTGGATCTCGCGCGGCTATCCGATCGGAACCGCGTTGCTGATGGGCACCGGCTACGTGCCGCGGCTGCTGTGCTGGAGTCTCTTCGCTCTCGGCATGGTCGTCCTGCTGCAGGGATTGCGCCAGCGGCGGCCGGCAGCGGGCATCTCCGGCCGGGGGGCCGCCTCGGCCTGGCGCGCCGTCGTCCTCGTCACCGCGAGCCTGGTCCTGTTCGGTCTCGGCATCGAGCGTCTCGGGCTGGTCGTCTCGATCCTGCTGCTGATCGGGGTCGGCGCCTTCGCCGGGCGCGGGCTGCGCCCGGTCGAGACCGTGGTGGCCGCGCTCGTCCTGGTCCTGCTCTCCTGGGGCATCTTCATTCTCGGGCTCGGGCTCACCATCCCGGTCTGGCCGGAGTGGTAGATGGAGCTGTTCGGCAACCTTGTGCTGGGATTTGCGGTCGCCTTCACCCCCGCGAACCTGTTCTTCGCGCTCGCCGGCGCGCTGGTCGGCACCCTCATCGGCGTGCTTCCCGGCATCGGCCCGATCGCCACGATCGCGATGCTGCTGCCGCTGACCTTTCACCTCGAGCCGACCTCCGGCCTGATCATGCTCGCCGGCATATTCTACGGGGCTCAGTACGGCGGCTCGACCACGGCGATCCTGGTCAATCTGCCGGGCGAGACCTCGTCGGTCGTCACCTGCATCGACGGCCATCAGATGGCGCGGCAGGGTCGCGCCGGCGCGGCGCTCGCGGTGGCGGCGCTCGGGTCGTTCTTCGCCGGCTGCGTCTCGACCATGCTCATTGCCACCTTCGCCCCGCCGCTCGCCACGATCGGCCAGTCGTTCGGGGCGCCGGAGTATTTCTCGCTGATGGTGCTGGGGCTGATCGCCGCGGTGGTGCTCGCGCACGGCTCGGTCACCAAGGCGGTGGCGATGATCATCCTCGGGCTGCTGATCGGGCTGGTCGGGACCGACGGCAACACCGGCGGGACCCGTTTCACCTTCGGGATCACCGAGCTGACCGACGGCATCGACGTGGCGACGCTGGCGATCGGAGTCTTCGGGGTCGGAGAGATCATCACCAATCTCGCCGATCCGCCGGAGACGCGCTCGCTGGTCGCGCAGAAGATCACCCGGCTGTGGCCGACGGCGGAGGATTTCCGCCGCGCCTGGCCGGCGGTCCTGCGCGGCACCGCCTTGGGCTCGGTCCTTGGTGTGCTGCCCGGCGGCGGCGCCACGCTGAGCTCCTTCGCCGCCTATGCGCTGGAGAAGAAGAGCTCGCCGCGGCCCGAGGAGTTCGGGCGCGGCGCCGTCGAGGGCGTCGCCGGGCCGGAATCCGCCAACAATGCCGGCGCGCAGACCTCGTTCATCCCGATGCTCACCCTGGGCATTCCCGGCAACGCGGTGATGGCGCTGATGATCGGCGCGCTCACGATCCACGGCATCCAGCCCGGCCCGCAGATCATGAACGAGCGGCCACAGATGTTCTGGGGGATGGTCGCCAGCATGTGGATCGGCAACCTGATGCTGGTGATCATCAACCTGCCGCTGATCGGGATGTGGGTGCAGCTGCTGAAGGTGCCGTACCGGTTTCTCTATCTCGCGATCCTGCTGTTCTGCGGCATCGGCGTCTACACCGTCGGCAACAGCCCGACGGCGGTGCTGCTGGCGGCGTTCTTCGGCGCCGCCGGCTATGTCTTCGGCAAGCTCGAATGCGAGCCGGCGCCCATGATCCTCGGCTTCGTGCTGGGGCCGCTGATGGAGGAGAACCTGCGCCGCGCGCTGCGCATCTCCGGCGGCGACCCCATGATCTTCGTGCAGCGACCGATCAGCCTCGGCCTGCTCGTCGCAGCGCTGGCGCTGTGCCTGCTGGTGGCGCTGCCGGCGATCCGCAGCAAGCGCGACGAGGCGTTCCAGGAATAGGCGTGCGGTCCCTCAGGGGGCGGCGCGGGGCCGCGTCTCGACGCCGGATGCTCCCCGCCGGCGCGACAGCTTCGGCGGCTGCGTCTGGGCGGGCGCGACGAAGATCCTCGTCAGCGCCTGCTGCTGCACCGGTTTTTTCAGGATCGGCACGTGGCGGAACCTGGCGTCGATGCTCTCCACGCCGTAGCCGGTGACGAACAGGAACGGGATCTGGCGGGCGACCAGCACGTCGGCCACCGGGTAGACGAACTCACCCCCGAGATTGACGTCGATGATCCCGGCATCGATCTCGTCGTGCACCGCCGCCACCATCGCCTGCGACAAGCGGCTGAACGGCCCGACCACCACGAAGCCGAGCTCGGTCAGGACGTCGCGCATCATCATGGCCACGAGAATCTCGTCCTCGACCAGCAGCACGCGGTTGCCGGTGTGCAGCCGCAGCGGAAGCAGCATCCTCTCGTCGCGATGGGCGGGCGACGCCAGGGCATGATGCAGCGGCTGGTCGACGATATCGGCGCGGGGCATCGACAGCCGGCAATGCAGGCCTTCCGGCCGCCAGTCGAACCTCGCCTCGCCGTCGAGCTGGCGCTCGATGCTTGCCGCGATCACCCGCATGCCGAAGCCGGCTTCGCCCGGGCCGGGAGCCGGCGGCCCGCCGCTCTCGCTCCAGTCCAGGACGACCCGGTCCGGCTGCAGCTCCCAGCTCACCCGCAGCCGGCCGGAGCCGACCGACAGCGCGCCGTGCTTGGCGGCGTTGGTCGACAGCTCATGCAGCGCGAGCGCAAGCGTCTGCGCGGTGCGCGGCTCGAGCGAGACATCCGGGCCTGAGGCGGTGATCGCGTCCCCGCCGGGCCGGTGATAGGGCGCAAGCTCCTCGGCGACGAGCCGCACCAGCTCGGCGCCCTGCCAGCGGCTCTGCGCCAGCAGCGTGTGCGCGCGCGACAGCGCCGCGATCCGACCCTCGACGGCGGCGGTGTAGGACTTGATCGAGTCGGCCTGCGTGAGCCGGACGATCGACTGCACCAGCGCGAGCGCGTTCTTGGCCCGATGGTCGACCTCGCGCGCGAGCAGGACCTGGCGCTCCTCGGCCTCCTTGCGCTCGGTGATGTCGACGGTGACGCCGCTGACGCGCACGACGTGGTCGTGCGCGTCGACGCTCGCCACCGCCGTTCCGATGCACCAGCGCAGCTCGCCGTCGGGCCTGCACACCCGAAACTCCGCCTGCAGGGCGGGAGTGCTGCTCGCCGCCGGCGGCCGCATGGCGTTCTGCAGGTGCTTCCAGTCCTCCGGGTGGATCAGGGCGCGAATATTGTCGATCGTCACCTCGAAACTCTTCGGATCGACCCCGAATATGCGATATTGCCCCTCGTCCCAGACGAAGCTGCCGGCCAGCGGGTCCCATTCCCAGGAGCCCATCCGGCCGGCGGCCAGCGCGAGCGTGCGGCGCTCCTCGCTGCGCAGCAGCCCCGCGGTCGAGGCCTCGAGCTCGGCGGTGCGCTCGGTCACGCGCCGCTCGAGCTCGCGATTGAGCTGCTCGAGCTGGCGGGTCTTGCGGTAGAGCTCGGCAAAGATCCGGACCTTGGCGCGCAGCACCTCGGGAATGACCGGCACCGGCACGTAATCGACCGCTCCCATCTCGTAGGCGCGCAGCCGGTCGACGTCGGTGAGATGGATGGCGGAAATGAAGATGATCGCCGTCTGCTGGAACCGCGGATGCTCGCGAATCATGGCGGCGAGCTGGAAGCCGTCGAGCTCCGGCATGCAGACGTCCATCAGGACGACGGCGACCTCCTGCTTGAGCAGGTGCTCGAACGCCTCACGTGCCGAGGTCGCCTTGACCAGGCTCTCCCCGAGCTCGGCGAGAATCGCCTCGTAGCTGAGGAGCTTGGCCGGCTGATCGTCGACCAGCAGGATGTTGACCTTGTCGGCAGCGGCCATTCTGTCCTCGCGCGGCTAACGGTGCAGCCACATCCGCAGCGCCGACAGGAGCTGCTCGGTATTGACCGGCTTCGCCAGATAGTCGGAGGCGCCGGCCTCCAGGCATTTCTCGCGGTCGCCCTTCATCGCCTTGGCAGTGAGCGCGATGATCGGCAGCCGGCGGAAACACGGCTTCGCGCGGATGACCTGCGTGGTCCGGTAGCCGTCCATCTCCGGCATCATGATGTCCATGAGCACGATGGCGAGATCGGGCGTGGACTCCACGAGCGCGATCGCCTCGCTGCCGGTGGTGGCGGTGAGCACGCGCATGCCGCGCCGCTCCAGCACGCTCGACAGCGCGAAGATGTTGCGGGCGTCGTCGTCGACCAGCAGCGCGGTGCGGCCGACGAGGTCCTCGTCGGAGCTGTTGAGCCGCTCGAGCATGCGCTGCTTCTCGGGCGGCAGGTCGGTGACGACCCGATGCAGGAACAGCGAGGTCTCGTCGAGCAGCCGCTCCGGCGATTCCACCCCCTTGACCACGATGCTGCGCGCCATGGTGTGCAGCTGCGCGTCCTCCTCGGCGGACAGCTCGCGGCCGGTGAACACCACCACCGGCACGTCCGACAGGCTGGCATCCGCGCGCAGCTGCTCCAGCACCTCGAAGCCGGACATGTCCGGCAGCCGCAGGTCGAGCACGACGCAATCGCAGGGCTGCTGGCGCAGCAGCGCGAGCGCCTGGCCGCCGGTGCCGGCGGTCACGATCTCGATGTCGTCGTGACCGAGCAGCTCGCCGATGCTCATCTGCTCGATCTTGTCGTCCTCCACCACCAATAGCCGCTTGCGGCGCGGCTGGGCGTATTCCTTGATCCGGGCGAGCGCCGATTTGACGCCCTCGGTCGAGGTGGGCTTGTGGACGAAGGAGAAGGCGCCGCGGGCCAAGCCGTGCTGCCGATCCTCGTCCATGGTGATGATCTGCACCGGTATGTGCCGCGTCAGCGGGTTCTGCTTGAGCTGGCTCAGCACCGTCCAGCCCAGCATATCGGGCAGGAACACGTCGAGCGAGACCGCGGTCGGCTGATACTGCTTGGCGAGCTCGAGCGCATCGCCGCCGCGCATTGCAACCAGCACCCGGAAGCCCTTCTCGCGCGCCAGATCGACCATGATCCGCGCGTAATGGGGATCGTCCTCGACGATCAGCAGGATCGAATCGCCGGGCTGGATAGCCAGCCGGTCGTCCGGGATCTGCTCGAGCGGCCGCTCCGGCACGACATGGACCGCGGGCGGGTGCCCGCCCGCCGCGGCAGGCGGTGGCGCGGGCCGCGGCCCGGTGCCCGGCCCGACATATTTCAGCGGCAGATAGAGGGTGAAGCTGCTCCCCACATTCGGGGTGCTGCGCAGGTGGATCTCGCCGCCGAGCAGGTTCGAGAGCTCGCGGCTGATCGCCAGGCCGAGCCCGGTGCCGCCGTATTTTCGGCTGGTGCTGGCATCCGCCTGCATGAAAGCTTCGAAGATCACCTTCTGCTTCTCCGGCGGGATGCCGATTCCGGTATCGGAGACCTCGAAGGCGACGACGGACGGCGCCTGCTTGAGCACCGCGTGGCCCGCGCTCCAGCCGCCCGGCGCCGGCGAGACCTTGAGGCGAACCCCGCCCTGCGCCGTGAACTTGAAGGCGTTGGAGAGCAGGTTCTTCAGCACCTGCTGCAGGCGCTTGGAATCGGTGATGATCGATTCGAGGAGCGGATCGACGCTCACCTCGAAGGCGAGCTGCCGGGTCTCCGCTTCGTGGCGGAACGGACGCGCCACCATCTCCACCAGCGAGGCGAACATCACATCCTCGGCGTCGACGGTGACGGTGCCGGACTCGATCTTGGACAGATCGAGAATGTCGCTGATCAGGTTGAGCAGGTCGGTGCCGGCGCCATGGATGGTGCGGGCGAAATCGACCTGCTTGGCGGTGAGATTCCGGTCGGGATTGTCGGCGAGCTGCTGACCCAGGATCAGGATGCTGTTGAGCGGCGTGCGCAGCTCGTGCGACATGTTGGCGAGGAATTCCGACTTGTACTTGGAGGTGAGCGCGAGCTCGGTCGCCTTCTCCTCCAGCGCCCGGCGGGCCTGCTCGATCTCCTGGTTCTTGCGCTCCACCTCGACATTGCGCTCGGCGAGCTGCTGCGCCTTCTGCTCGAGCTGCTCGTTGGTCTGCTGCAGCTCCTTCTGCTGCGCCTGCAACTCGCCGGCCAGCTGCTGCGACTGCTTCAGCAGCCCCTCGGTCTGCATCGTCGCCTCGATGCTGTTGAGCACGATGCCGATATTCGTGGTGAGCTGCTCGAGGAAGGTGAGCTGCAGGGTGGTGAACTCGCTGAGCGAGGCGAGCTCGATCACCGCCTTGACCTGGTTCTCGAACAGCACCGGGAGCACCACGACGTTGCGCGGGGTCGCCTTGAACAGGCCGGAGCCGACGAAGACCGCGTGGTCGGGCATCTCGCTGATCAGGATCCGCTTCTTGTCGGCGGCGCATTGCCCGATCAGCCCCACCCCGACCCGCACCCGCTCGGGATGTCCGCCGACCTCGTCGTCGGCATAGGCGGAGAGCAGCTGCAGGCGGGGGATCTCGTCGCTGGTCACCTGGTAGATGACGCCGAGCTGCGCGTTCACCAGCGGGGTCAGCTCGCTGAGCAGGAGACGGCCGACGGTGGCGAGGTCGCGCTGCCCCTGCAGCATGTTGGTGAACCTGGCGAGATTGGTCTTCAGCCAGTCCTGCTCGGTGTTGCGGTCGGTGGTGAGCCGCAGGTTGTCGATCATCGTGTTGATGTTGTCCTTGAGCTCGGCCACCTCGCCGCGGGCATCGACCTGGATCGAGCGGGTCAGATCGCCCTTGGTCACCGCGGTGGCCACCTCGGCGATCGCCCGCACCTGGGTGGTCAGGTTGGCGGCGAGAAGGTTGACGTTGCCGGTCAGGTCCCTCCAGGTGCCGGCAGCGCCGGGCACGTTGGCCTGGCCGCCGAGCCGCCCTTCCACGCCCACCTCGCGCGCCACGCTGGTCACTTGGTCGGCGAAGATCGCCAGCGTGTCGGTCATGTTGTTGATGGTCTCGGCCAGCGCCGCCACCTCGCCCTTCGATTTCACCGTCAGGTTCTGCTTGAGGTCGCCGTCGGCGACCGCGGTCACCACCTTGACGATGCCGCGCACCTGCTCGGTCAGGTTGGCGGCCATCACGTTGACGGTGTCGGTCAGGTCCTTCCAGGTGCCGGCGACCCCGGGCACCTGTGCCTGCCCGCCGAGCTTGCCTTCGGTGCCGACCTCGCGCGCGACACGGGTGACCTCGGAGGCGAAGGCGTTGAGCTGATCCACCATGATGTTGATGGTGTTCTTGAGCTCGAGGATCTCGCCCTTCACGTCGACAGTGATCTTGCGGGAGAGGTCGCCGCGCGCGACCGCAGTGGTGACCTCGGCGATGTTGCGAACCTGGGTCGTCAGATTGGCGGCGAGCAGGTTGA
>DASXAP010000310.1:0-3031 GCA_036406655.1 Xanthobacteraceae bacterium | reverse complement strand
GGGGGGGGGGGGGGATGCCGCTGCGTCCGGCGATGCCTGAATGGAGCAGGCTCCGCATTCGATGCGCCGTGCAGCGCCACATGAATGCTCTCCAGCACGCCATCCATGTTGTTGATGAGCTCATTGATTCCAGAACCGAATGACGCGGTATCCCGCCGTTTCGAGCCATCGCGTCCGGGCCTGATCGCGAGCGATGTTATCGTCGATCCCATGCTGCGAGCCATCCAGCTCGATGACGAGGCGGGCGGCCATGCAGGCAAAGTCGACGATGTATGGCCCGATCGGCACCTGCCTGCGGAAATGCGTTCCCTGCATTGGCCAGTGTCGAAGATGCCGCCACAGGCGCGTCTCCGCTTCGGTCTCGTTCAGGCGAAGCTTGCGCGCGGTCTCCCGACTGAAGCTGTCGATCGAGCGCTTCACCATCCGCTCACCCCACCCCGGCGCGCAAAACGGCGCGCCGACCCTCCCCTTCCAGGGGAGGGTAGGCCTGTCCTGCATTTCACGTTTATTGAAGCAATCGATCGGCATCCGGCATGAGGCACCCGCCCGCGAATCCCGAGCCCGCGCCGTCGCGGCGGTTGAGGGTTTGGCCCGAACGCGGGACGCTGTCGCTCGTCGAGGTTGCGCTCGCGGCGGTGTGCGTCGCCCTCCTCCTCCCCGGGCTGTCGCAGAACCTGCAGGACGTGGTGATCCAGACCTTCCTCTGGGCGGGCCTGGCGCTCGCCTGGAACATCGCCGGCGGCTATGCCGGGCTCATCTCGTTCGGCCACGCCGCCTTCTTCGGCATCGGCGCCTATACCTCGACGATCCTGCTGGTCGATCACGGGCTCACCCCCTGGCTCGGCCTCTGGCTCGGCGCGCTTCTGGCGCTCCTCGTCGCCGGCGCGATCACGCTGATCTGCGCCCGGCTGCGCGGACCGTTCTTCATCCTCTCGACGCTCGCGGTGGCCGAGGTCTTCCGCATCGCCGCGCTCAACTGGGCGGCGCTCACCGGCGGGGCGGAAGGGCTCGCCATCCTCCCCGTCCCCAGCGTCACCAACATGGTGTTCGCCTCCAAGACCGCCTATGCGGCGCTCTTCCTCGCCTATCTCGCCGCCGTCTATGCGATCACCAAGCTCGTCGAGGGCTCGCGCTGGGGGCTCGAGCTGTTCGCGGTGCGCGACGAGGAGGAGGCGGCGAGCGCCGCCGGGGTCAATCCGCTCGTCGCCCGCACCGGCGCCATGTGCCTCAGCGGCTTTCTCACCGCCATCGGCGGCTCGCTGTTCGCCCAGTATTTCCTGTTTCTCGATCCGACCCACGTCATCTCGCCCGAGCTGTCGTTCCAGTTCGCGCTCCTTCCCGCGCTCGGCGGGCTCGGCACTGCGATCGGGCCGGTGCTCGGCGCCTTCGTCATCACCCCGGTCTCCGAGCTCCTGCGCGGCTGGCTCGGCGGCAAGTTGGCGGGGCTGCATCTCGCGATCTACGGCGGCCTCCTCATCGTCGTGATGCTCTATTTCCCCGGCGGGATCGCCGCGGCGCTGGCGCGGCTCGCCGCCCGGCACGGCAGGAGCACGCCGTGACCGCGCTCCTCGAGGTGCGCAACCTCGTGCACGCCTTCGGCGCGCTGCGCGCGCTCGCCGGGGTGAGCTTCTCGGTCCGCGCCGGCGAGCTGCTCGGGCTGATCGGCCCGAACGGCGCCGGCAAGAGCACCCTCTACAACCTGATCGCCGGGGCGCTGGCGCCGACCGCGGGCGAGATCCTGTTCAGGGGCCGGCCGGTCGCCGGCTGGAAGCCCTGGCAGGCCGCCCGCGCCGGGGTGGCGCGCACCTTCCAGATCCCCAAGCCCTACCGCCACCTCAGCGTGGTCGAGAACGTGGCCTTGAGCGCGCTCCGCCACGCGGCGACGGTGAAAGCCGCGCACGCGAGCGCCCGCGAGATCCTCGCCGAGGTGGGGCTCGCCGATCGCGCCGAATGGCCGGTGGGGCGGCTGACCATCGGTCTCCTCAAGCGGCTCGAGGTCGCCCGCGCGCTTGCGCTGCGGCCCGCGCTCGTCCTCTTCGACGAGATCGTCGCCGGCCTCACCCCCCTCGAGGTGCAGGCCATGACCGCGCTCGTCGCCTCGCTCTCCACGCGCGGGATCACGGTGATCTGGGTCGAGCACGTGCTCTACGCGATCATGCAGACCGCCCCGCGCATCATGGTGCTCCACCGCGGCGAGCTCATCGCCGACGGCGCCCCCGAGCGGCTCGCCCGCGACCCCGCGGTGATCAGGGCCTATCTCGGCGAGGAGATGCGCCTTGCTTAGGGTCGCACAGCTCGACGCCTTCTACGGGGCGCTGCAGGTCCTGCACGGCATCGACCTCGAGGTCGGGCCCGGGCAGATCGTCGCCCTGGTCGGCGCCAACGCCGCGGGAAAGAGCACGCTCATGTTCTCGCTCGCGGGCCTGCGCACCCGCGCAACCGGCGTAATCGCGCTCGCGGACGAGCGCATCGATCACCTGCCGGCCTACGAGCGGGTCGGGCGCGGGCTCGTGCTGGTGCCGGAGCGGCGGCGGCTGTTTCCGTTCATGAGCGTGCTCGAGAACCTCGAGATCGGCGCCTATCCGGCGCCGGCGCGGCGCGTGCGCCGGGAGAGCCTCGAGCGGGTCTACGCGCTCCTGCCGGTGCTCGCCGAGCGGCGGGCGCAGCTCGCGGGCTCGCTCAGCGGCGGCGAGCAGCAGATGCTCGCCATCGGCCGCGCGCTGATGGCGCGGCCGCGGGTGCTGCTCCTCGACGAGCCGACCGAGGGGCTCGCGCCGATCTACGTGGCGCTTCTGTTCGAGCTGATCGAGAGCCTGCGCCGGCAGCGCCACACCGTGCTGATCGTCGAGCAGAGCGTCCACCATGTGCTGCGGCTCGCCGACCGCGCCTATGTGCTGGAAAACGGCCGCATCGTCATGCAGGGCGCCGGCGTCGAGCTGCTCGACGACGCGCGGCTCAAGGTCGCCTATCTGGGGCTGTAGCGTAGCGCCGTGTCCATGTTGAAGCATCGGCTGCGACCAGGACGGATGCT
>DASXAP010000309.1:0-41880 GCA_036406655.1 Xanthobacteraceae bacterium | reverse complement strand
CGGGGACTATGACGTGGACGGGGCGACTTCGGCGGCACTGCTGGGGCGCTATTTGCGACGCTGCGGGCTCGAGCCCCTCATCCACATCCCCGACCGGCTGTTCGAAGGCTATGGGCCGAATACCGAGGCGGTGCGCTCGCTTGCCGGGCAGGGTGCAAGCCTTCTCGTCGCGGTAGACTGCGGCACCGCCAGCCATGAGCCGCTCGAAGAAGCGCGGCGGCTCGGCCTCGATGTGATCGTCATCGATCATCATCTGGCGGACGAAAGGCTGCCCGCGGCGGTTGCGGTGATCAATCCCAATCGGCTCGACGACGTCTCCGGGCTTGGCCATCTCGCCGCGGTGGGCCTCGTATTCATGACCGTGGTGGCGCTGAACCGTGCTCTGCGCACACGCGGCTTCTGGTCGGCGCAGTGCGCAGAGCCGGATCTGCTGGGCTTTCTCGATCTGGTCGCGCTCGGAACGGTGGCCGATGTGGTTGCGCTCAAGGGGCTCAACCGCGCCTTCGTGGTGAAGGGGCTATTGGCAATGCGTCGGCGCGACAACGCGGGGCTCACCGCTCTAACCGATATCGCTCGGCTCGGCGGCCCGCCGGAGCCTTGGCATCTCGGGTTTCTGCTCGGACCGCGCATCAATGCCGGCGGCCGGATCGGGCGCGCCACCCTCGGGGTCGATCTGCTGATGCAGGATGATCCGTCCGAATGCATCCGCATTGCCGGTGAGCTCGACCGGCTCAATCGCGAGCGGCAGGCGATCGAGGTTGGGGCCGTTGCCGAGGCCGAGGCCGAAGCCGCCTCTGCGCTGGGGACCGAGGAAACGGGCTCGGTGGTGGTCACCGCGGCCGAGGGCTGGCATCCCGGCGTCGTGGGCCTGGTGGCGGCACGCCTGAAGGAGCGGTTCGGGCGCCCCGCTTTCGCCATCGCCCTCGAGCCGGGCGGGATCGGCACCGGCTCAGGACGATCAATTCCCGGCGTCGATATCGGACGTGCGGTGCGCGAGGCGGCCGCCAAGGGGCTTCTCCTCAAAGGCGGCGGCCATTCGATGGCGGCTGGAGTGACGCTCAGGAAGGAGGGGCTCGGCGCCTTCCGCGCCTATCTCGACGAGAAGCTTGGCTCGGCGGTGGCGGCCGCCCGGCGCGAGGACGCGCTGCTGATCGACGGGGCGATCACCGCTGGCGCCGCTGCCGCCAGTCTCGTTGCGACGATGGCGCGCGCCGGTCCGTTCGGCGCCGGCAATCCGGAGCCGGTGATCGCGTTTCCGGCCCACACGCTGGCCTATGCCGAGGAGGTCGGGCAGTCGCACATGCGAGCGCGCCTGCGCGCCGGAGACGGTTCGGGGGTCGACGCCGTCGCGTTCCGCGCCGTCGGGCAGAAATTGGGACACGCACTCAGGCAGCACCGCGGTCAAAGCGTGCATGCGGCCGGCACCTTGTGCCTCGACCGCTGGAACGGAGTCGAGCGGGTGCAGCTGCGGCTTCTCGATCTGGCGCCGGCCGACGCCGAGCCCGGCCGTGCTCAGTGATCTGTTGAGCGGAATCTGGAGGTCCTCTGCTCTCAGGCCGGGGTGCCTTGCGACCCCGGCCAGCCGATCGGCAAGCATTTGCTCCAGTCGCGTGCACCGGGCTATCTAGCGCGGTCGGGCTCCGAAAAGATCCAGAACAATGGCGAAGTTGCAGCTCTCCGTTGCAGTCGGCAATTACGACCGCGTTCGTCCGCTGATCGACGGCGTGATCCAAATCGACGGGGTCGATCCGGTGTTCATGACCTTGGCCCCGGAGGAGATCTTCTTCCGCGCATTCCGCGGCGTGGATTTCGACATCTGCGAATTGTCGATGTCGAGCTTCACCGTGAAGACTGCCGAGCGCAATTGTCCGTATGTCGGGGTGCCGGCCTTCGTCTCGCGCGCGTTCCGCCACAATTCGATTTACGTCCGCAGGGATCGAATCAAGCAACCGGCCGAGCTCAAAGGCAGGCGCGTCGGACTGCCCGAATATCAGCTGACCGCCTGCGTCTGGGCGCGAATCATCCTCGATGACGATCACGGCGTGAAGCCGTCCGACATCACCTGGATCAGGGGAGGGATCGAAGACCCCGGCCGGCCGGAGAAGATCACGATCAAGCTGCCGCCCGGCGTACGGATGGAAAACGCGCCCGCGGGCACCACCATCTCCGGGTTGTTGGAACGCGGCGAGATCGATGGATTCATCGCGCCGCGGGCGCCGAGACTCGTCGGCAAAAGCAATGCGAATATCGGCTGGCTGTTTGCCGATCCGATCGCCGCCGGGCAGGATTATTTCAGGCGGACCGCGATCTTCCCGATCATGCACATCACCGGCATTCGTCGCGAGCTGGTGGACAGGCATCCCTGGCTCCCGGCCGCAGTGTTCAAGGCATTCTCACAGGCGAAGGCCATATGCCTCGAGGCGCTGGAAGACACCGCGGCGACGAAGGTGACGCTGCCTTTCGTCGAGGAGCAGCTGCGGGGGGCGCGCGAGCTGATGGGCGAAGATTTCTGGTCGTACGGGCTTGCCGCGAACCGCAAGGTGCTGGAGACGTTCCTGCGCCATCATCACGCGCAGGGCCTCTCGTCGCGCCTCGTCGCGCCGGAGGAGCTGTTTCATCCCTCGACCCACGAGAGCTTCGCGATTTGAAAGCGGCGGCAGGAGCCGCCCGATCCGGGCTCGGTGACTCCTGCCTTGCTTCTTCTGCGTCGGCTTATTTCTTCTCCGTTCCCCGCAGCATCGCTGCAGTCGCTACCGCGGAATACCCCGGCTCGACCCGGACATCGACCACCGCGACGTGGCCGGCTTCGACGGCGGCAATCGCCTTCTCGAAGGTCGGCAGGAGGTCGCCGGTCTTCATCGCCGGAGCAAAGCCGACCGCGCCCTGTGCGCGCCCGAGCATCGAGCAATCGATGTCGGGATCGGAGATGCGTTGACCGATCCAGCGGTTCTCCGGCGGTCGGTTGCGGATGCGGGCGACCCGCTCCTGGTGCAGCTCGTCGTTGAAGAACGAACGGTTGTTGCAGACCACGATCAAGAGCGGAATGCGATAGTGAACCGCAGTCCAGATCGCCGTCACGCCCATGCAGAAATCGCCATCGCCGCAGACGCCGATTGCCAGCCGACCCGAGCCCTTCAAGGCGAGCGCCGCCCCGACCGAATTCCCTGGGCCGCCGCCGACGCCACCGCCGCCTTCGGAGCCGATATAGTCGAGCGGATGCCGGAACGGCCAGGTCGCGCCGTTCCAGGACAAGGGCAAGTGCGTGAGTGTCACTTCCCGTTCTCCGACCGCGGCTCTGAGCGCGCGGGCGAGATCATCGACGCGCAACGCCCCCTCGGACGGCACGTAGGGCTCGGATCTCGCCTTCACCGCTGCGGGTTTGCGCGGCTTGGCGCCGCCGAGCGCTGCCAGGAGGCGCGGCACCGCCTCGTCGGGCGTGGTCGGCAGCAACAGATCCGCAGGGGGCAGGGCCTCGTAATCCATGCTCCAGCCGCGATGGAGATGGAAGTCGGCCGTGACATTGATGATCTTCGTTTTCGGGATGTCGAAGCCGAATGCGCCTCGCAGGACGCCGTTGAGGTCGACGCAGTCGAGGGCGATGATGAGGTCGGCTGCCTTCAGCGCCGCGATTGCTTCAGGAACCAGCGCATTCGATGCCGGCGCGCCGGCATGCTGCGGATGATCGGTTGGAAAGCCGCAGCCGATCTTCAGGTCCGTGATCACCTTGGCGTTGATCGCCTCGGCCAGCGCCACCCGCTCGTTCCAGTGTTCGAGGCTGCGGGAGACGCGGCCAACCACCATGACCGGGTGCTCGGCGGCTCGCAGCATGGCGGCAGCCGCCGCGATCAATTCCGGCGCGGCGGCGGGCGCCGCCTCCGGCATGAAACGCGCGACGTCGATCGGAGGCAGCGGCTCGGCAAGCTTGGACTCCTGCATCTCGGCGTCGAGATTGATGTAGACCGGCCCCATCGGCGCGGTGTTGGCCATCCAGGTGGCGCGGATGAGCGCCTCGCGGGCGGCGGCGGGAGAGGCGGGCTGATCGTCCCATTTCGTGTAGTCGCGAACGATCGCCCCCTGGTCGCGCGCGGTATGAATCCAGTCGATCCACGGGCGGCGCTTGGCGGCGTCGACGGGACCGGTGGCCCCCAGAATGACCACCGGCATCCGGTCGCACCAGGCGTTGAAGATCGCCATCGTCGCGTGGAACAGGCCGACATTGGAATGCACAGCCGTCGCCATTGCCCTGCCTGTGACCTTGGCGTAGCCGTGGGCGATCGCGACCGCGTTCTCCTCGTGCAGGCACAGCAGCATCTGCGGGGTCTCGTTGCCGAGGAAATTCACGATCGAATCGTGCAAGCCGCGGTAGCTGGCGCCGGGATTGAGCGCGATATACGGAAATTGCAGCGCGCGCAGCGTGTCCGCGACAACGTCGCTGCCGAATCCCGGCGCGTTGGTGCCGGTCAGATTGGCCGGTCGCTCGAGGGCACGAATGGACGGATGCGCGATCCTGGCGGTAGATTGCTCGACGGCAGTCGCCGCCTTGGTCTTTGCGGTTGTCACGGATGATCCTCGGGTTCTCGAATGGCCGGCAACGCCATTAGAACCGGATCACAGTCCCTGACGCAACCGTCCCAGAAGCCTCACGCCGGCATAGCCGTCGGCCGGCTGCATGCCGACCTTTCGCTGATAGGTGCGGATCGCGTGCATCGTGTCGTTGCCGACGCGCCCGTCGGTGCCTCCGGTATCGAAACCCAGAGCGGTAAGGCGTTTCTGGATTTCCTGCACTTCGGCGAGCGTCGGCGTGCGTTCGCTGCCCGGAAACGGCTGCACGAACGGGCTGCCTCCCATGATGCGGTCGCCGAGATGCACGATCGACAGGGTGTAATTCATGGACGGGTTGTAGGAGCGCACCGCGTAGAAGTTCGGCCCCAGCAGAAAGGCAGGACCGCCGGCCACCGGCATCCACGGCTTTGCCGTCGCTTTCGGCAGCGGGAAAGGCTGGCCGTCAGCGCGCGTCACGCCGGCCTTCTGCCAGGCTTCATAGCTTCGGAAAGCTCCTTCTCCGGTCCGGGAAATCCCCCGCACCTCATAGCCCCAATGCTCGCCGGGACGATACTTCCCGCGTTTGACGAAATACTGTGCCGTGCCGGCAAGGGCGTCGTCAGGCTTGCCGAACGGCGAGATCCGGCCGTCGCCGTCGTAGTCGATGCCGACGTTGAGCCAGACCTCCGGCATCCACTGGGTATGGCCCATCGCGCCTGCCCAGGAGCCGCGCATCTCCTCGGGCGTGCCCCAGCCGCGATCGATGATCACGAGGGCATTGAGCAGTTCCTGCTCCCAGTAGGCGCGCCGCCGCGGTTCTCCCCAAGCGAGCGCCGCGAGCGCCGGGATGATCGGGCGCATGTGGTTCTTCTGAACGTCCGGGTCTCCGAATGCGGATTCGATTCCCCACAGGCCGAGCATGATGGAGCGCTCGACTCCGAAGTCCTTCTCGATCCGGGAGAGCAGCGGCGCGTATTCTGCCGCCTTCTCCTTGCCGGTGATGATGCGCCAGTCCGAGACCCGGCGATTGAGGTACTGCCAGAGTTGCTCGGTGAATTCCGGCTGCGCGCGGTCGAGCGCAAATACCGACGTGTCGGGCTTTATCTCGGTCATCACCCGCGTGTAGGTGGCGTCGGAGATGCCGCGGGCGCGGGCGCGCGCACGAAACCCTGCGACCCATTGGTCGAATCCTGATCTGCTCGTCTGCGCCGGTGCTGCCGTGATCCAGGCCGCCGATGCTGCGGCCGACAAAAGGGGCAGGCAGGCCCGCCGCGACAGGAATGGCTCAGCCCGATCGTTCATTGCGTGCAACCCAATCGCCCGCTACCGGGAGGTTGTTTCATGAGTGGCTCTGTCCTTGCCGCGCCGGCGAAACCGGGCGCGGTCAATCCCTCGCACGCTCGACATAGGAGCCGTCCGCGGTCATCACCACGATCTTCGTGCCGGTGCCGACGAACGGAGGGACCATGGTGCGAACCCCGTTGGACAGGAGGGCCGGCTTGTAGGAGGAGGCTGCCGTCTGGCCTTTCACGGTGGGCTCCGTCTCGACCACCTCCAAAACCGCCTTCTGCGGGAGCGCGATTGAAACCGGGCTGCCCTCGTGCAGGGATAAGGTCACCTTCATCTCGGGCTGCAGATAGGCCGCCTGGTCGCCGATGATATCGCCCGGCAGCGTCACCTGGTCGTAGGTCTCCGTGTTCATGAAGTGAAAGCCGTCGCTGTCCTGGTAGAGATACTGGAATTCGCGATCCTCGACGTAGGCGCGTTCGACCTGCTCCGTCGTCTTGAAGCGCTGCGCCACCTTCACACCGTCGCTGATCCGGCGCATGTCGACCTGGGTGGTCGGCGTGCCTTTGCCGGGGTGGAAGCTCTCGGCATTGAGAACGACGTAGAGCTTGCCGTCGAATTCGACGATATTGCCCTTGCGGAGTGAGCTTGCGATGACTTTCACGGTTGGCCGTCCTCGATTGGCAAACGCCGGCTGCGTCGACAGGCCCGTGCCGCCGGCTGTCGGACCCCGTAGCGGAATCGAGGGGGCGGCGACCGGTGGCAGCCGATGCGCCAGCGGCGCAAATCTCGGGTCGCACCATACTGATCCTGTGACCGTTCGCCAGCGATTTTCTCGCCCCCGGGCGCTCGAATTACGCGTCCGAGGAAGCTCATGATGGGCTCGCCGTTCTGGGCCAACCATCTCGACCGCCGTCCCTTCCTTCTCGGGCGCACCCGCATCGTTGCAGCGTTGCGCCGGTTCTTCGTCGAGCGGGGCTTCATCGAGGTGGAGACGGCGGTGCTCGTGCCCTCTCCCGGCAACGAAACCCATCTGCATGCTTTTGCGAGCGATCTTGTGACGCCCGCGGCCAAGCACGAGCGGGTCTACCTGCGAACCTCTCCCGAGTTCGCCTGCAAGAAGCTGTTGGCAGCCGGCGAGTGCCGCATCGTGGAGTTTGCGCGCTCTTTCCGCAATCGCGAGCGCGGTCTGCTGCATCATCCTGAATTCACCTTGATCGAGTGGTACCGGACCGAGGAACCGTGTGAGGTCTTGATGCAAGACTGCACGGCCGTTCTGAGGGTGGCGGCGCGGGCCGCCGGAACCGAGCGCTTCTCGTTTCGCGGCCGCATGCTGGATGCGTTTGCAACGCCGGAGGAGCTGACGGTCGTGGATGCGTTCTCGCGCTACGCGGGAATTGACCTGCTTGCCGTGCTGCCGCCCCAACCCGCGGCGGGCTTTGCCGCGGCAGCGGCCGGTGCCGGCATCCGCGTCGCCGAGGACGACGGCTGGGGCGATATCTTCAGCCGCGTGCTGGTCGAGCGGGTCGAGCCGCACCTGGGGATCGGCCGACCGACCTTTTTACATGATTATCCGGCGGCACAGTCTCCTTTGGCCCGTCCCAAGCCCGCCGATCCTCGGCTGTGCGAGCGTTTCGAGCTTTATGCGTGCGGGGTCGAGCTCGCCAACGGCTTCGGCGAGCTCACCGACCCGCTCGAGCAGCGCCGCCGGCTCGAGGAGCAGATGTCGGAGAAGGAGCGCATCTTCGGCGAGCGCTACCCGATCGACGACGACTTTCTCGACGCGCTCGGGCAAATGCCACAGGCGAGCGGGGTTGCGCTCGGCCTGGATCGGCTGGTCATGCTGGCGACGGGTGCGACCGCAATCGAGCAGGTGCTGTGGACGCCGATCTCCGAGGCGTGAAATATCGCCGCAACAACGGGGCAACGAAGATGCTGGTGCTTTATCACAACGACATGTCGCTCTGTGCTCAGAAGGCGAGGGTCTGCCTCGCTGAGAAAGGCCTTGCATGGGAGAGCCGGCACCTCGTTCTGCGCGCTGCCGAGCACCAGCAGGCTTGGTACCGCAAGCTTAACCGACGCGCGGTGGTCCCGACCCTGGTCGACGGCGATAAGGTCATTCCCGAATCCAATGTCATTCTCGAATATCTGGATGAGGCGTTTCCGGATCCGCCGCTCGCGCCGAAAGATCCTCATGGCCGGGCGAGGATGCGGCTCTGGACGAAGCAGCTCGACGAGGACGTGCACGATGCCTGCGCGGCAATATTGAGCTTTGGTATTGCATTCCGGCATCAATATCTCGATCGCGGCGAGCTGGGGCGCAAGATGCTCGAGGGCATACCCAACCTGTTCAAACGCGAGCGCCGGCGCGACGTGGTCGAAAAGGGAATTGAGTCGAGACATTTCCTCATCGCGGTCGAGCGAATGGTGCAACTGCTCGAGGAAATGGAGGAGGCGCTCACGACCCGACGCTGGCTGGCCGGGGGCGTGTACAGCCTGGCGGACGTGGCATTCACCCCCTACCTCGCTCGCCTCGAGCACCTCAATCTGCTGCCGATGCTCGGCGAGCGGCAGCGGGTGGCGGAATGGTACGACCGCTGCAAGGCACGGCCGAGCTTCGCAGAGGCGATCGTCAAATGGGAGAATCCCGACTATCTCGGATTGATGCAGCGCCGTGGAGCGGAAACCTGGCCGCGGATCGCCGCCATCGTGCAGGCACTTTGAGGCCGGTGGTGATGCATCTCGACAAGCCAAAGGGAGGCTCGATGGCCAGGCTCCGGATGGGACGTTGGGTCGTGGCAGGGTTGATGGTTGGCCTCATCAATCCCGCTGCGGCGCAGAGCTACCCCGAGCGAAACATTACCTGCCTGGTGGCTTTCGCCGCCGGCGGCATCGCCGATGTGATCGCTCGGCTCGTGGCGCAGGGACTTGGCGAACGTATCCACCATACGGTGGTGGTGGAGAACCGCGGTGGCGCCGGCGGCAGTCTCGCTGCCAAGGTGGTGAGCACTGCCGCCGCCGATGGATATACCATTCTCGCCACCACGACTGCGCTGGCGGTGAGCGAAAGCGCCGTCAGGAACAAAGGCTTCTCGATCGACGATTTGCGTCCCATCGCCATCGTCGCGCTGAGTCCCGACGTCATTGCCGTGCATCCGAGCAATCCGGCAAAAGACCTGCGGGAATTCATCAACAGCGGAAAAGACCGGAGCTTCACCTATGGAAGTGCCGGTGTCGGCACGGGACCGCATATCGGGGCGGAGTATTTTTTTCGTGAGATCGCCAAGGTGAAAGCGGTGCACGTGCCTTTCACCGGCGGCGCGCCCGCGGTCCAGTCCGCCATCGGCAACCATGTCGACGCGGTCGTGCTGACGCTGCCCACGGTAGTGCCGGCGATCAGTCAGGGGCTGCTGCGCGGTATCGGGCTCGCGAGCGCCAGCCGGAACCCAGCGGTGGCGGAAGTGCCGACCTATGGTGAGATGGGGTTTCCGGAAGTTTATTCCGGCTCGTGGGTCGGGTTCTTTGCGCCCGCAGGAGTGCCCGATCCCGTCGTTGCGATTCTCAACGACGCGATCAACCGGATCATCCGCGAGCCGCAGGCGCAGCAGAAGATCAAGGCGATCGGCTTCGAGCCGCTTTTCATGGGGCCGACCGAGACTGCCGGTTATTTCAGGCGTGAGGTCGCAAGCTGGACCAGGATGACGCGCGCGATCGGCTTCGCCACCGATTGAGAGGGCGGGAATCTTGACTGCGGGCTGATCGACGTGATGGGGTGCAAAGGAAGGCTGTCAGCTGGCGAGCGTCCGCCGGCGGCTGCGGCACGGCAGGAAGGCCCGATGAAGCTTTATGACGGCGGCCGAGCGCCCAATCCGCGGCGGACCCGGGTCTTTCTGGCCGAGAAGGGGATCAGGGTCCCGCTCGAGCAGGTGGATCTCGGCGCCCTGCAGCAGCGGTCGCCGGCCTATGCCGCGGTCAATCCGCTGATGCGGGTGCCGGCACTCGTCCTCGACGACGGCACGGTGATCACGGAGTCGATCGCGATCTGCCGGTACTTCGAGGCACTGCAGCCTGATCCGCCGCTGTTCGGCCGGGATGCGCTCGATGCTGCACGGGTCGAGATGTGGAATCGGCGTCTCGAGCTGCACCTGCTGTTTCCCGTCTCCCACGTGTTCCGCAATTCCCATCCGGCAATGAAGGAGATGGAAGTGCCTCAGGTGCCCGCCTGGGCCGAGGCCAACAAGCCGCGTGTTCTCGAGTTCATCGCCTTTCTCGACCGTGAATTGGAGGAGCGTCCTTTCGTCGCCGGCGACAAGTACACGGTTGCCGACATCACCGGGTTGGTGGCGGTCGACTTCATGAAGCCGGCCAAGCTCGCAGTGCCCGACGAGCTCAAGAGTCTCAAGCGCTGGCATGCGGAAATCTCGGCGCGACCGAGCGCCTCGGCCTGACGCATGCGATTGACCGTTGCAGGATCGGGAGATGCCTTCGGCTCCGGTGGCCGGTTCAATACGTGCCTGCATCTCGAGACCGCCAAGGGCACGCTGCTGGTGGACTGCGGCGCATCGGCTCTGATTTCGCTGAAGGCCCGCAGCCTCGATCCGAACCGCGTCGATGCCATCATCCTCTCGCATCTGCACGGCGACCACTTCGGCGGCCTGCCGTTCCTGCTGCTCGATGCGCAGTTTCTGGCGCGGCGCGACCGACCGCTGCTGATTGCAGGCCCTCCCGGGGCGCGAGCGCGCATCGATCAAGCGCTCGAGGTCTTCTTCCCGCGCTCCTCGGGAAACAAGTGGCGGTTTGAATGGAAGGTGCTGGAGATCGAGCTCGACCGGCCAACCGAGGTGCTCGGGCATTTGGTGACGACCACCGCGGTGCGGCACTTCTCCGGAGCGCCCTCGACGGCGGTTCGCTTGTCGGACGACGACAAGACATTCGCATTTTCCGGGGACACCGAGTGGGTCGAGGGCCTCATCGGGGTTGCCGAAGGGGCCGATCTGCTTGTGATCGAATGCTACGGATATTCGGGGACGCTGGCCGGCCATCTCACGTGGGAGGTCCTCAAGGGCCGGCTGCCCGAGCTGCGAGCGCGGCAGATCATGATCACGCACATGAATCCCAGCATGCTGGCGCGCCGTGACGAAGTGCGCGCTGCCGGCGCCGTGATGGCGGAAGACGGGCTGGTAATCAGCCTGTAACGACCACCAGGAAGGCGTTCGCGGAATCAGCACGCCGGATCGGCTTGCACGGTCATTTCTCCAGCCGCGCGATCAGGCTCGACGTGTCCCAGCGCCGGCCCCCCATCTTTTGCACCTCGGCATAAAACTGGTCGACCAGGGCCGCAACCGGCAGGCTCGACCCGTTCCGGCGGGCTTCGCTTGTGCAGATCGACAGGTCCTTACGCATCCAGTCGACGGCGAATCCGAAATCGAACTTGCCGGCGGCCATGGTCTTGTAGCGATTCTCCATCTGCCACGACTGCGCGGCGCCCTTGGAGATCGTCTCGATCACTGCGTCGAGATCGAGTCCCGCACGTTTGGCGAAGTGGATGCCCTCGGCCAGCCCCTGCACAAGTCCTGCGATGCAGATCTGGTTGACCATCTTCGTGAGCTGCCCCGAGCCGGCTTCCCCCAATAGCTTGCACATGCGGGCATAGGCGGCGATCACCTTCTCGGCTCGCGCATATGGCTCGGCCTCTCCGCCGCACATCACTGTCAATATGCCGTTCTCGGCGCCAGCCTGACCGCCGGAGACCGGCGCATCGACGAAGTGGAAGCTTCGCTTCCTTGCCGCGGCCGCAAGCTCGCGCCCGATCTCTGCCGAAGCTGTGGTGTGATCGACGAACACGGCTCCCGGCTTGATGTTGTGGAACGCGCCGTCCGGCCCGAGCGTCACCTGCCGCAGGTCATCGTCGTTGCCCACACAGCACATCACGAAATCCTGCCCTTCGGCCGCGGTCCTGGGGGTATCGGCGCTGCGGCCGCCGTGCTGCGCGACCCATTTCTCGGCCTTGCTCCTGGTGCGGTTGTACACGGTGACCTCATGGCCGCCCTTGCTCTTGAGGTGACCGGCCATGGGATAGCCCATGACGCCCAGACCGAGAAAAGCCACTTTCGCCATGCCGTCCTCCTTCGCGTACTGTCGTTCGACAAAGCAAAACCCTATATCAGAGGGCGGAGGACGGAGGACAGAGGACGGAGGACCAGGAAGACGGAGGACGAGGAACGGATCCGCTCGCGTCATCGGCGCGCGTTATTCAGTGCTGCGATCCGTCCTGTGCCCACTGTCATCCGACCTCCGAATCGCCATGGCTGTAACGAAGCAGCAAGTGCTTGCGGCCCTCGAAGGTGTGCCGTCGCCCGCGGGTACCCCGTTGCCCATGACCGGCACGCTATCGGAGGTGGTCGCCGCCGATGGCAAGGTCTTCTTCTCCATTACCGTCGATGCGGCGCAGGTCAGGGCCTGGGAACCCGTGCGCAAGCTGGCCGAGGAGGCGGTACGCTCGCTGCCCGGAGTGCAATCGGCGCTCGTCGCCCTTACAGCGGAACGAAAATCGGCCGCGGCTGCGCCGGGACCGGGCGCGGCACCGGCGCCTGCGCGCTCGGGACGCGGCGAGCCCATGCAGGGCGTGCCCGGGGTCGAGGCGATCATCGCGGTAGCGTCCGGCAAGGGCGGGGTCGGCAAATCGACAACCGCAGTGAACCTGGCGCTGGGGCTTTCGGCGCTGGGTCTCAAGACCGGCATTCTCGACGCGGATATCTATGGGCCATCGCTGCCCAAGCTGCTCGCGATCCGGGAGAAGCCGCAGACCGTCGGCGGCACCAGGCTCAAGCCGATCGATCGCTACGGCCTCACCGTCATGTCCATCGGCTTCCTGATCGACGAGGACACGCCGATGATCTGGCGCGGACCGATGGTGATATCGGCGCTCACCCAGATGTTGCGCGAGGTGGAATGGGGCGCTCTCGACGTGATGGTCGTGGATATGCCCCCCGGCACCGGCGACGCACAGCTCACCATGGCCCAGCAGGTGCCGCTCAAGGGAGCGGTGATCGTTTCGACGCCGCAGGATCTCGCCCTGATTGACGCCAGGCGGGGAATCTCCATGTTCCGGCGTGTGAACGTGCCGGTCCTCGGCGTGGTCGAGAACATGAGCTACTTCCTGTGCCCCCGCTGCGGCGGGCGCTCCGAGGTCTTCGGCCACGGTGGCGCGCGCCACGAGGCTCAGCGTCTGGGCGTGCCATTCCTCGGCGAGGTGCCGTTGCACATGACCATTCGGGAGAAATCGGACCTCGGCTTGCCGGTGGTGGCGACGGAGCCCGACGGAGAGCACGCCAGGATCTATCGAGAGATTGCCGCCAAGGTGCGCGATCAAATCGCGGGTCCGAGTGCAGCCCGCGCCGCACCCAGGATCGTGATCGAGGGCTGAACGCAAGCTGCATGGCAGTTCCGGTATGGTTAACGCGGGCCGGACCGCATCATCAGGATGAGCAGTCGCGGGTTTTCCTCTTGCGTGCCTGCCCACCGGCGGACAATCTAGCCGGACGTCTGCGGGGCCGCTGGTCCCCGGGCTCAATAAACCTCACCACAGGCGCGACCGCCGCTCCAGCCTAGCGCCGAGCAGGGAGAACGACCCCATGAAACGCCGAGATTTTCTCAAGGTTGCCGGCACCGGCGCTGCCGCGTCGGCCATCGCCGCACCTGCGATTGCCCAATCGATGCCGGAGCTGCGATGGCGGCTGACTGCAAGCTGGCCGAAATCTCTCGACACGCTTTACGGCTCGTGCGAGACCTTTTCCAAATATGTCGCCGAGGCGACCGATAACAAGTTCCAGGTTCAATCATTCGCCGCGGGCGAGATTGTGCCCGGGCTGCAGGTGCTGGACGCCGTGCAAAATGGCACGGTCGAGGCCTGCCACACCGCCACCTATTACTTCATCGGTAAGGATCCGACCTGGGCGCTGTTCTGCGCCGTCCCGTTCGGCCTCAATACCCGCCAGCAGAATGCCTGGTTCTACGACGGGGAGGGGCTCAGGCTGATGAACGAGTTCGGCAAGAAGTTCGAAGCTTACTCGCTGCTCGGCGGCAATACCGGCGCCCAGATGGGCGGATGGTTCCGCAAGGAGATCAAGACCGCCGATGATCTAAAGGGATTGAAGTTCCGTATCGGCGGCTGGGCCGGCAGAACGCTGCAGAAGCTCGGGGTGGTGCCCCAGCAGATCGCCGGCGGTGACATCTATCCCGCCCTGGAGAAGGGGACGATCGACGCCGCCGAGTGGGTTGGTCCCTATGACGACGAGAAGCTCGGTTTCTACAAGGTCGCCCAATATTATTATTATCCGGGCTGGTGGGAGGGCGGCACCGCCAACCACTTCATGATCAACTTGACGAAATGGAACGAGCTGCCGAAGACCTATCAGGCAATCCTGGCGGCCGCCGCGGGTCTCGCCAATGTCGAGCAGACGGGAAGGTACGACGCACGCAACCCGGCCGCATTGAAGCGTCTGGTCGCCTCGGGAACCCAGTTGCGGCCATTCCCACAGCCGGTGATGGAAGCCTGCCTGAAGGCATCCAATGAGGTCAACGCCGAGACCTCTGCGAACAATGAGAGCTACAAGAAGGTGTGGGACTCGATCCAGGCCTTCCGCAACGATGAATACCTCTGGTGGCAGGTCGCCGAGTTCACCTACGATGCCTTCATGATACGAACCCGCACGCGGGCGTGACGACGCACGGCGGAGCGGAGCATCGTTGATGCGGCGCCGTCCGTTCCTGCAGGGGACGGAGGCTCGCCGCATCGAGCGCGATTGCCAAGCTGGCAATCGCGCGATGCCGCATTCTTCTCGGCGCAATGGCCTGCGGTCCCAGCTCACCTCGGCTTGGGAGGCTCGTTGAAATCGAGTGGCGGCGGCAGATCCGGCAGCGGAATCTCGATCTGGATCTTCGAAGGATCGATCGTTGGTGCCGACCCCTTGTAGTGCATGACCAGGATCGGCAAGGCGATCACCAGCCCGACTGCGATGCACTGGATGGCCACGAACGGGACCGCCCCCCAGTAGATCTCCGCGGTCCGGACCGGTGGCATGCTCTTGCCGGAGATGCGGTCGACATATGGGTCCCGCGGAGCGACGGATCGCAAATAAAACAGCGCAAAGCCGAAGGGCGGATGCATGAACGAGGTCTGCATGTTCACGCCAAGCACGACGCCGAACCAGATGAGGTCGATGCCGAGGCGGTCTGCCGCCGGCCCAAGCAGTGGTATCACGATGAAAGCGATCTCGAAAAAATCCAGAAAGAAAGCAAGCACGAACACGAAAGCGTTGACAAAGAGCAGAAATCCGATCTGCCCGCCGGGCAGTGAGACGAGCAGATCCTCGACCCACTTGTGCCCGTCAACGCCGTAGAACGTCAGCGAGAACACCCGCGCGCCGATCAGGATGAAGACAACGAACGCCGCAAGCTTGGCGGTGATCTCGGCCGCCTGCCGCGTCAAGTCCCAGGTCAGCCGTCGCTTGATCAAGGCGAGCGCCAGCGCCCCGGTCGCGCCCATGGCCCCGCCTTCGGTCGGCGTCGCAAGCCCGATGAAGATTGTGCCGAGCACCAGGAAGATAAGGAACAGCGGCGGCACCATTACGAACGTCACCTGCTGCGCCAGCCGCGACAGGAAGCGCACGTGAAACAGCCTGTCACAGCCCCAATTCACGACCGCCACGCCGAACGCAAAGACGATTCCGATGAACATCACGAGCACGACGTAGTCGGCGCCATGCGTGGTCGTGTCCTTCATCGCAAGCACGCCGACGACGGCGCTGACGAGGAAGAGAATGGCCAGCGAGATGAGCCCGCGCGCCCCGTCATCCTCCCGGTAGCCGACCGCTTCCAACGGCAGGCCCGGCGCGGATTTGGGAAACAGGACGGTCATCAGCAGCACGTAGAGCGCATAGAGGCCGGCAAGCATGATGCCGGGGAGAAATGCGCCTTCGTACATGTCGCCCACGGAACGCCCGAGCTGGTCGGCCATGACGATGAGCACCAGCGACGGCGGAATGATCTGCGCGAGGGTGCCGGATGCGGCGATCACACCCGTTGCCAGCCGGCGGTCATAGCCATAGCGGAGCATGATCGGCAGCGAGATGAGCCCCATCGAGATCACCGAGGCGGCCACCACGCCGGTCGTCGCTGCCAGCAATGCCCCGACGAACACCACGGCGTACGCGAGACCGCCCCGGATGGTTCCAAACAGCTGACCGATCGTGTCGAGCAGATCCTCCGCCATGCCCGAGCGTTCGAGAATGAGACCCATGAACGTGAAGAACGGAATCGCGAGCAGGATATCATTGCTCATGATCCCGTAGATGCGCTCCGGCAAGGCCTGCAGGAAATCGGGACGGAACAGGCCGAGCTCTATGCCGAGGAGCCCGAAAATGAGGCCATTGGCGGCAAGCGAGAAAGCGACCGGATAGCCGAGCAGCAGAAACACGACCAGCGACCCGAACATGATCGGCGCCATGTTGTGGATGAGCATCGCCGACATGCTTCGTCGCTCCGGGCTTCGCGGCTATTCGGTATCCGTCTTGGCAACCGCGAGAATGCGTTCGGCTTCCGATTCCGCCGCGGAATGCGCTGTGGCGCCGGCGTGCGGATCGGGAATCCGGCCCTGCATGACTGCAATCCGCTTGATGAGCTCGGAAATGCCCTGGAGGAAGAGCAGGCTGAACCCCAGCAAGAGCAGGGATTTTGCCGGCCACTGCGGCAATCCTCCGGCGTTCATCGACTGCTCGTTGAGCCGAAACGATCTGAGAAAGAACGGCACCGAGGTGATGATCATGACGATCGTCAGCGGAAGCAGGAAGAACACGTGACCGAAAATATCAATGCTGTCGCGCACTCGCTTGGGCAGCATCCCGTTCACGATGTCGATGCGGATATGCTCATTGGCCAGAAGCGTCCACGGCGAGCATAAGAGGAAGATGACCCCGAACAGGACCCATTGCAGCTCGAGCCAGGCATTCGACGACATGTCGAACAGCTTGCGTATCGTCGCGTTGGTGGCGGAAATGATGACGACCACGAGGATCAGCCAGGAGACCACCTTGCCGATCTTGAGGTTCATTGCATCGATGACGCGGCTCAGCTTGAGCAGTCCCTCCACGCGCCGGTCCCCTCGGAGCTCGAGATTGGCGGCCAACCTGGATCGGTTCGAGCTTCGGCACGCCGCGAATGCCGGTCGAGACCTTCCTAGACCGGGAAGCCGGCGTCAATCGGCAAAAAAACGGGCTTTGCTTCGGCCGCCGACCGGCGGCTCAGCCGCCGGTCACGCTCATATGCCGGGACACCGCGGGCCGCCGATGTCGGCGGTCGATCACGAAATCGTGGCCCTTGGGCTTGCGCGCGATCGCTTCCGAGATCGCGGCGTCGAGCAGCTCATTGCCCTCGGACGCCCGCAACGGCGTGCGCAGGTCGGCAGCGTCCTCCTGGCCGAGGCACATATACAGGGTGCCGGTGCAGGTCACCCGCACCCGATTGCAGGATTCGCAGAAATTGTGAGTGAGCGGAGTGATGAAGCCGAGCCGCCCCGAGGTCTCGGCCACGTGAACGTATCGCGCAGGGCCGCCCGTGCGGTAATCGGTCTCGTGCAAAGTGAAGCGTTCGGCCAGACCAGCTCGCACGATGGAGAGAGGCAAATACTGGTCGAGCCGCTGTTCGCCCACGTCTCCGAGCGGCATCACCTCGATCAGCGTGAGGTCCATGCCGCGGCCGTGCGCCCATTGCAAGAGCGTCGGGAACTCGTCCTCGTTGACCCCCTTCAGCGCCACGGCGTTGATCTTGACCTTGAGACCGGCGGCCAGAGCCGCATCGATGCCGGAAAGGACCTTGTCCAGGTCGCCCCAGCGAGTGATCGCGCGGAACTTCTCGGGGTCGAGCGTATCGAGGGAGACATTGATGCGTCGCACGCCGCAGCCGGCGAGGTCGCGTGCGTATCTGGTGAGCTGCGAGCCGTTGGTGGTCAGCGTCAGCTCCTCGAGCGTTCCGGCGGCAAGATGACGCGAGAGCGAGCTGACCAGCGTGAGGATGCCGCGCCGCACCAGCGGCTCTCCTCCGGTCAGTCGAAGCTTGCGCACCCCGCGGGCGATGAACGCGCTGCACAGCCGATCGAGCTCCTCGAGCGAAAGCAGATGAGCTTTCGGCAAGAATGACATGTTCTCGGACATGCAATAAACGCAGCGGAAGTCGCACCGGTCGGTAACCGAGACGCGCAGATAGGTGATGGCGCGTCCAAAAGGATCGACCAGTGCAGGCATTGCCGTCTTGCCCTCGAACGTTGGATGTCGCGCGTCGCCGCTCATTTTCCTCTGCAAGCTCCCGCGGCGGCCAGGGAAGCGCCAGCCGCGCCCGCCCGGCGCTCGGGTCAGGTGGTTCGGATATGGGAATTCTGGCCGAAGTAGGCCAGACCGTCCAGCCGGTGCAGCCCATTGATGCCGCAGGGCCGACGGGAGCGCCGCAGCGACCGTGCAGAAATGGCTGCTTCTAGCGGGCCGGCCAGGCTACTGCGTCGCCGATACCGCGGACTCTACCCGGTCGTCGGCGTGACGGCCGGAGCCGGCGGAGCGGCCGCCACCGAGGCTGCAGAGTCAGCTCGCCCGGGGGTGCGGCAGGAGGGTCCTTGCCGGAGTTGGGCGGGTCAGCTTCTGACCAATCGCGTTGGCCCGGGCGTCCGAGGGGCAAGCGCGAAAACGGCATCCCTCAGCTCGTTGAGGGTGCTGATCACCCGATCCGGTGCGAATTGGCCAACCGGCACCTCGCTGTAGCCGAAATCGACGGCCACGACCGGGACGCCGGCGGCCCGCGCCATGGCGATATCGGTGGCGGAATCCCCGACCATGACGGCAGCACTATCCCGTCCTTTCGCAAGCGCTATGGTGCGCCGCAGCAATTCCGGATGAGGTTTTTGCACGCCGAACGTGTCCGCTCCACAAATCGCGACGAAACGCCGGCTCAGATCCAGCTCATCGAGCAGCCGTGCCGCCAGCCGTTCGAGCTTGTTGGTGCAGACCGCCAGCAGACAGCCCTCGCTCGCCAGCGTCTCGAGCGCGTCGGTCAGCCCCGGAAACGGCTGCGATTCATCGGCAATATGCGCCGCGTAGTAGGCAATGAAATCCGCTACCATGCGGTCGACCTGTGCGGAGGCAAGCTTGCGTCCCGCTGTGTCGAGCCCGCGTTCGATCATTGCGCGTGCCCCGCCGCCGACCAGGTTACGAGCGGCGGCGTACGTCACTGGCCGCAGCCCCTCATTGGCAAAGACCACGTTGAGAGCCGCCACCAGATCCGGGGCTGTGTCGACGAGCGTGCCGTCCAAATCGAAGACTACCAGGGGAGCCATCATCCGCGCTCGCTGATCGGCTGTGTCATGGGGAAGCAAGCCTGCCGCCCGGCAAAGATGCAGCGGGTACCCTCAACCAGGTTGACTCGACTATGCTCGCCTGCGAAACGAGGCTAGATAGAGGCACGAGCTTGCCGCGGGTGCAGCTTAGCCGCCCAATCGCTCTCAGTTGTAATGGATCTGGAAGCGCAGAAGCGCGCTGCCGCCGCCTACGCAGTCGAGCTTGTCCGTCCGGGGATGCGGCTCGGCTTAGGGTCTGGATCGACTGCGAAGCACTTCGTCGAGCTCCTGGCGGAACGGGTGCGCGCCGGCCTTGAAGTGATCGGGGTTCCCACCTCCGAGGCAACCCGGAAGGATGCGGAGCGGCTGGGTGTGCCGCTCACGACGCTCGATCAGACCCCGCAGCTCGACCTCACGATCGACGGCGCCGACGAGATCGGGCCGGACCTGAGCCTGATCAAAGGCGGCGGCGGCGCGCTGCTGCGCGAGAAGATCGTCGCCACGGCGTCTGCTCGGCTGATCGTCATAGCCGACGAGTCCAAATGGGTGTCAGCGCTGGGGCGATTTCCGCTGCCGCTGGAGGTGGTGTCGTTTGGCTTGGCAGCGACGCGCCGTGCGGTGGAAGCCGCGGCCGCGGCCGCAGGCTGCAGCGGGCCCGCGCTGCTGCGGCGGAGCAAGGACGGCCACGCTTTCGTCACGGATGGCGGGCACTGGATACTTGATGCCGCGCTCGAGCGGATCGCCGATCCGAAATCACTCGCGGATCGTCTCGACCGGATTGCTGGCGTGGTCGAGCACGGGCTTTTCATCGGCCTCGCACAGGCCGCCGTTATTGCCGGTTCGAACGGTGTTCGCGTTGTCGAGCGATCGTGAACGACCGATGCGCATGGATACATTGATGCGCACGGATACATGCAAGAGGAGGTCTCCATGCTCGCCCATCCAGCCGTGCGATCCCTCGCCGCGGCAATATTCGTGGTCGCCTTCGTCATGCCTGCTCGTCCTGCCGGGTCGCAGCAACCATCGGCTGCGGCGATCGCGACGGCCAAGGAGCTGATCACCGTGAAGGGCGCTGCCGCGGTGTTCGAGCCGATCGTGCCGGGAGTCATCGAGCAAGCGCGCGCCATTCTGCTCCGCACCAACCCGATGCTTGGGAAGGATCTGGGTGAAGTAGCCGCGCAACTGCGCACGGAATATGGTCCACGCAGCTCGGAGCTGCTGGAGGAAGCTGCCAAGCTCTATGCCACCCGCTTCACCGTCGAAGAGCTCAAGGACGCGCTTGCCTTCTACAAGTCTCCCCTCGGCCGGAAGCTCGTCGACCAGGAGGCAATCGTGGTGGATGAAACCATGAGAAATGCGCAGGTCTGGGCGAACCGCCTGTCCGAAGAGGTCCTCGGCAAGTTCCGTGTAGAGATGAAGAAACGCGGCCACGAGATCTGATCCGGATCTCGGGGGCGGAAGGCAGCTGCAGGCGGGCCGCTTGATTCGCGATCTCCGGCAGCCGACATCTGATCTCATGGATTTCGATCTCTTCGTCATCGGCGCCGGGTCGGGCGGGGTGCGCGCCGCGCGGATCGCGGCGGGCCACGGCGCGCGGGTCATGGTCGCCGAGGAATTCCGCGTCGGCGGCACCTGCGTGATCCGCGGCTGCGTCCCCAAGAAGCTCCTGGTCTATGCCGCGCGCTTCGCAGACGAGTTCGAGGATGCTGCCGGCTACGGATGGACCGTCGAGGAGCCGGTCTTTCAATGGGAGAAGCTGATCGCCAACAAGGACCGTGAAATTGCCCGGCTCGAGCTCGCTTACACCACCACCCTCGAACGCGCCGGCGTGGAGCTCGCCAAGAGTCGCGCCGTGCTCGAGGACGCGAACACCGTTCGTCTCGTCTCCACGGGGCAGCGCGTGCGTGCGCGTCACATTCTGATTGCCACCGGCGCCCACCCGCATCATGGCCCGGAAATTCCCGGGATTGAGCACGTGATCTCCTCCAACGAGGCTTTCCACCTCGAGCAATTGCCCCAACGGATTCTGATCCAGGGCGGCGGCTACATTGCGGTCGAGTTCGCCGGCATCTTCAGCGGGCTCGGCTCGCGGGTGACGCTCGTCTATCGCGGTGAGAACATCCTGCGCGGGTTCGATGACGACGTTCGCGCCCATCTTCGCTCGGAAATGGAGCGGCGCGGCATCAATGTCGTCTGCGGCCGGACGGTCCGGGCGGTAGAGAAGCGGCAGGCCACCTTCAGCGCCACGCTGTCCGACGGCAGCACCTACGAGAGCGAAAAGGTCATGTTCGCGATCGGCCGCTGGCCGAACGTGAAGGGGCTTGGCTTGGAGGCGGCCGGGGTGCGTTACGCCGAGAGAGGCGGGATCGCCGTTGATGCGCTGTCGCAGTCCTCGGTCCCGAGCATCCATGCCATTGGCGACGTCACCAACCGGGTGAACCTCACGCCGGTCGCTATCCGCGAAGGCCATGCATTCGCCGACACGGTATTTGGCACGAAGCCGACGGCAGTTGACCACGTCAATGTGCCTACTGCGGTGTTCTCCGAGCCCGAGGTCGGCGCCATTGGGCTGACCGAGACGCAGGCATGCGAGCGGCTGAGCAAGGTCGACATCTACAAGACCTCGTTTCGGCCGATGAAGCTCTCGCTGGCTGGGCGCGACAGCCGTGCCTTCTTCAAGCTTGTGGTCGACGGGGAAACGAACCAGGTCGTGGGATGCCACATCGTCGGGCCGGATGCGGCGGAGATGATCCAGCTGGTCGGGATCGCCGTGAAGATGAAGGCCACCAAAACCGACTTCGACGCGGTCATGGCCGTGCATCCGACCGCGGCGGAGGAGCTTGTCACCCTGCGGGAAAAGGCCCTGAGCTACCGGCCCGAGACGGCCAAGTAGCGTCAAGCCGGGAGCGTTGCAGCCGGCCAGCCGATCTGCCGCCCGGCCGTTTTCCCCCGTTGCGCTGCGCAGCCGCCGGGGCCTCCTGGGCTGGCGATCAGCCGTTGCCGTCGTGTATAAGCTCGGGACGATGAAACAGTGCCCGTATTCGGGCTCAGCTACCGGAGGGCAGCCCCATGCCCGAGCGTTGGACACGCAACAGCTGGCGCAGGAAGCCGATCCAGCAGGTTCCGGACTACCCCGACAAGGCCGCACTCGCTGCAGTTGAGGCGCAGCTCGCGAGCTTTCCGCCGCTGGTCTTTGCCGGCGAAGCGCGTAACCTCAAGAAGGCGCTCGGCCGGGTTGCCAGGGGCGAGGGTTTCCTGCTGCAGGGCGGCGACTGCGCCGAGAGCTTCACCGAGCCGAGCGCCAACAATGTCAGCGCCAACAACATCCGTGATTTTCTCCGCGTCATCCTGCAGATGGCGGTTGTGCTGACCTATGCTGCCGCTTTGCCGGTGGTGAAGGTCGGCCGGATCGCGGGGCAGTTTGCCAAGCCGCGCACCTCGCCGGTCGAGAAGAAGGACGGAAAGGAGCTGCCCAGCTACCGTGGCGATGTCATCAACGGCGTGGAGTTCACCGCCGAGGCCCGGCGGCCCGATCCGGCGCGCCAGATCGAGGCCTACCGACATTCGGCGGCCACGCTGAACCTGTTGCGCGCCTTCGTCCACGGCGGATATGCCAACCTCGCCAACGTGCGGCAGTGGACGCTCGGCTTCGTCAAGGACTCGCCGCAGTCACACCACTACGAGGAGCTGGCCGACCGCATTTCCGAGGCGCTGGGGTTCATGCAGGCCTGTGGGCTCGACCTCGAGAGCCACCCCGAGCTCAAGAGCACGGATTTCTACACCAGCCACGAGGCGCTGCTGCTCGGCTACGAGGAGGCGATGACGCGCGAGGATTCAACCCATCCTGGCAGCTTCTGCTGCACCTCCGCCCACATGCTGTGGATCGGCGACCGCACCCGTCAACCCGACCATGCGCATGTCGAGTTCTGCCGTGGCATCGCCAATCCGCTCGGGCTCAAATGCGGCCCGTCGACCAAGATCGATGAGCTGTTGCGCCTGATCGAGATCCTCAACCCCGAGAACGAAGCGGGCCGATTGACGTTGATCGTGCGACTCGGCTCCGACAAGGTCGGCGATCAGTTGCCGGCGATGATCCGCGCGGTCGAGCGCGAGGGCAGGATCGTGCTGTGGTCCTGCGACCCGATGCACGGCAACACCGTCACTTCGGAGAATGGCTACAAGACGCGACCGTTCGATCGCATCCTCTCCGAGGTGAAGACATTCTTCGCAGTGCACCGGGCCGAAGGAACCCACGGCGGCGGGGTTCACCTTGAGATGACCGGCCAGAATGTCGCCGAATGCACGGGCGGCGCGCGCATGATCACCGATGCCGACTTCAAGGACCGCTATCACACCGTCTGCGATCCGCGGCTCAATGCGGAGCAGTCCATCGACCTCGCGTTCCTCCTGGCCGATCTCCTCAAGGCCGAGCGTACCGCCAAGTTGCGCCCGCTGCCCGCGGCGGCGGGGCTTTAGCGCGCACGAGGGGAGCAACCGCATCGATGCTCGGATGCCGAGCGGCCATCGGGGCCGGCCGCTGTCGGGCTCACCCCTGTGGCGGTCGCCGGACTTGCCTGGCTGCTTGCCCTCGCCGTGCGCTTCGGGCTGCTGTGACCGATTGCGCTTGCCGGAACGAGCTTCCACTTTGAGCTTGGGCACTCTAGAGAGGCCCTATGAACAGTCGTCCGAGTGATCGGCTGGCGATCGCCGTTGCTCAGCTCAATCCGACGGTTGGTGATCTCGCCGGCAATGTCGAGAAGGCGCGTCGCGCGCGGGCTGAGGCTGCCCGCGATGGCGCCGATCTCGTGGCTTTTCCGGAGCTCTATCTGTGCGGTTACCCGCCCGAGGATCTCGTCCTCAAGCCGGCGCTGCAGGCTGCCTGCCGGGCGAGGATCGAGGAGCTGGCTCGGGAGACCGCCGGCGGCGGCCCGGCACTGATGATCGGCACGCCGTGGGCCGCAGACGGCAAGCTCTACAATGCATATTGCCTGCTCGATCGCGGCCTCATTGCCGCTGTCCGATTCAAGGTGAACCTGCCGAATTACGGGGTTTTCGACGAACGCAGGGTGTTCTCAGCGGGACCGTTGCCGGGGCCGATAAGCTTCCGCGGTGTCCGTATCGGATTTCCGATATGCGAAGATATCTGGACCGAATGGGGCCACTACGAGGACGTGGTCGAATGCCTGGCCGAGACCGGCGCCGAGATCCTGGTGGTGCCGAACGGCTCGCCTTACTCGCGCGACAAGGATGACGTGCGGCTCAATCTGGCGGTGGCGCGCATCAACGAAAGCGACCTGCCGATCATCTACGTGAATCAGGTCGGCGGACAGGACGAGCTCGTTTTCGACGGAGCCTCGTTCGGCCTGCATTCCGACCGCACGCTCGCATTCCAGCTGCCGGCATTCCGCGAGCTGGTGAAGACGCTGGTCTGGGAACGCACCGGCAACGGCTGGCGCTGCGTCGATGGACCCGTAGCCGCGCCCGAGCAGGGCGACCGCGCGGATTACTCGGCCTGCATGCTGGGACTGCGCGACTACGTCAACAAGAATGGATTCAAAGGTGTCGTGCTTGGGTTGTCGGGCGGGATCGACTCCGCATTGACGGCGGTGCTTGCCGTCGATGCGCTGGGAGCCGGTCGGGTCCATTGCGTGATGCTGCCTTACCGGTTCACCTCGGCGGAATCGATGCGGGACGCGGGCACGCTCGCCCAAACCCTCGGCGTCCGCTACAACATCATTCCCATCGAAAGCGCGGTGCGCGGTCTCGAGCAGTCGCTGGCGACCCTGTTTGCCGGGCAGTCGCGCGACGTCACCGAGGAGAATCTGCAGTCGCGAGCACGCGGCACGATCCTGATGGCGATATCCAACAAGTTCGGCCTGATGGTGGTCACCACGGGCAACAAGTCGGAGATGTCAACCGGCTATGCTACGCTGTACGGCGACATGAACGGCGGCTTCAATCCGGTCAAGGACCTCTACAAGACCGAGGTCTATCGGCTGGCGCGGCTGCGCAACGACTGGTTGCCCGGCGACGCACTGGGCCCGGCAGGGCAGGTGATTCACGAGAACATCATCGTACGCGCGCCCAGCGCGGAGCTGCGGGAGCACCAGACCGACCAGGATACGCTTCCACCCTACGACGTGCTCGACCGGATCCTGGAGCGGCTGGTCGAGCGCGAGCGGCCGATCGCCGAGATCATCGAGGAAGGTTTCGACCGCCGGACGGTCATGAGCGTGGAACGCATGCTCAACCTGGCGGAGTACAAGCGGCGGCAGGCGGCTCCCGGGGTCAAGGTCACGCTGAAGAATTTCGGCCGCGACCGCCGTTACCCGATCGTCAATCGGTTCCACGATTCCGGGGCGCGGCTGCCCGACCCGGATCCTTCGCTCCTCAAGGATGTGCCGGCCAAAAGCAGCACGTTCGATTTGTAGCTCGAGTTCAGCCAAACAAGGCAACGCGCCGCGAGAGGCAACGATGTACAAAGCGTCAGGCCATGTGACCCTGCCAACCTCGATCATCGGCTCGCTGCCGCGTCCGGCCTGGTACGACGCGGTGCTGGGATCGAGGAGCTTTCTCGAAGCCATGGTGAGCTCCCGCTATCGCGAGCAGTACGAGGATGCGGTGTCGTGCTTCCTGCGCGCGCAGGAGGTGGCCGGCCTCGACATCGTGACCGACGGCGACGCGCATTACGACGAGGAGGTGGGCGGCATGAGCTGGCAGAGCTATCCGCTCACCCACATGGACGGCTTTGCCGAGGTCGCGGAGCCGATGATCTACAAGATAGGCGCGGTCGCCTATCCGCGCGGGCATATCCTGCACGACTTCCTCGAAGCCCGGGTTTTCCCGAGGATCGTCGGGCCGGTCGGCCGTGGCCGTCTGCAGTACACCGCCATGTGGAAGGCGGCGCAGCGCCTGACCACAAGGCCGGTGAAGTTCGGCACCATATTGCCCGAGCTGATCGCCGCGTCCGTGGAGGACGACTACTACAAGGATCCGGTCGAGCGGACCTGGGCGATCAGCAATGCGCTGAACGAGGAGCTGAACGAGCTGGCCGATGCCGGCTGCCCCGTGGTGCAGATGGAAGAGCCGCAAATCCACATGGTGCCCGCTCGCGGCAAGACCTTCGGCAAGCTCGATGTCGACGATCTGGTGAAGATATTCAACAACACGGTGAAAGGCCTGCGGGCGAAGACGGAGGTGTGGTGCCACACCTGCTGGGGCAACCCGTCCCAGCAGCGCATATTCCGCGAGGTGCAAAGCTATCAACCCACGCTCGAGGCTCTGAGCCGTGTGGACGCCGACGCGCTCACTTTCGAAACCTGCTCATCCGGTCCGGCCGACCTGCGCGCGATCGGCGAGACCGTGAAGGACAAGAAGATCGTGATCGGGGTCGTCGATCATCATACGCTGCAGGTCGAACGACCGGACCAGATCGCGGCTCTGATTCGAGAAGCGCTCAGATACATCCCGCCGGAGCGACTGATCATCTCCTCCGACTGCGGCATGGGGCGCGAAGGCATGGGTCGCCGGCATGCCGCCTACAAGATGGTGGCAATGGTGCTGGGGACGAACATCGTGCGCAAGGAGCTCGGGCTTCCGCAGGCGGAATGTCTCGCCGCCGAGCAGCGCTACACGCTCACGAGGAGCGCGTAGCGGCGTCGCTCCCTCCCGGAGCGGTGTCGCATCCTTACCGCGACCGATATGGTGTCGGCGCGACCGGGCGGACTTGGCGCGTGACCGGTTGGTCCTCGATCTTCTCCTCGGCGGCAGGAGCATCGGCCTGCATCAGAGCGGGTGCCAGCGGCGCGGCGCTCACCGGCGAGTTGACGCCCCTCGCGGCAGGCGCGGTCCGGGCGGAGCTCGGATCGAGGTTGACGGGCTTGCCCTGGGCATCGAAACGCGGTTGGGACAGCTGCTTCGCGCGTTCCTCGGTGACGACGATGTCGCCGCGTTCGAGCGTCTGGTCCTCGTTCTGCCGCAAGGCCTGGGCCCAGGATTGGCCTGGGGCGCGGCAGCTGCAGGCGGCGTTGTAATGCTTGCGATAGCTGAACGCGGTCGGAAGCTCCGTGTACAGCTTCCCGCCTGTGGACACTGCTCGCGACACGTCCTCACCCGGATTGCGGTAGCTGTAGAGGGTCACTTCGGTTGCCGGACAAAGTCGGTGGCACAGCTGCTCATCTTCGGCGAACCGGGTAGGCACCGTGGAATAGGAAATCGGGAAGTAGTAGCCGTCGCATGTTCGCACGCAGAGGGTGCGGTAGGTGCCCGCGGTGGTGCCCGAGAAGCCGGGTTGAGCTCCCCCGAACAACGTTTCAAAGAACCCGCCGGGGCCGGCATTGGCATATTGGCGATATTGCGGGCCACAATCGTTTTGGCCGAGCGCCACCAGCAGGCTCCGCCGCTGCGCTTCGCGCTCGCCGCTGTTGCCCTGCAGGCGCTGCTGATCCATCAGCAAGCGGTCGAGGGTGGCCCGTACCTGCTGAATCTGATTGTTGAGAGGAGCGCACTGCTGCGACTGCCCGCTGAACAGCGAGAAAAAGCCGCCCCCGGTGCAGCCCAGACGGCGCGACTGCTGGCCAAGCCGTTCGAGCTCTGCCTGCTGCTTGGCGGCCGCATCCTCGTAACGCTTGACCTGCTCGGTGGTGGCGGGGTCGAGCGATCCACCCCGATCGATCGCCGCGAGCTGGCTTTCGAGCCGCAGACACGACTGGCTTCGCGAAGCTGCAGCGGGCGGCGACGAGAAGGGAAATTGGAGCTGCGCCGCGGCCGGCGCTGCGCACAGCAGGAGCAGCGGGCAGGCGGCACCCAATTGGCGCAGTAAATCCGCGATCACCGTCCCAACCATGGAGCAGGGCCCCGACCCGACGCTCGCAGCGTCAGATGGAAGCGCTGCAATGGTGACCAAAGTGTGTTCGGCGCTCACTGGAGCAATCCCGCCGTCGCTCTCAAGCATCTTGTTATCGCGGTCATTTCGGGCCGGAACTGCCGGTTTGGGTTGCGGCGACGGTGGGGTGCAGGGCCTCACTGCGCAAATTCCACAGAATTCCCACCACGATCAGGCCCGCCCCCATGAAGACGAGCGGGTCAAGCTCCTCCCGGTAAAGCCACCAGCCCACCACCGCGATGAGAGGAATGCGCATGAAATCGAGGGGCACTACCAGGGTCGCATCGCCCGACCGAAACGCATTGGCGAGGCAGTAATGCGAGGTCAGTCCGGCCCCGGCGAGCGCGACCAGCGCGGGAACATGGCTGAAGCCGAGCTTGCCGAGGAAGAGTGGGTCGCAGCCGAGAAGAGCAAGCGGCAGCTGGATCAGATTCATCCAGAAGATGATGGCAAATGTCGGCTCGGTTCGGGTCAGCTTCTTGGTCGCGATCAGCGTGGCGGCAAGCCCGATCGCGGCGGCGAGAACCACCAGTGCGGCCGGCCGGAACGTCGCGAAGCCGGGCCGAAGAATAACCAGCGTGCCGATCAGCCCGAGCGCGACGGCGCCGATCCGGCTCGCCGTCAGCCGCTCGCCCAGCACCGGGACGGCCAGCGCCAAGGTCCAGGCCGGCGTCGTGAATTCGAGCGCGAAGACGGTCGCGAGCGGCAGCAGCAGAAGGGTCATCGCCCAGAGATATTGCGCGCCCAGGTGGATCGTGTTGCGGAACACGTGCAGCGGCAGCTGCCGTGTGAAGATCGTCGCACGCAAGTCGCTGCGAACCCCCGCTAGTGTGGCCATGACAAGCAGGCCGAAACCGGAGCGAACCGCGAGGATCTCCAGGACGCTCAGGGCTCCGCCCAGCACCCGAATCGAGACCGCCATCGCCGAAAACGACAGCAGCGCGCCGCTCATCCAGAGGATGACGCGCAGCAGCTTCCCTGTCGCCACGGGGTTGTTCCACTTCGCTCCCGCCGCCCGGCGTCGCGGGAAGCAGGCAAGCCAGTCAGGACCAATGCCTGGTCGGGCCAGGGCGGGGCTGGTCGACGCGCGAGGACATGGTCACTCGGCATCCGGCTGGTTTTCGGGCTTCGCCCTTTCGAACGCCGGCAGCTGGCTGCACGCGGCGTCGACAGAGACTATCTTGGGAAAACGCGCCAGCGGCACCTTGAACCGCCTCGCATTGTAAACCTGCGGCACAAGGCAGATGTCGGCGAGCGTGATGTCGCTGCCGAAGCTGAAAGGGCCCGGGCGGATCATTGCCTCGAGGGCATCGAACCCTTCGAGAATCCAGTGATGATACCAGCTGTCGATCTGCATTTGCTCGTGGCCAAGCTCATTCTTCAGATAGCGTAGCGGCGCCACGTTGTTGAGCGGATGGATGTCGCAAGCGATGACCTGCGCGAAGGCGCGAACCCTTGCACGCTCGACCGGGTCTGCCGGCAGGAATGGCGGCCGCGGATGGGTCTCGTCCAGATACTCGATGATGGCGAGCGACTGGATGAGCACATCGCCGGTATCCAGTCGCAGCGCCGGGACTTTCATTTGCGGATTGACAGCGCGAAACTCAGGTTTCCTGTTGAGCCCTCCCTCTCTCTGCAGGTGGATCGAGATCATCTCGCTGCTGATCCCCTTGAGATTGAGGGCAATGCGAGCTCGATAAGCGGCTGACGAACGGAAGTAGCCGTATAGTTTCACGTCCCCTCCTGCGTGTCGTTATTCCGCGTTTCCAGCAAGTCGCCGAGCCAGGACCCGGCGCAGGATCGTCGCGTGCCGCGGACGAGGCGCGAAGGCCGCGACGTTCTGCTCGGGCCGCGCGCAAAACCTCACAGCTTCGCGCGCTCCATCTCGTCGACGAGCTCGGCGGAGCGTTCGGTCAGCGCTTTCACGGCACGATCGAAGGCGGGCCGATCGGTCGCCGACACTACCTCGCCCAGTCGATTCATGAAGTCGAGCGCGCTCGGGGCAAGCTCCTCGTATACGGCGCGGCCTGCCGGCGTGAGCGAGAGAAACGATTCGCGCAGGTCCGCCCGGTTGGCGCGGCGGCTGACGAACTTGCGTTGCTCGAGTTGCGCGACCGCGCGCGAGACCTTGGTCTTGTGCATGTGCGTATGCGCGCCAACAGCCTTGCCGGTCATCGCCCCGTTCTGCCCGAGGGTGACCAGCACCCGCCATTCCGGTATTCCGATACCGTGGCGCGCATATACCCGCATGAGGGCCTGCGACACGAGGCTGGAGAGGACGTTCAGCCGGTGCGGCAGGAAATCTTCGAGCTTGAGCAACGGCTCCTCGACCGTGCTGTTGGCGACTGGACTGGAAGTCATCCTCGACTGCGCCCGGCGTGAACTTTCGCAACTGCAGGGCTCGACCCGCCACGCCGAAGATGGCCGAAGAAGAGGCGCGGTGCAACGGCCGGTGGCCGCTCCCGACCCGGCTGCGGGCCGATGCGCTTCATCCGCCGGCCTAGCCCGGCTAGCGCAGGCACTCGATGGCGATGAATTCGTTGCGAGGGGAGGAGCCGCTGCCAGGCGCAACCACCCCGAGCTCCGATTTGTCCAGCTTGCGAAACGAGGCGGCTTCGGCGAAATCGCGGGCGTGGCAATAGGCCGTGGCGACTGCCGCGCCGCACGCGGCGCCGGTTGCCAGACAGCGGTCGACGCCATAACCGTCCGAATTGTTGGCAACGATAAAAACGCGCTTTTCGGCTTGGGCAGCGCCGACCATCGCCGCCGCGCACACGAGCGCGGCAAGAACATACCGCATATCCAGGCCCCCCTTTGCATCCCCGGCGAGGAACGCGACGTCGACAGTGCGTGGCAAAGCTTAAATTGCCCCTAAACAGCCGCTCAGCCCACGCCACCGCCCCCTGTTAGCGGTCCCGCCATGTCCTTGCCTAGGACATGAAAGCCACAGTAATCGGCAATTTTGCGCCGCGCCGGATGCAAGGAGAAAATCTCGCTGGAACGGCTACTTGACGGAGCTCGGCCGCGCGGGCCGGGGGAGGATCCGGGGCTTGACGCAGGCTCCGGGCATGGCCATTCTCCGCGGTGTGAACGGCCTTGCTCATATCTGCGGCATTCGCCCGGCGATTATGCGCTAGCAACCAAGCGCGGGCTGCGGCCGTCCTTGTTCCCTTCGAGATCGATTGACGCCCAGCCGGCGGGGTGAGACACGCGTTTCTCGCTCCGGTCGCGGTCGAACCGGGTGTGAAGCCGGAGCGGAAGCAGAGACGTCTCGATGGAATTGCGGCTGTACGACACACTGGCTCGCGAGAAGCGACCGTTCTCGCCGCTCGATCCGCGCTGCGTGCGGATGTATGTCTGCGGGCCGACCGTCTACGACTTCGCCCATATCGGCAATGCGCGGCCGATCATCGTCTTCGATGTCCTGTTCCGGCTGCTGCGTCACCTCTATGGCTCCGAGCACGTCACCTATGCGCGAAACATCACGGACGTGGACGACAAGATCAATGCGCGCGCGGCGGAGGACTATCCAAATCTGCCGCTGAATGCGGCGATCCGTACCGTCACGGAAAGGACCGAGCGGCAGTTTCACGAGGATATCGAGGCGCTCGGTTGCCTGCGGCCTACCGTTGAGCCGCGCGCGACCGAGCACATCCCGGAGATGAAGGCGCTCATCGAGCGACTGCTTGCCTCGGGTCATGCCTACGTGGCGGACGAGCACGTGCTGTTCAGCGTCCCGTCGATGCCGGATTATGGAAAGCTGTCCCGGCGCTCGCTCGACGAGATGATCGCCGGTGCCCGCGTGGAGGTGGCGCCTTACAAGCGGGGGGCGATGGATTTCGTGCTGTGGAAACCGTCCGGGCCGGGAGAGCCGGCCTGGCCCTCCCCGGGGGGGATCGCAAGCCCCGGCCGTCCCGGCTGGCACATCGAGTGCTCGGCCATGAGCTGGAAGCATCTCGGCGAGGTCTTCGACATTCATGGAGGGGGCATCGATCTCGTCTTCCCGCATCACGAGAACGAGATTGCGCAGTCGCGCTGCGTCTTTCAGACGCCGTTCATGGCCAAGGTGTGGATGCACAACGGCTTCCTGCAGCTGGAAGGCGAGAAGATGGCGAAGAGCCTCGGCAATTTCATCACCATCCGAAGCCTGCTCGCAGATTGGCCCGGCGAGACGATCCGGCTTGCCATGCTGTCGACTCACTATCGCCAGCCGATCAACTGGACCGAAGCAGGATTGCGCGAGGCCAAGCGCACCCTCGATCACTGGTACGCTCTCACGGCGGGGATCGAGCCGGGCCTCACCTGTGCCGAGGTGCTGGCAGCGCTCCTCGACGACCTCAACACGCCGAGGGCGCTGGCTGCGCTGCATGAGCTGCGCGCGGAGGCGGCCAAGGGCAGCAGGCCGGCCGCGGCATCGCTGAAGGCCAGTGGCGGAGCGCTCGGGCTGCTGCAGCAGACGTCCGCCCAATGGGCGGCCTGGCGGCCACGGTCTCTCGCGCTCGACGATGCGAAGATAGCGAGCTTCGTCGAAGCGCGCGCTGCCGCCCGCAAGGCGAGGAACTTCAAGGAAGCCGATCGCATTCGGGACGAGCTCGCTGCGATGGGGGTGGTGCTCAAGGATTCGAAGGAGGGCACCACATGGGAGATCGGCCGATGATGGAACCGGGCGCGCGGCCTAAGCCCGGATTGCGGCCGTTCCTGCCGGCCGACGTCACGGTGCTCGCCGAGATTCTTCGCGCCAGCATCGAGGAGCTGACTTCGGATGACTACAGCGAGGCCCAGCAGCAGGCCTGGGCATCCGTGGCGGATGACGAGGCGGAATTCGGAAGACGGCTTGCGCAAGCCATGACGCTGCTGGCCGTTCTGGATGGCGCACCGGTCGGCTTCGCCTCGGTGGAGCGAGCCGAGCATCTCGACATGCTCTACGTGCATCCGGCAGCGGCCGGGCGAGGGGTGGGCAGCATGCTCGTCGATGCCGTCGTGAAGCTCGCGGCGGCTCGCGGCCTCTCGAAACTGACGGCGGATGTGAGCGACAGTGCCCTGGGCTTCTTTCGGCGGCGTGGCTTCGTGCCTCAGCAGCGCAAATCGATCTTGCTGGGCGACGAATGGCTCGCAAGCACGACGATGCACAAGGACCTCGCGGCGAAGGAGCAAGCGCAATGACCCGGCCCGACACCCCGTTCCCGCGGCATTGGCTCTACTATCTCGTGCTCAAATATGTGGTGATTGCCGCGGCGGCGCTGATCGCGCTCTATGTGGGTTTTCGTCTCTTCTCGCCCTTGGTGAGCTGAACATGACCCGGGAACGACTTTATCTTTTCGACACCACCCTGCGCGACGGCGCGCAGACCAACGGGGTCGATTTCACGCTCCAGGACAAGCTCGTGATCGCCGCCATGCTCGACGAGTTCGGCATCGACTATGTCGAAGGCGGCTATCCGGGCGCCAATGTGACCGACACCGAGCTGTTCTCGGAGAGGCGCAAGCTGGCGACGACATTCACTGCCTTCGGCATGACGCGTCGGCCAGGACGCTCGACCTCGAACGATCCGGGTCTTGCCGCCCTGCTCGACGCCAAGGCGGATGCCATATGCTTCGTTGCCAAGTCGTGGGACTATCAGGTGCGGGTCGCGCTCGAGACCACGCCGGAGGAGAATCTGGCCTCGATACGCGACAGCGTGCGCGCCGCCAGGCGCGCCGGTCGGGAGGTCCTGCTCGACTGTGAGCATTTCTTCGACGGCTACAAGGCGGATCCGAGCTTCGCGCTTGCCTGCGCACGGACCGCCTACGAGGAAGGGGCGCGCTGGGTCGTTCTCTGCGACACCAATGGCGGGGCGATGCCGCATGAGGTGGAGAGGATCGTGTCGGAAGTGGGCAAGGCGATCCCGGGTAGCCACCTCGGCATTCACGCCCACAACGATACCGAGCAGGCAGTGTCAAACTCGCTTGCTGCGGTGCGCGCCGGCGCCCGGCAGATCCAGGGGACGCTGAACGGCCTCGGCGAGCGCTGCGGCAACGCCAATCTGGTTTCGATCATCCCCACCCTCAAGCTCAAGTCGGAATTTGCCGAGCGCTTCGAGATCGGGGTATCGGATGCGAAGCTCAAGACGCTGGCTCAGGTGTCGCGCTCGCTCGACGAGATGCTCAATCGGGCGCCCGACCGGCATGCTGCATATGTCGGGGAGAGCGCGTTCGTCACCAAGGCCGGCATTCATGCATCGGCCATCATCAAGGAGCCTGCCACCTACGAGCACGTTCCACCCGAGACCGTGGGTAATCGGCGCAAGCTTCTGGTCTCTCACCAGTCCGGGCGGTCGAACGTGCTCGCCGAGCTCGAGCGCATCGGGCTCAAGGTTGATCGCGACGATCCCCGCATCGCCCGGCTCCTCGATATAGTCAAGGAACGCGAGGCGATCGGCTATGCCTACGAGGCGGCGGATGCCTCCTTCGAGGTCCTGGCGCGCCGCGCTCTCGGCAAAGTTCCGGATTACTTCCATGTCGAGAAATTCGATGTCACCGTCGAGCAGCGCGACAACGCGCTGGGCGAGCGGGTCACGGTATCGCTGGCCGTGGTCAAGGTGCGAGTCGACGGTGAAACGTTGATCTCGGCGGCGGAAGGCATCGGTCCGGTCAATGCGCTCGATCTCGCGCTGCGCAAGGATTTGGGCAAGTACCAAATCTATATCAATGGTCTCGAGCTGACCGACTATCGCGTGCGGATCCTCAACGGCGGCACCGAGGCGGTCACGCGCGTCCTCATCGAGAGCCGGGACGAGACCGGCGAGCGCTGGACCACGGTCGGGGTTTCCCCGAACATCATCGACGCCTCGTTCCAGGCACTGATGGATTCAATCGTCTATAAGCTCGTCCGCTCGAATGCGCCGAGCTGAGGACATTCGCGGCGCAGGCTCGGCGCACTCGCCCCGGCTGCTGCATCGTGTGTCACGATGAGTGGCTCGCCCGACCTGCAGCGAGCGATGGTGGGATTTTGGCTGCGCGCAACTAGCGACGCTCGTCCATGGTCCGCCCTCCTATCAGGAGCAATCGGGGAGAAGCGCCCATGATCGACCACGTCTCCATTGGCGCCCGCGACCTCGACAGATCGTCGCAGTTCTATCGAGCAGCTTTGGGCGTGATCGGCTACCGGCAGCTCGAGGTTCGACCTCATGCGGCCGGGTTTGGCAAGAAATATCCGGAGCTCTGGATCAATCTACGGCCCGGCATGTCACCGATCCCCGACGACTGCGGCGCCCACGTGAGCCTGCGCGTGCGTGGAAGTGAATTGGTTGATGCGTTTCATGCCGCGGCCATCGCAGCGGGTGGGTCGTGCGACGGCGCGCCCGGACCGAGGCCACAGCACGGCGTGGGTTATTATGCCGCCTTCATTCGCGACCTCGACGGCAATCGCATCGAAGCGGTGACTTTTCTCGAGGCGTCTCGCTAGGCCGCGCAAAGCCGGCTCCGGACTCGCGAGGCATCCAACCGTGCAACGCCATGCCGAGCATGGGTGCGGAGATTACATGCGATCTGCGATCGCGGGAGCCATTGCCTTCTCGGCTTCCAAAACGGCACGCGCTGCTGCGGTCAGCTTGGGCAGAATGTCGTCGACCCGCTCCGCAACCAGGAGGCTGATCGGCAGCCCCGGGCGGATGAATTCGAGCTTCTCCATATGTTGCAGCAACGCGCACAGCGGGTCCCAGAAGCCTTCGCTGTTGAGAAGCAAGATGGGCTTCTTGTGGCGCCCGAGCTGCGCCCAGGTCAGCTGCTCGACCAGCTCTTCCAGCGTGCCGACGCCGCCAGGCAGCGCAACGAAGGCGTCTGCCCGATCGAACATGGTCTGCTTGCGCTCGTGCATGTCGCGGGTCACGATGCGTTCCTGCACCCGCACCAGCATGTGCTCGCGATTGACGAGGAAGTCGGGAATGACACCGGTGACCACCCCGCCGTTGTCGAGCACGGATTCGGCCAGCGCTCCCATCAGCCCGACCGAGCCGCCGCCGTAGACCAGGCGAATCCGGTTATCCGCCAGAACGCGACCGAAGTGAGTTGCCGCCTCGACAAAAGCCGGATTGTTACCGGGCCCGGAGGCGCAGTAGACGCAAATCGATTCGATTGTGCTCATGGCCGAAGGATGTGGCCTCAAAGGCGCGGACCGTCAAGCCGGAGCCGCCGCGCAATCGCGGCGCCCCGGCTCGGCTTTTGTCGCTTCGACCGGTGATTAGTGTGGGGAAAATCTCTATATGAGGGCCTGCTGAAACCGGCGCCCCGGCAAAACTTACATTCATGGAAGCCCGTTTGCGATCGAGCCAGGGAGTGAAGGTAGAAATGCCCGCTGCCGGCGGTCGCTCGCTGCTGTCGGTGATGCGCGGGCTTTCGCCCTATATCTGGCCGTCCGACCGGCCCGATCTCAAGCTGCGCGTTGGTGTTTCGATGGTGCTGTTGCTCGGCGCCAAGCTCGCCACGGTCGCAGTGCCGTTCACCTTCAAATGGGCCACCGACGCATTGACGGGCGAGGACGGGGCGGCGCCGGGAGCGTCGTCCTGGCTGGGTTGGGCGTTGGCCGCGCCGATCCTGATGGTGATCGCCTATGGCGGTATGCGCATTCTGATGGCGCTGCTGACCCAGATGCGCGACGGCCTGTTCGCGAAGGTGGCGATGCACGCGGTTCGCCGCCTCGCCTACCGCACGTTCGAGCACATGCACCAGCTCTCGCTCCGGTTCCATCTGGAGCGCAAGACCGGCGGCTTGACCCGCGTGCTGGAGCGGGGCCGCAACGCTATCGAGACGATCGTGCGCATGGTGATCATGCAGCTCGTCCCGACCGTGCTCGAGCTGGCCTTGATCGTCGCCGTGCTGCTCTATCAGTTCGACTGGCGCTACGTGCTCGTGATAACGACGACCGTGGCTTGCTATATGAGCTTCACGTATTACGCCACCGAGTGGCGGATCGGCATACGTCGTAAGATGAACGACAGTGATACCGAAGCCAACGTGAAGGCCATCGACTCGCTGCTCAATTACGAGACGGTCAAATACTTCGTCGCCGAGGAGCGCGAGACGCGCCGCTACGACCGTTCGGTAGGGCGGTATGAGGAGGCCAGCGTCAAGGCTTACGTGTCGCTCGCGGTGCTCAACGCCGGACAGGCGGTCATCTTCACCATCGGGCTGGCCGCCGTCATGGTGCTGTGCGGATACGGCATCAAGCAGAGGACCAACACCGTCGGTGACCTGGTGATGATCAACGCCATGATGATTCAGCTTTATCAACCGCTCAATTTCATGGGCATGCTCTATCGCGAGATCAAGCAGGCGGTGATCGACATCGAGACCATGTTCCTGATCCTGTCGCTGAAGCCGGAAATCCGCGACAAGCCGGATGCGCCCCCGCTCGAGATCAAGCAGGGCACAATTCGATTCGAGAACGTCTCCTTTGCCTATGAGCCCGAGCGGCAGATTCTGAAGGGGCTGAGCTTCGAGGTCCCTGCCGGCCGCACAGTGGCCGTGGTCGGTCCTTCAGGCGCCGGGAAATCGACGATCTCGCGCCTGTTGTTCCGTTTCTACGAGGTCACCGGCGGCCGCATCTTGATCGACGGCCAGGATATCCGCGACGTCACCCAGCGCTCGTTGCGGATGGCGATCGGGATGGTTCCGCAGGATACCGTGCTGTTCAATGACACGATTCGCTACAACATCCGTTACGGCCGCTGGGAGGCGAGCGACGCGGAAGTGAAGGAGGCGGCCCGGCTGGCGCAGATCGACGAGTTCATCCGCATGTCGCCGGACGGGTACGAGACCGAGGTCGGCGAACGCGGGCTCAAGCTGTCCGGCGGTGAGAAGCAACGCGTCGCCATCGCCCGAACCATCCTCAAGGCTCCGCCGATCCTGCTGCTCGACGAGGCGACCTCGGCGCTCGACAGCCATACCGAGCGGGAAATCCAGGATGCGTTGGATCGCGTGTCGCGCAATCGTACGACGCTCGTGATAGCGCACCGACTCTCGACCATCATTGGAGCCGACGAGATCATCGTGCTCGATCAGGGCCGCATCGTCGAACGGGGCTCGCATCAGCAACTGCTCGCGAAGAACGGGCTCTATGCCAGCATGTGGAACCGGCAACGCGAGGCAGAGGCTGCCCGCGAGAAGCTTGCCCAGGTGGAGGAGAAGGAGACGATGCCGAACCGCAATCCTCCATTGATCGACGAGCTCGAGCCGACGGTTCGCGAACCTCCGGTCGAACCAGCCGCCGCGGCGGAATGACCATGTCGGTCGTCGGCTCCATTCGTTCTCAGCTCGTGCCGGTTCACCGCGAAGGCCTGCCGTTCATAGGCATGTTTGCCTTGGCCAGCCTGCTGCTGTTCTGGCTCTGGTCGCCTCTGGGGTGGCTGGGCACCCTTGCCACCCTGTGGTGCGTGTTCTTTTTCCGCGATCCGGCGCGGGTGACGCCGATCCGCGAGGGGATCGTGGTTGCGCCCGCCGATGGCAGGATCAGCCGGATCGGCAATTCACTGCCGCCGCAGGAGCTGGAGCTGAGCGATCGGCCTTTGCCGCGGATATCCATCTTCATGAGCGTGTTCGACTGTCATGTGAACCGCAGCCCGGTCGCCGGCAAGATCGAGCGCATCGTCTACCATCCAGGAGCGTTCGTCAGCGCCGATCTCGACAAGGCGAGCGAGGGCAACGAGCGCAATTCGCTGGTCATCGCCACCGGCAAGGCTCGCGTCGGCATCGTGCAGATCGCCGGGCTCGTGGCGCGGCGGATCGCCTGTTTCGTGGCCAAGGGTGCGAGCATCGGTGCCGGGGAGCGCATCGGCATGATCCGGTTCGGCTCGCGTGTCGACGTCTACCTGCCGGAAGGAGTTCGGCCGCTGGTAGCGGAGGGCCAGACCGCCATCGCCGGTGAGACAATCATCGCAGATCTGCGGGCGGCCGATCCGCAGCGCAGCTTCCGCGTCGATTGAAGGAAATTTGCCCGCCCGGCGGCTGCCCGGTGCCGTGGCGGCGCGGCTTGCGATCGACTATATTGGGCGCATGCTGTTCCTGCCCTACGAATCCGATTCGGAGCCCAAGCGTCGCCGTTTCCGACGCATCCCGGTGCGGACGCTGCTGCCGAACCTCATCACGCTTCTTGCGTTGTGTGCCGGCCTGACTGCGATCCCTCTCGCGGTAGACGGCAAGCTCGAATGGGCCATCGCGGCGATCGTCTTTGCTGCATTGCTCGACGGCATAGACGGGCGCGTCGCCCGCATGCTCAAGGGCACCTCGCGATTTGGTGCCGAGCTCGACAGCCTCGCTGACTTCGTCAATTTTGGCGTGGCTCCCGCCTTGATACTCTACTTCTGGGGGCTGCGCGAGCTTGGCAATGCAGGCTGGATCGCAGCCATGGTCTTCGCCATCTGCACCGGGCTGCGTCTTGCCCGCTTCAATGTCATGGTCGACGACCCGGGCAAGCCGATTTGGGCCGGCAATTTCTTCGTCGGCATGCCGGCGCCCGCCGGCGCTATCACCGTGCTGCTGCCTATCTACGTTTATCTGCTCGGGATGCCGCGCCTGAGCTTTGTCACGCCGTTCACCTTCGTCTACACCCTCGCGATTGCCTTCTTCATGGTGTCGCGACTGCCGGTCTTCTCCGGGAAGCGCGTTGGAAAACGGATTGCACCCGAGATGGTCTTGCCGGTGTTCGTTGCGGTCGTGCTGTTCTTCGCGTTGCTGATTGCCTATCCTTGGCCGGTCTTGACGATCGGCACCATCACCTACCTTGCAAGCCTGCCGTTCGGCTGGCTGGCGTACCGGGAACATGAGCGAAAGGACGAGGCAGCGCAGGTCGCCGCTCCGAGAAGCCTCGCAACGCCTGCACCGCTCACGGGAGGCAAGCCTTCACCCGGACACATGGACCAGCCGGGCGAGCGACAACGCCCGGCCCGGCTCAACTGAGGCGCTACGCGCTCCGCCCGGAAAGAGCGACGGCGTCGCCTGCGCCTGCGCCTGCATGGGCGACCGCCTCGCCTGCACGATCGGCTCGCTGCCGCGGCGACGAAGGAGGTGATCGGACGGCGGATGTCGGCTAAGGTCCAAGCATTCATCCTGCGTTCCTCCTCCCGCGTCATCTTTCGTCTGCTCCTCCGCCGCCTCAGCCATGGATCGTCTGCAGGACAAGATCGTGCTCGTCACCGGTGCTGCCGGCGCGGTAGGGCAGGCGGTCACGGCGGCAATTGCACGTGAGGGCGGGATCGCAATTCCGACCGATCTGAGGGCAGGTGGCCGGATCCAGTATCCCCTCGATGTCACGGTGGAAAGTCAGTGGCAAGGCGTTGTCGCCGAGCTCGACAGCTCGCGTGGCCGGCTTGACGGACTCGTGAACGCTGCCGGCATGGCGCTCCTCGGCAGCATCGAGGACACCGACTATGCCGCCTGGCGGCGCGTGCTCGCGGTAAATCTCGATGGGACTTTTCTCGGCTGCAAGCACGGGCTCCCGTTGCTGAAGCGGCATGGCGGCTCGATCGTCAACCTGTCCTCGGTTTCGGGCATTGTCGGCGGCCACAATTTGGCGGCTTACAACGCCTCCAAGGGCGGTGTCCGGCTGTTGACCAAGTCAGTCGCGCTCCTTGGCGCCAGGTTCAAGCCGCCGGTGCGCTGCAATTCGCTGCACCCGGCCTTTCTCGAGGGGCCGATGGTCGAGGATATTCTGGCGCAAACCGGTCGCCCGGATGTCGCCCGCGGCCAGCTCTCCCGCGACATCCCGCTCGGACGGCTCGGCACCGCCGACGAGGTTGCCGAGCTGTGCGTTTATCTGCTGAGCAACGAATCTCGCTTCGTCACCGGTGCCGAGTTCCTCATCGACGGTGGGCTGACCGCGCGCTGACGCTCACCGAGGTGGCAGCGGGTGGCCCGGCATCAGATCATAAGGATGCTTCCAGCCCGGCAACGTCTTGATGCGCTCGAGCCAAGCGGCGATGTTGTGGTGCTGGGCGGCAATGTCAAATCCGAATTCATCAGCAGGGTAATAGAGGTAGCCGACCAGCGAGAGGTCGGCGATCGTCGGCCGCTCGCCGAGCACGAAAGGATGCCTCGACAGGCGTTGCTCGAGAATCGCAAGGTTGCCGTCGATGCGACCCTTCAGGAATTTGAGGACCGCGGGGTCGCCGGGAGGCTTCGCGAGCGTCCGCAGGAACCGATAGGGGCCGAGATAGCCATTCACCTTCTGATTGTCGAACAGCATCCAGCGCAATGCTTCGAGCTCTTCATCCTCTCCTTCCGGCCGGAACTTGCCTGAGCGCCGCGCCAGATAGGTGAGGATCACGCCCGACTGGCTGAGCTTCTTCGTTCCGTGCACCAGCACGGGCACCTCGCCCATCTCGTTGATGTCGGCCCTGTACTCGGGCGTGCGCTGCACGCCCTTGCCGAAGAAATCGACGAAGATCGGCTTCCAGTCAGCGCCAACGAGGTTGAGCATCAGCGCCGCGCGGTAGGCATTGCCCGATTGGGCAAAGCAGTGGAGCTGGTATTCGGCCATCACGGGCTCTCGGGTGCCACACTTCCGACACGAGTCTCACCAAAAAATGCCGAACATTGCAAACGTGCCTGCGTGGGAGCTCGTCAGATGATCAGAGCCGCTTCCGGGGCCGGTCGCGCCGCTCGAGCGCCCGTGCTCCTCGCCTGTGCGCTTCTTCTGCTGATGATCGGGGCCGGGCGCCCAGTGCTGGCCGATCCGCCGGATCAGCCGGACGCGGGGGCCACCGCCGATGACGAATTTTCGCGCCAGCTCGGCGAGCTCAAGAAGACTTTCGCGGATC
>DASXAP010000308.1:0-2889 GCA_036406655.1 Xanthobacteraceae bacterium | reverse complement strand
TGCGGGTCTCCTGCATGAGCGTGGAGACCGTCAGGGGGTTGCTCGTGACGATCGCGTCCGATTGCCGGCGCAAGAGCTCGCCGATCGCCGCCCGGTTGCGATCGGGGTCGGCGGTGCCGAAGCGGGCGACGATGTCGGCGTTGCGTCCGTCGATCCAGCCGAGCGCCGCGAGCGCCTCGCGAAACACCACCAGCCGGGCCTGCGCCTCGACGTCCTCGCCGGACATGCCGATCACCCAGCCGATCAGTCGCTTTCGCTCGGGCGGCTGGCCGCGCGCCGAAAGCGGCCAGGCGGCGGCAGCGCCGACGAGGAAGATCAATTCACGTCGTGTTGGGTCGAGCATGGCCCCCTGCGAGCTGGCAGTGAGCGTGCGGCCATCGCGCCGTCGGACCTGGGCGACGGGCTCCGGGGATATCTGCAGAATCAGGTTAATGCATCATCTCGATCGGAAGCCGGGCTTGACTTTAGTCAAGCCGTCCACACCGCAGCCGCGGTGCGCAACACCTCATTTCAACCCCTCACGAATCGTGCGAGGCCCGGACGATCATCCCGGGCGAGCCCATGCACGCAAATGAGGCCGGCGGATCCGGCGTCCGGGGAGGGACGGGCCGGAGGTTCACATGACGCAAGCCGGTACGCGCCGCCCTCGGGGCAATTTCATGTTGGTATCCAGATGCAGCCCGATTGTCGCCAAAAACACCGCCTACGCGCTCTCGCACGCACGGAACGGGGGAATGCCACATGCAGACCAAGCGGACCTATCAGGTCCAGTACCTGCCGGGCGGGCAATGGGACCGCAGGCACAACTGGCTGAAGGTGGAAGCAACGAGCGAGAAGGAGGCGGCGGAGAAGGTCTCCGGACTCGCCTTGACCGAAGCCGGCCGGCTCGCGCAGCTGCGCGCCCGGGTGCTCACGCTCGGCGATCTCAAGCGGCGCACCGCAACGTCGTTCTACACGGTCGAATAGCGACTTCAGCTCCCGAAGCTGCAGGCCGCCGCCGTTGCAGGCGCGGCGCTTATCCCGTAATGACTCGCATCCGGTCCGGCAGGGCCCGCGACCGGGCAGCCGCGGATTGCGCATCGCCGGCGCCGGTCAGGGGCCGCCGATGCGGAACCGATGCGAGGGAGCGCCGCGATGACGGGCATGTACGAGCAGGCGCCGCCCGGCATCGGCCACAATCAGCCCGACGAGTACGCCGAGGAAAAGAAGCACGCGAAGTGGGAGCGCTGGGCCAAGAAGCGCACCTTCGTGCGGGCGCTCGAAGGCACCTACAGCCATCTCTACAAGGCGCTGCTCGAGGAGCGTCGCGTCTATCCCTCGCAGGAGGCGCCGTGGAAGGGCGGTCCCGGCCAATTCGGCAAGAGCGTGATCAGCCCGCAGGCGACCTCGATCATCCAGTCGCTCGAGTCGCATATCGAGGCCTATGCGCCGGGCGCCTACGGCCAGAAGCACGGCCATCTCAACAGCGCGGTGTTCTACGTGCTCAAGGGCCGCGGCCACGACATCCACGACGGCCGCCGCATCGACTGGAAGGCCGGCGACGTGATGATCGTCGAGAACGGCTGCGTGCACCAGCATTTCAACGACGACACCGAGGACGAGACCATCCTGCTGGTGTTCAAGGCCAAGCCGCTCTTCCTGTTCATGCACCTTCTGTTCCAGAAGATCGTCGAATGGCCGCCCGACAAGCTGCCGCCGGGCCAGGACAGCTACACGCCCCCGGCGGACATCTGAGGAGCAGGACGACCGATGTCGTTCGAGGACAAGGAGGCGGCACATTCCGGCTCGGCCGGCTGCACCTTCCACGCCGACGACATCGCCGCCTCGCAGCAATTTCGCGACAGCTACGCCACCCGGCTGAACGTGGTCAAAGCCGAGGACATGCCGTGGGAGCGGTCTCCCGACGGGCTGATCAAGCATCTCGTCCATCATCGCCTCAACACGCGCGAGTGCTGCGTGGAGGCCTATATGCAGTTCCTCGAGGCCGGCGAGCGCTCGGGCAGGCATCGCCACATGTGGGAGGAGATCATCTTCGTGGTCGAAGGCTCGGGCTACGACCTGCACTGGGATATGCGATTCGACTGCCTCGACGCCTTCAAATGGGAGTGGGCCCAGGAGCCGCGCCGGTTCGAATGGAAACGCGGCGACTACATCTACATTCCGCCCTTCACCACCCACCAGCATTTCGCAAGCGAGGAGGCGCGGCTGATCATGATGAGCAACCGCATCGTCAAGGAGATGGGTTTCGACTGGTTCGACCAGGTGGAGAACGCGCCTGGATTCTAGGGCAAACCGGTGAGCCCGATGCACGACATTGCGGGCGAGAGGCGAGCTGCGATGCCTCATCCGGATGAAGCAGGACGCAGGGGTCATGTCATGCGCGGGCTTGTCCCGCGCATCCCGATGGACGGGGCGTCATGGTGCCTCACGTGTCGGGATGGCCGGGACGAGCCCGGCCATCCCGATGTTGATTTCATTCGATCGGAACATAGCGTTCGATCGGTGGTGAGATCGCGTGACGCGGCGTTGCTCACCCTCCGATTGCTCGCCCTCGCAGCAGGGCTCTTGACCACCTCGCTCGCCTCTGCGCAGTCGCCGGCCGAATTCTTCAAGGGACGCAGCGTCGACCTTTACATCGGCTACAGCGTCGGCGGCGCCTACGACCTCTATGCGCGGACGCTCGCCCGCCATCTCGGCAAGCACGTCCCCGGCAATCCGACCATCGTTCCCCGCAACATGGAGGGCGCTGGCAGCCTCCGCCTCGCCAACTGGCTCTACAATGTGGCCGCGAAAGACGGCACCGTGCTCGCCACCATCGGCCGCGGCACCGCGTTCGATCCGATCCTCGGCTCGAAGGCGGCGCAGTTCGACGGCACCAAGTTCACCTGG
>DASXAP010000307.1:0-4866 GCA_036406655.1 Xanthobacteraceae bacterium | reverse complement strand
GAAGCGGCGGTCGAGTTCTGCATCTGCCGCACGAATTGACCTGTTCAAGAAAGCACCGTCGCGCGCACCCACCAGCGGGGATGCGTTTCACGCAGCAAACGTGCAGCCGCGGCTGCGCCGCGCCTCGACTCGAGCAGGCCGAAGCAGGTCGCTCCCGAGCCCGACATGCGCGCGAGCCGGCAGCCGGGCAAGGCGCGCAGAGCGGAAAGCACTTCTGCGACCACCGGGGCGAGCGCGGCCGCCGGGCCCTCGAGCTCGTTGCGACCGCCGGCGATCAGCCCGCGCAGATCGCTGCTCGATCCGGTGATCGCGGCCGCTTGCGCTTGCCCGGGGTCAGGCTTGAAAGCCGCAAAGACGTCCCTGGTTGCGAGCGGCACGTTCGGGTTCACCAGAACCGCCGGAAGGCTCGGCAGATCGAGCGGGCTCGACAGCAGATCGCCTCTGCCTCGCATGATTCGGGCCCGCGGATCGAGACAAACCGGGACGTCGGCCCCGGTCGCCTGCGCCGCCTGCATGAGGCGGGCATCGTCGCCGGCGAGGCGGTTGGCGCGGGCGAGGAGCCGCAGGGCGGCGGCCGCATCCGCTGAACCGCCGCCCAAGCCGGCGGCCACCGGCAAGCGCTTGGAGAGCTCGAACCGGCCCAACCGCAGGCCGGCGACGCGGTCCGCCAGCGCGCGAGCGGCCCTGAGCACGAGATTATCCGCCGTATGGCCGGCCGCCGCCGCGGTGGGACCACGCACGCCGAGCGACAGCGTGCGCCCGGGCTCGAACGCCAGGACGTCTCCGAGCTGCGCAAACGCGACGATGCTTTCGATGTCGTGATAGCCGTCCGGCCGTCGCCCGAGCACCCGCAGCGTCAGATTCACCTTGGCGGGCGCCGCTTCGACCCGCACGCCCGGCACGGACCGTGGTCAGCCGCCGTCGGGCTTCTTGTGCTCGGCCTCGGCCTTGGAGGCCGTGTCCTCGGGAAGCCCGGACTTGAGCTTGGCCTCGATCTTCACGAGATCCTCGGGCTCGGGCTTGAGATCGCGCGCGTGCGACCACTGGAACCGAGCCTCGAGCAGGCGCCCCACTCTCCAATAGGCGTCGCCGAGATGATCATTGATGGTCGGGTCCTCGGGCTTGAGCTCGACGGCGCGCTCGAGCTGCTTGACTGCCTCGTCCATGTTGCCGAGCCGGTAATATGCCCAGCCCAGCGAATCGACGATATAGCCGTCGTCGGCGCGCTGCTCGACGGCGCGCTTGATCATCCGCATGCCCTCGTCGAGATTGACGTTCTGATCGATCCAGGAATAGCCGAGGTAGTTGAGCACGTGCGGCTGCTCGGGATAAAGCTCGAGCGCTTTCTTGAGGTCCCGCTCGGCCTGCGGCCACTGCTTGGAGCGCTCGAAGCAGATGCCGCGGAAATAGTAGACCACCCAGTTCGGCTTCTCCGGCTTGGTGATCAAGTCGATGGCTTTGGAATAGACCTCTGCGCACTCGGAAAACTGCTTGCGCCCGCGCAGCACGTTGCCCAGCGCCATGATCGCTTCCTGGTCGCCGGCATTGGCCTTGATCAGCTTTTCCAGGCTCGTCTTGGCCTCGTCGGCCCGATCGAGCGAATCGAGGTTGAGCGCGAGCTGAATCTGCGCATTGCGCTGCAGCGGCGAGCTCAGCGGCACCCGCTCGTAGGTCTTGTTGGCGAGATCGAGCTTCTTTATCGACTCGTAGAGATCGCCGAGCGACAGTAGCGCCAGCGAATGCGCCGGAGCGAGATAGAGCGCGAGCTGCAGGTAGACGAGCGCGAGGTCCTCGCCGCCGCGCCGGCCCAGCGCCGCGCCCAGGCCGTAGAGCACCTCGGCGGCGCCCGCCTGAGCGGTGTCGACGACGAGCGGAAGCTTCTTGCCGGCCTTCACCTCCTCGCTCGCCTCGACGATCAGCGGGTGACGCGGCAGCGTCTCCTCGAAGGTGGCGAAAACCTTGGCGGCTTCGCTGAAGCTGCCTTGCCGCGACAGGAAGCTGCCATAGCTTTGCACGACGCGGAGCGCGCTCGGGTCGAGCTTGTAGGCGCGCTCGAAGCGCTTGCCGGCTTCTTTCTTCTGCCCGACGAGGTCGAGAATGAGCGCCGCATGCAGGTCCTTGAAGATGGCGTACCAATCGGCCCCGGTGAGCTTGTCGATCGAATCGATTGCAGCCTTGGCCTCGGTCGGGCTCGCCATCGTCCATGCCGACAGCAGCACCGCCGCGAGATCGGTGATCGGCCCGCCGATCGACTGCGCCAGCTCCCGGCGCGCGGCCGCGAACTGCCTTTGCTTGATCGCACGCACGCCGAGAACGAGGCGCGCGATGCGGGCGGCCTGTCCGCTCTTCTCGGGCTGCTGCAGAACCCGTTCCGCTAGCTTCACCGCCTCGTCGACGTCGCCATTGGCGAGGACGGCGAGGAACGCGGGACGCAGCAGCTCGCCGTTGCGCGGATCGCCGCGCAGCGCCGCCCGGTAGTAGGTCGCGGCGGCCGCGGCGTCCTTCTCATTGCCGGCGTGGCGCGCCGCCAGATAGCTGCCGGAAGCCGACACGCGCGAGAAATTCGCGGGCACCTGCGCGCGGGCTGCCAGCATTCCCGGCCATCCGACGGCAAGCGATACCAGTGCGGCCGCAGCCGCACGGCTCAATCGGGACGAAGGGATCACGGCTCGTCGACTCCATGTGGCGGACGAACGCGCTGGGCGTGGCCGCATTGAGCAGGATGGCCTGTTCGGGCCCGACCCGCAATAACCGCCCCGGTCGGCCATGTCCATGGACTTTCAAGGCCGCGATAAGGGCAGTATCGTGACGCCGGCGGTCACATGCTCGGATAATTCGGCCCGCCCCCACCCTCGGGCGGAACCCAGGTTATGTTCTGGTTGGGATCCTTGATGTCGCACGTCTTGCAGTGCACGCAATTCTGCGCGTTGATGACATAGCGCGGGCCACCCGCCTCCTCGACCCATTCGTACACCCCGGCCGGACAATAGCGTGCAGAAGGGCCGCCGTAGCGATCGTGCTCGGAGGACCGCTGCAGAGCCGGATCGGCAACCTCGAGATGCACCGGCTGATCCTCCTCGTGGTTGGTGTTGGAGAGAAACACCGAGGCGAGGCGATCGAAGCCGAGCCTGCCGTCGGGCTTGGGATAGGCAATCGGACTCGATCGCGCAGCCGGATCGAGGGCGGCGAAATCCGGCTCGCCGTGGCCAAGGGTGCCGACGAGAGAAAAACCCAACGTGTTGGTCCACATGTCGCCGCCCGCCAGCGGGATGCCCCAGAGCGTGCCGAAGCGCGACCATAGCGGCTTGGCATTGCGCACCTTCCAGAGGTCGGAACCGATTTCCGAGGCAGGCCAGCCGGCATCGTATTCCCCAAGCTCGTCATTGGCGCGGCCGGCGGCGAGCGCCTGCGCCACGCAATCGGCCGCCTGCATTCCGGACAGCATGGCGTTATGGCTGCCTTTGATACGCGGCACGTTCATGAATCCGGCGGCACAGCCGATCAGCGCTCCGCCGGGGAAGGCAAGCTTGGGGACCGACTGGTAGCCCCCTTCGGTCAGAGCCCGCGCGCCGTAGGCTATTCGCTTGCCTCCCTCGAAGGTCGGGCGCAGCAGCGGGTGGGTCTTGAACCGCTGGAATTCCTCGTACGGCGACAAGTAGGGGTTGCGGTAATTGAGATGGACCACGAAGCCGACCGATACGAGCCTCTCGCCGAAATGGTAGAGAAACGAGCCGCCGCCGGTGCGGTTGTCGAGGGGCCAGCCGAAACTGTGCTGAACGAGGCCGGGCTTGTGCCGGTCTGGCGAGACCTCCCACAGCTCCTTCAGACCGAGGCCGAACTTTTGCGGCTCACGGCCCCGATCGAGGGCGAAACGCCCGATCAGCGTCTTGCTCAGGCTGCCGCGAGCCCCCTCGGCAAACAGCGTGAATTTTGCCCGCAGCTCCATGCCGCGGGTGAAGGAATCCTTGCGGCGGCCATCCTTGGCCACCCCCATGTCGCCGGTTGCAACCCCTGCGACCGCACCATTCGCATTGAACAGCAGCTCGGTTGCGGCAAAGCCTGGATAGATCTCCACTCCCAAGCCTTCCGCCTTGCGCGCGAGCCAGCGGCAGACGTCGCCCAGCGAGACGATGTAGTTGCCGTGATTGCTCATGAGCGGCGGCATCAGCAGGTTCGGCAGGCGAACGGCGCGCGTTGACCCAAGCCAGTAGAACCGGTCCTCGGTGACGGCGGTCTTGATCGGCGTATCTTCCCCCCGCCACTCGGGAAGGAGCAGATCGATCCCTATCGGATCGATGACCGCACCGGAGAGGATGTGCGCTCCCACCTCGGAACCTTTCTCCACCACGACGACGCTGATCTCGGGCGAGCGCTGCTTGAGCCTGATCGCGGCGGCGAGCCCCGCCACGCCCGCTCCCACGATCACGACGTCGAGCTCCATTGCCTCGCGGGCCGGCAATTCCTGCATGCTCATCGGTTTGCCTGGTCACGGGCTCGCAGCGGGTGTTCCGATGCGGCCCGTGAGAATACCGCGTTTTCGCGGAGGGAGCATGCTGCACCTCCCGATCGGCCATCGACAATGAATGGCGCATGCTGGCCGCACGCAAGCGAAACCTGGAGCGCACGTGCCGCTCGACACGCCGAGGGCTCCCGCACAGGGGGCGGTCGCGCGGCTCAGCCTCGTCGGGCCGCAAGCTAAGCCGGCTCCTCGCTGCGCAACCTCAGCTGGCTCCTCTCTTTCAATGCTCACGACAACGGGGCATTGTTGCAACCGCCCGAGCCGATCGTGAGAGCCCCAGGTCGAGAGATGAAGCCGCCCGACCGCGAACAGGTAGCCTGCGCGCTCCTCGCCTTCTATCTGGACGC
>DASXAP010000306.1:0-2001 GCA_036406655.1 Xanthobacteraceae bacterium | reverse complement strand
ATGCACCACGCCTTTTTGGGCCGCGCGGATGATGACGGGCTGCGCCAGTTTCAGAGCCGCGACCGCCTGGGCGCGGTCCCCCGCGTCAATCGCTTCCTCGACCTTGCGCACGAAGCTGCGCAGCTGCGAGCGTCGCCGTCGGTTGATCTCGGTGCGGCGCGCGATCTTGCGGGCGGCCTTGCGGGCGGAGCTGGTGTTGGCCATCAGTGCTGTGCTCCCCCGGCACGGGATTCATTCGAGCTCGGGGCCGATGTTGTAAAAACGAAGGGCGGCGAGGACCTCGCCGCCAAGGTGACGCCGCTTATAATTGGCGGCGCTACAGTGGTCAACCACCTCGCGACACCTCGCGACACCTTTCTACACCACCTCACGACACCCCCCACGCAACACTACGCTTGCCTGCATTGGGCTCCATTGACCAGGACGTACCCCTGGGCGGCGCCGCCCGATTTGCACGCGGGCGCGCCGACGCAAGGGGCGAGCTTCCTAGGCCACTCGTTCGCCGCGGACCCCCTCGTAACCCGCAACCACGAAAGCGCAGTCCGCCGCGGGGAACGGCGCGAGCGGCGGCTGCACGCGCCCCCACGCCGGGTCGCCGTGAACATGCGCCAACAAGGCTTTGACTCCGGAAACGAGCTGCCGGCCCTCGAACAGCCTGCGGATGGCCACCGCCGAATCGAGCGCGGCGGCATCGGCATTGCGCCAGGCGCGTGCGCAGAGGTCGGCATTGAGATTGGCGGTCGCGGAGATGCAGCCGGAGAACGTGCCCGAGCGGGCCTCCAGCAGCACTGCTTCAGTCGAAGGAAACACCTTGAAACCGGGGGAGACGCCGGCTGCCTCTCGCGCATAGCCCATGTCGCCCGAGGAATCCTTCAAGCCGACGATCCGCGAGCCGAATGCCTCGACGAGACGCCCGATCAGCCTGGTGTGCCACGGTAGACCGGATTGTGCCGGGAAGTGGTACAGATAGATCGGGATGGCGCTTGCCGCAGTCGCGGTGACGATGCGCTCGACATAGGCGAGGAGCCCCTCGTCGGGCACGCCCTTGTAATAGAACGGCGGCAGAACGAGCGCGGCGGCAAAGCCGAGCTCGGCTGCGTGCCGGGTCAAGGCGACGGCATCGGCGACGCATGCCGCTCCGGTGCCGACCATCAACCGGTCCATCGGCAGACCTGCGTCGCGGTACGCCGACATCACCTGCTTACGCTGCTCGAGCCCGAACGAGGTCGCCTCGCCGGTGGTGCCGAGAACATTCAATCCGTCGCAGCCGTTCGCGAGCAGAAAGCGCGCGAGCGCCACCGAGCGGGCACAATCGGGCTCGCCGCGCTCGTCGACGGCGGTCGCAATGGCGGCGATGACGCCGCGCAGCCCGTCACCGGCCATGCGCTCTCCTTTCGGGCGGACGGCCGAGGGCGCAGGTGATGCAGCGACAGTGCGCATGCACCGGTCTGCCTCCTTGCTCGTCCGCGCTTCTCATCCGTTCACATTGAACGCGGCGAGCGCCGCCATGCTGACCAGCTGGGCGTCGTTCGCCGAGAGCGGCACGATCTGCACGGAGCGATCGAGCCCGACCAGGATCGGGCCGATCACGGTAGCGCCGCCCATCTCCTGCAACAGCCTGGTGGAGATCGAGGCGGAATGGAAGGCCGGCATGATGAGCACATTGGCCGGTCCGGAAAGGCGGCAGAACGGATAGGCCTCGCGCAGCTCCATGTTGAGCGCGACGTCGGCGGCCATGTCGCCGTCGTATTCGAAATCGACCCGGCGCCGGTCGAGGAGGCGCACTGCGCCTTGCACGTGCGCAGCGCGCTCGCCCGGCGGCTGGCCGAAGGTCGAGAAGGCCAGGAGCGCGAGGCGCGGCTCGTAGCCGAACCGGCGGGCGACGCCGGCCGCCTCGACCGCGATGTCCGCCAGGATCTCCGCATCCGGCATCTCGGTGACGGCGGTGTCGGCGACCAGCACGGTACGCCCGCGTGCCAGCACCAGGGAAACCCCCATGAC
>DASXAP010000305.1:0-11982 GCA_036406655.1 Xanthobacteraceae bacterium | reverse complement strand
GAGATCGTCGGCCGGCACGTAGATCGCCTGCACCGAGGTCACCGAGCCCTTGGTCGTGGTGGTGATGCGCTCCTGCAATGCGCCCATGTCGGTGGCGAGCGTCGGCTGGTAGCCGACCGCCGAAGGAATCCGCCCGAGCAGCGCCGACACTTCCGAGCCGGCCTGGGTGAAGCGGAAGATATTGTCGACGAAGAACAGCACGTCCTGCCCCTGGTCGCGGAAATACTCGGCGACGGTGAGCCCGGAGAGGCCGACGCGGGCCCGCGCGCCGGGCGGCTCGTTCATCTGCCCGTAGACCAGCGCGCATTTCGAGCCCGCCGCCGATCCGTTGTGCTTCTTCGGGTCCTTGTTCACGCCCGACTCGATCATCTCGTGGTAGAGATCGTTGCCCTCGCGCGTGCGCTCCCCCACCCCGGCGAACACCGAATAGCCGCCGTGCGCCTTCGCCACGTTGTTGATGAGCTCCATGATGATCACGGTCTTGCCCACGCCGGCGCCGCCGAACAGCCCGATCTTGCCGCCCTTGGCGTAAGGCGCCAGGAGGTCCACGACCTTGATCCCGGTGATGAGGATCTCGGCTTCCGTCGACTGATCGGTATAGGCCGGGGCGTCCTGATGGATCGGCCGGGTCTCGGTGTGCGGGACCGGCCCCGCCTCGTCGACCGGATCGCCGACGACGTTGATGATCCGCCCGAGCGTGCCGTCGCCGACCGGCACGGCGATCGGAAGGCCGGTATCGGTGACCTCCTGGCCGCGCACCAGGCCCTCGCTGGTGTCCATGGCCACGGTCCGCACGGTCGATTCGCCCAGATGCTGGGCGACCTCGAGCACCAGGCGATTGCCCTGGTTGCGGGTCTCCAGCGCATTGAGGATCGCCGGCAGATGCCCGTCGAACTGCACGTCGACGACGGCGCCGATGACCTGGGTGATGTGTCCGACTTGATTGGCCATGGTGCTCCTATTCCTGCAAGCTTGCCCAAGATCGATCGATCAAGCCCCTACCCAAGCCGGTGATCCGGGTCTTCAGCTCCGTCAACTCGGCGCGGATTTCGTCCTGTCCCCGTAGAAGCGATTCCTGGCCTCGGCGGAGGATTTGAAGCTGCTCCATTATCAAGTTTGAGACTTCTTCAGCCATGATCCAAGGCCTTTCCGGCTCAGTCGTAGGCGAGTCGTTCTCACACCGCCTCGGCACCGGAGATGATCTCGATCAGCTCCTTGGTGATCATCGCCTGGCGGGTGCGGTTGTAGGTCAGGGTCTGCTTGCGGATCATATCCCCGGCGTTGCGGGTGGCGTTGTCCATGGCGGTCATCTGCGCGCCGTAGAAGGAAGCGGCATTCTCCAGCAGCGCCCGGAAGATCTGCACCGAGATGTTGCGCGGCAGGAGCTCGGCGAGGATCTCGTCCTCGTCGGGCTCGTACTCGTAGGCGGAGCCGTTCCCGGCGCCGGCCTCGAACACCGGCGGGATGATCTGCTGGGGGGTGGGAATCTGCGCCATCACCGACTTGAACCGGGAGAAGAACAGGGTGCAGACGTCGAACGCTCCCTCGGCATAGAGCCGCACGAGCTTGTCGCCGATCGCTTCGGCATGCTCGAAGCCGAGCGTCCGCACCGCGCGCAGCTCGACATGCTCGATGATCTGCCGCTCGAACTGCCGCCGCAGCTGCTCGTAGCCCTTGCGCCCGACGCAGAAGAGCTTGATCTCCTTGCCCTCGCCCAGCAGCGCATTGGCGCGCTCGCGCGCGAGCCGCACGATGGCCGAGTTGAACGGGCCGCACAGCCCGCGCTCGGCGGTGCAGACGAGGAGCAGATGCACGCGATCGCTGCCGGTGCCGGCCAGGAGCCGCGGCGCCGAGCCGAGATCGCTGACCGCGCCGGCGATATTGCCGAGTACCTTGCTCATGCGCTCGGCATAGGGGCGCGCCGCCTCGGCGGCCGCCTGCGCGCGCCGCAGCTTCGAGGCCGCGACCATCTGCATCGCTCGCGTGATCTTCTGCGTCGCCTTGGTGGCGGCGATCCGCACGCGCATGTCCTTGAGGCTGGCCATGTTCAGAGGACAGAAGACAGACGACAGAGGACGGACAAAAGCATCCGTCGTCTTCGATCATCGGTCATGAAATGTCTGTCGCGCTCCTCCTTCTCTCTACTGTCGGCACCGGTGCAAGCGGAAAAAAGGGCTCACGGTGATGATCGCCCCCGAGCTCGCGGCACCCGATCCGCCATCCGATCTTCAGCCGAGCCCCGCGCAGGATGGGTTGAGCGCGCGCTCGGCACGCGCGATACCCATCGCCCCCTGCTGTTGCGAACCTGATGGGTATCGCCCGCTGCGCGGGCTCCACCCACCCTACGGATGATGTGGCTGCGGATGATGTGGCGCGCCCGCCGCCGCCGGTCGTCCGCCTAGGCGAAAGTCTTGGCATATTCGTCGACGGCCCCCTTGAGCTTGCCCGCGGTGGCATCGTCGAGGTCCCGGCTGTCGCGGATCGACTCGAGAATGCCGGGGTGCCGGCTGCGCATCAGCGACAGCAGCCCCTGCTCGAACGCGCGCACCCGGTCGACCGCTATCGGGTCGAGATAGCCGTTGACCCCGGCATAGATCAGGACCACCTGCTCTTCCATCTTCAGCGGCGAGAACTGCGGCTGCTTGAGCAGCTCGGTGAGGCGCGCACCGCGGTTGAGCAGACGCTGGGTGGTGGCGTCGAGGTCCGAGCCGAACTGCGCGAAAGCCGCCATCTCCCGATATTGGGCGAGCTCGCCCTTGATCCGCCCGGCGACCTTCTTCATCGCCTTGGTCTGCGCCGCCGATCCGACCCGCGATACCGAGAGGCCGACATTCACCGCCGGCCGAATGCCCTGGTAGAACAGGTCGGTCTCCAGGAAGATCTGGCCGTCGGTGATCGAGATCACGTTGGTCGGGATATATGCCGACACGTCGTTGGCCTGGGTCTCGATCACCGGCAGCGCGGTGAGCGAGCCCGCCCGGTTGTCGTCGTTCATCTTGGCCGCGCGCTCGAGCAGCCGCGAATGCAGGTAGAAGACGTCGCCCGGATAGGCCTCGCGGCCGGGCGGGCGCCGCAGCAGCAGCGACATCTGTCGATAGGCGACCGCCTGCTTGGACAGGTCGTCGTAGAAGATGACGGCGTGCATGCCGTTGTCGCGGAAATATTCTCCCATGGTGCAGCCGGCGAACGGGGCCAGGTACTGCATCGGCGCGGGATCGGAGGCGGTGGCGGCGACGATGATCGAATATTCGAGGGCGCCGTTCTCCTCCAGCACCTTGCGGAACTGGACGACCGTCGAGCGCTTCTGCCCCACCGCCACATAGACGCAGTATAGCTTGATCTTCTCGTCGTTGCTGGCGTTGAGCGGCTTCTGGTTGAGGATGGTATCGAGGATGATGGCGCTCTTGCCGGTCTGGCGGTCGCCGATGATGAGCTCGCGCTGGCCGCGGCCGATCGGAATCAGCGCATCGATGGCCTTGAGACCGGTGGCCATCGGCTCGTGCACCGACTTTCGCGGAATGATGCCGGGGGCTTTCACATCGACGCGGCGGCGCTCGCTCGCCTGGATCGGTCCCTCCCCGTCCAGCGGATTGCCCAGGGCGTCGACCACCCGCCCGAGCAGGCCCTTGCCGACCGGCACGTCGACGATGGCACGCGTGCGCTTGACGGTCTGGCCCTCCTTGATGTCGCGGTCGTTGCCGAAGAGCACGATGCCGACGTTGTCGGTCTCGAGGTTGAGCGCCATGCCGCGCACGCCGCCCTCGAACTCCACCATCTCGCCGGCCTCGACGTTGTCGAGGCCGTAGACACGGGCGATGCCGTCGCCCACCGAGAGCACCTGGCCGACCTCGGAGACCTCGGCCTCCTGCCCGAAATTCCTGATCTGCTCCTTCAGGATTGCGGAAATTTCAGCGGCGCGGATATCCATCAAGAAGCCTCTTTCATCGCCTGCCTGATCCCGTTCAGCCTGGTCCGCAGTGAGGTGTCGACCATCCGGGAGCCGAGCTTGACCACGAGACCGCCGAGGATCGCGGGATCGATCCTGAGATCGACCTGCACGTGCTTGCCGGTCACTGCCTTGAGCGCGTCGGTTATCGCCGCGAGCTGCGCTGCGCCGGGCGCTTCCGCGAGCGTCACCTCGGCCGTGATCTCGCCGCGGTGTCGGGCGACGAGCTTGCGGAACCCCTTGATCATGTCGCGCACCGCGAACAGGCGTCGGTTCGCGGCGACCAGCTTGAGGAAGCTTTCGGCCGTCCCGGAAATTCCCGCGTGCGCCAGCACCGGCGTGAGCGCCCGCAATTGCTCGTCGGTGCTGAAGGCCGGGCTGCGAACCAGGCGGGCGAGATCGGCGCTCTCGCGGACGAGCGCGTCGAACCGGTCGAGATCGGCGCGCACGGCATCGATCGCGTCCTGCTCGAGCGCGAGGTCGAACACGGCAGTCGCGTAGCGACCCGCCATGCCGGAAACAATGCTGTCTTCGCCTGTCATCCCGGGTTCGGCCTTCACGCAATTCCATTGACTCGGCACCGTCCCCGACGGTGGGCGCCAAGCCCTTGAAATCAGCTGAGCTTCGCTTCGCGGAAAGCGCCGGCGCGCCGCTGAGGGCCCCGCGAAAAATCGCGCGGTTTGCTAACACACCGTCATCTGCGGTGCAACAAGACGAGCCGCAGCGTTTGGCTGGCCATACGCCCGCTCGCAGGCCCTGCCCGGCCGGCAGGTGCGGATGCTACACCAGCGAGCCTCGTCCCAGACCCTGCAAGTTCCCGGGAGCTCGACCCTGCGCACCGCCAAGCATGGCCACATCGACGCCGGCGCGCGGCTTCTGCTGGTGTGGGTTGCGCTCGCCTGGGGCTCGACCTGGCCCGCGCTGCGGATCGCGCTCGACGACATACCGCCGTTCAGCATGCGAGTGGCGACCAGCGTGCTCGGGGCCGCGGCAATGTTCGCGCTCGCCTTCTGGCAGCGGCGCGAGCTGCGGATTGGCGGCTTCGTCGCGCGCCTGCATGTCGTGGTCTCCGGCTGCCTGAACGTCGCCGCATTCTCCGTCTTCACCGCCTTCGCGCAGCTCGCGACCACCACATCCCGAGTTGCCGTCGTCAGCTACACGATGCCGATCTGGGCGGCGCTGCTCGCCCGCTTCGTGCTCGGCGAGCGGCTGACCGGCATGCGCGGGCTGTCGCTCATGCTCTGCATGATCGGGCTGGCGGTGCTGCTCTATCCGCAGCTCGGGTCGCCCGATTTCATCGGGCTGGGGCTCGCACTGGCGGCGGCGGTGTGCTGGGCTGCGGGGACCGTCTATGTGAAGTGGGCGCAAATCGATGCCGATCCGCTGGCAACTTCCGCCTGGCAGATGATCGTCGCCCTCGTCATCTCCGCCGCCTGCCTGCTGCCGGTCGAGGGTGCGCTGCACCTGTGGACGGCGCGCACGCGTAGCCTGCTCGCGCTCGTCTTCGCCGGAATCGCCGGCTCTGCCGTGGCCTACTCGCTCTGGTTCGAGATCGTGCGGCGGCTGCCCGCCACGACCGCGGCACTGGGCCTGCTGAATGTGCCGGTGGTAGGCCTCTTCGCTTCCATGCTGGCGCTGGGCGAGCGTCCGACAATGGCCGACCTGATCGGATTCGCGTTCATCTTCGTCGCCGCCGCCTGCGTGCTGCTGACGCCGGCGACACGCCTGCCGCAGCCGCGGTCGATCGACCCTCCCGGACGATAGATCGACTCCTCAGCCCGCAACCATCCGAGCCCCGATGCAGTTGCCCAGCACGCCCGGTGGCGACCACCGCTCCAGCCTTGCTGCCCTGAAGCTCATCTGCCTGTTGTGGCTGCTCGGTGCATCGCTGCGCGTCACCGTCGGCGCAATCCCGCCGATCATTCCGCTTATCCACGACGATCTCGGCATGTCGGAGACGCAGGTGGGCCTGCTGATCGGCCTGCCGCTGCTGGTCTGGGCGCTGGCGGCCGTCCCCGGCTCGCTGCTGATCACGCGAATCGGCGTGAGCCGGACGCTCGTGGCCGGCCTCGTGGCCACGGCGCTTGCGGCGTCCGCGCGTGCCGCCGCCGTCGATGTGCCGCTGCTCTATCTCGCGACGCTGCTGATGGCACTCGGGATCGCGGTCATGCAGCCGGCGCTGCCTACGCTCGTGCGCGAGTGGCTGCCGCGGCGCATCGGCCTTGCCACCGCGGTGTCGAGCAATGGGATGCTGGTCGGCGGGTTCGCCGGCCCGGCGCTCACGCTGCCTATGGTATTGCCGCTGGTCGGACAAAGCTGGCGGCTCGATCTCCTGGTGTGGGCGGCTCCGCTCCTGGTCGCGGCGGCTCTTCTCCCCGCGGTCGCCCCGCGCGTCGGGCCGGGCCCCCTGCGGCAGGCGAGCATGCCGCGCTGGTGGCCGGACTGGAAGCATCCCTTGACCTGGCTTCTCGGCCTGAGCTTCGGGGCCAACAACGCCTTGTACTTCGGGGCCAACGCCTTTCTGCCGGACTATCTCGTCAGCATCGGCCGTCCCGACTTGACCGCGGCAGCCCTGGGCTCCCTCGCCGGCTCGCAGCTCGTCGCCTCGACGCTGCTCCTCGTCACCGCCGAGCATTGGCAGCGGCGGGCCTGGCCGTTCCTGGTTTTCGGGCTGGGCACGGTCGCCGCCGTGGTCGCCATCGCCCTCGCAAGCGGGATCTGGATCGTCGCCGCGACGGTCGTGCTCGGCTTCTCGCTTGCCGTCACCTTCGTGCTCATGCTCGCCTTTCCACCGCGGCTCGCCGCGCCCGGCGAGGTGCAGCGCGCTTCCGCTGGCATGTTCACGATCGGCTACAGCTGCGCCATGATCATCCCGGTGATCTGCGGCGCCGCCTGGGATCTGACCGGGCGGCCGTGGGCCGCGTTCATCCCCCTCGCGCTTTCCGCCGTCGCGCTGACGGTGCTCGGGCTTGCGCTGAGCCTGCATCGCCCCCCAGCCCCGTCAGGCTGAGCCGGGACAGTTGGACTACAGGAAGCTCTGCGGATCCACGTCGATCTCGAGCTTCAGGTTTCGCGTGCGTGGCGGCGCGGCGGCGATCCATTGCCGCAGATAAGCCGACAGGTCGAACCCGCGAGGCGACTTCACCAGCACCCGGAAGCGATGGCGTCCGCGCACCACGGCGAGCGGCGCTTCCGCCGGCCCCAGAACGCGGACCGCATCGGCGCGCGGGGCTGCCGCGACCAGCCGGCGCCCGAAGCTCTCTGCCGCCGCCCGTTCGCCCGCCGAGACCAGCAGCGCCGCGAGGCGCCCGAAGGGCGGATATCCGGTCTTCTCGCGCTGCTCGATCTCGCTGGCATAGAACGCCTCGCGGTCCGCGGCGACGAGCGCGCGCAGCACCGGGTGCTCGGGCTGATGCGTCTGCAGCAGCCCCAGCCCACGACGTTCCTCCCGCCCGGCTCGTCCGATGACCTGATGCAGCAATTGAAAGGTGCGCTCGGCCGCGCGTGGATCGCCGTTCGAAAGCCCGAGATCGGCGTCGACCACGCCGACAAGGCTGAGCTTCGGGAAATGATGGCCCTTGGCGACGAGCTGGGTGCCGATCACGATGTCGAAGCGACCCTGGGCGACAGCATCAAGCTCGTGCCGCAGCCGGTCGACCGATTCGACGAGGTCGCTGGAAAGCACGAGGATGCGGGCCTCCGCGAAGAGATCGGTTGCTTCCTGCTGCAGGCGTTCGACGCCGGGCCCGACCGCCGCCAGCGACTCCGTCGCCCGGCATTGCGGGCACTCGAGCGGAGGCGGCATCGCAAAGCCGCAATGGTGGCACACCAGACGCCGCCTGAAGCGGTGATCAACGAGCCAGGCGTCGCAGTTGGGGCACGCGAAGCGGAACCCGCACCGCCGGCACAAGGTCAGCGGCGCATAGCCGCGCCGGTTGAGGAACAGGAGCGCCTGCTCGCCGCGCTCGATGCCGGCCTTCACGGCGGCGACGAGCGAAGGCGCGATGAAGCGCCCGGGCGGCGGCGGGTCGAGACGCAGGTCGATCGGCTCGATGACCGGCAGATGCGCTCCGCCGAAGCGTTCCGGCAGCTGCAGCCGGTGGTAGCGGCCGCGGCGCGCGTTCACCTCGGTCTCGACCGACGGCGTCGCCGACGCCAGCACGATCGGGATCGCCGCGCCCCGCGCCCGCACGACAGCCATGTCGCGCGCGTGATAGCGAACGCCGTCCTCCTGCTTGTAGGCGGGATCGTGCTCCTCGTCGACGACGATGAGACCGATATCGGCATAGGGCAGGAACAGCGCCGAGCGCGCCCCGACGATCACCGCGATCTCGCCCGACACCACCGCGCTCCAGGTGCGCGCGCGCAGCCGCGGCGCCAGCTGCGAGTGCCACTCGGCCGGCCGCACTCCGAACCGCTCGGCGAACCGGTCGAGGAACTGGCTGGTCAAGGCGATCTCGGGCACCAGGACCAGCGCCTGCCGGCGGCGCCGGATCACCTCGGCGATCGCCTCGAAATAGACCTGCGTCTTGCCCGAGCCGGTCACCCCGTCGAGCAGGACCACGCCGTAGCCGCCGGCGCCGATGCGGGAGCGCAGCGCCTCCGCGGCTGCCGATTGCGCAGCCGAGAGATCGGCAGAACGAAACTCCGGATCGGGCGCCCGTGCCACCGGCTCGGGCGGAAGCACCAGGCTCTCGAGCGTGCCCGCGTCGACGAGCGCGTCGACGACGCCGGTCGAGACTCCCGCCTCGTGTGCCAGCTCGGTCCTGCCGCATGCGACACCGCCGGCGAGCAGCGCAAGCACCCGCTCGCGCGCCGCCGTCATGCGCTCGGGAGCCGGACCGCCGATTCGGACGCCCAGGCGCTCGCGCGCGGGACCGAGATGCTCGGCGCGCCGCAGGATCATGCGCAGCACCATGCCGCGCGGGCTGACCGTATACGCGGAAACCCAATCGACGAAACGGCGCAGCTCCGCCTTGAGCGGCACCATGTCGAGCTTCGCCTCGACCTCCTTCATCCGGTTGTCGAGTCGCGGGCTGGGCTCGCGATTTTCCGCCCAGACCACGGCGGTCGAGGCACGCGAGCCGAGCGGCACGGTCACGAAGTCGCCCGGCTCGAGCTCGAGCCCATCCGGCACCCGATAGGAGTAGGCGCGGTCGAGAGCGACCGGAAGAAGAACATCGACGACGCGCCTGCTCATGCACCGACCCGGTCCCGATCCCCTCGGGCTTAACGGAGAGTAAAGAGCCCGGTGTGATCATGCGCGCGGGCAACGCGCACCGGCGTAGGGAATCCGGTAAGCCTTCATCCCGCGCACCGCCGTGCGGCCCGCCAACCCCTCGCCTTCGGCCCTACAGGTCTCGTGGCTCGATGTCGATGACCGCAAACGACCCCTGGCGTCCCTTGGCCGCCCCGAGCCTGGCGGCCGAGGTCGCCCGCTGGCTCGCCCAGCTGTCGGCGGAGCGGCGGATGTCGCCCAGGACCGTGGAGGCCTATGCGCGCGACCTGCGTCAGTTCCTCGGCTTCCTCAACGAGCAACGCGAGGGGCGCGCCACGCTGGACAGCCTGGCGCGGCTCGCGCCCGTCGACCTGCGCGCATTCATGGCGAACCGGCGCTCGGACGGCATCGGCAGCCGGTCCTTGATGCGCAATCTCGCCGGCCTCCGTTCGTTCTCGCGTTTCCTGGAACGCAACGGCAAGGGCAGGATCGCCGCAATCGCCGCGGTGCGCGGGCCGAAGCTCGCGAAGACGCTTCCCAAGCCGCTCCCGGTCGACGCCGCAAAGCGCATCGCCGAGCCGGGCTTGCGCGCCGGCGAGGAGCGCCCGACCTGGGTGCTCGCCCGGGATGCGGCGGTGCTGGCGCTGCTCTACGGCTCGGGGCTTCGCATATCCGAGGCGCTCGGCCTCGAGCGCAAGGATGCGCCGGGTGGCCGCGACGTCATCGTCGTGACCGGCAAGGGCAACAAGCCGCGAATGGTGCCGGTGCTGCGGCAGGTCGCCGATCTCATCGCCGAGTACATCGCGCTGTGCCCCTACACCCTGGCCGGCGAAGGCCCTCTGTTCGTCGGCGCCAGGGGCGGCCCTTTGTCGCCCCGCGTGATCCAGCTCGCCATGGCGCAGCTGCGCGGCGCGCTCGGCCTGCCGGAGAGCGCCACGCCGCATGCATTGCGCCACTCCTTCGCCACCCACCTGCTCGCGCGCGGCGGCGACCTGCGCGCGATCCAGGAGCTGCTCGGCCATGCCTCGCTTTCGACCACGCAGATCTACACCGCGGTGGACGTCGAACGGCTGCTCGAGGTCTATCGCAGCACGCATCCGCGGCCCTGACTCGAAGACCGGCTCCGACTGCGCATCACCCTCTTGCGACTCCCCTTCGGTTCGTTCAATCGTCGCTTCCTCACGGTCATCGAGGGGGCGAGGAATGCCTGGATCGCACGAGCAGCTGGAGCACGCCGAGCATGTCGAGCACGCCGCGCATTCGAACAAGAAGATAGCGCTGGTCATCGCGTTCCTGGTGCTGGGGCTGGCATTGTCGGAGACGCTCGGCAAGAGCGCCCAGACCTCGGCACTCACCGACAACATCAGATCCTCCGATACCTGGTCGTTCTTCCAGGCCAAGACCGTCCGGCAGACTACGCTACGCACGGCAGCCCAGGCGATGGCGCTCCTCGCGGCAGGCGCGACCAGCGACGAGAGCAAGGCGGCGATCGGCAAGCAGGTAGACGCCTGGAACACGACGGTGGCACGCTACGAGTCGGAGCCCGAGACCGGGGAAGGCCGCAAGGAGCTCATGGCGCGCGCCAAGGCCGCCGAGCGCGACCGCGACCTCGCGCTCGCCAGGTACCACCAGTACGAGCTCGCGTCGGCCGCCTATCAGATCGGCATCGTGCTCGCGTCTACGGCGATCATTACCGGGATCATGGCGCTGGCCTACACGGCGGGCGGCCTCGGAGCTCTCGGCATTGCCTTCATGGCGCTCGGGCTGTTCGCTCCGGAGGCGACGCACGAGGCGATGCATTGGGTCGAGCAGCTGTCGGCGGGCGGCGCGCATTGAGCCAGCCGCGGCTCACGCGCTCCCCCTGGCCGTCTGCATGCGCCGGCGAATCCGCTCGAGCAGCCGCAGTGCCCGCCCGGCCCGCCCGGGTGCGAGCAGGCGCAGGAGGTTGCGGAGCCGCTGCTTGACCGGCTCGATCAGCGCGTGCGCCCGATCGAGCCAGAGCATGACCCGGTCATAGACGGCGCGAAACCAGGCGAGCTGCAGGAGCTTCGGCCGGGTCAGGTTGAAAATGAAGGCGGTGACCCCGACCCCGACCAGCTTGGCGAAGCCGAGCACCGCGAGCGCGCCCAGCCAATAGCCCCGGGCCAGCATCCAGACGGCGACGAATTTCAGCGGCAGCAGCAGCGCCACCGGGACGACGAAGACGCCGAGCGTGGCCGCCGGCGCCAGTTGCCCGATCCAGGCCGAGACCGCCGCCTTGATCGCCGGCAACGGGAGCCGCGCCACGATCCAAGCGACGACCGGGGCGAGCCACTGCCAGAGCCACGCCTCGAACAGGAAGATGAGAGCCAGCAGGATCAGGAACGGGCGGGCAAGCCGGCGCATCGGCTAGATATGGATCGCTCGCTTGCCCACCGCCAGCGCCGCTTCCTTGACCGCCTCGGGCAGGGTGGGATGGGCGTGACAGGTGCGCGCGATATCCTCGGCGGCGGCCGCGAACTCCATGGCAACCGCAGCCTCGGCAATCATGTTGCCGGCGTCGGCTCCGACGATGTGCACGCCGAGCACGCGGTCGGTCGCGGCGTCGGCCAGGATCTTCACGAAGCCCTCGGTCTGATGGTTGACCCTGGCGCGAGGATTGGCGGTGAACGGAAACTTGCCGACATTGTAGGGAGTTGCGGCCTCCTTCAGATCCTCCTCGGTCTTGCCCACCGAAGCCACTTCCGGGAAGGTGTAGACGACGTTGGGAATGACCTCGTAGTTCACGTGGCCGGCTCGTCCGGCCAGCATCTCCGCCACGGCGACGCCTTCGTCCTCG